>CAZVKM010000053.1:6747-16575 GCA_964627685.1 uncultured Solibacteraceae bacterium | reverse complement strand
TGGCGTTCATCAGGACTTCACTTTCACCTTGGCACCGGGCTTGAGGCTGTCCGGGGGCGCCACGATGAGCTTGGCGTCCTTGGGCATGCCGCTCACCTCGAGGCCGATGGGGTTCTCCGCCAGCACGGCCACGGGCTTCTGCACCGCCACCTCGCCCTCCACCACCCAGGCGTAGGACTTGCCGTCGGCCTTCTTCACCTGCTCGCGGCCCAGCACCACCACGTCCTCCTTGTAGGGATCGCCGAGGAAGGTGACCTTGGCGCCCATGTCCGGCACCAGCAGGGCGTCCTTCTCCAGGAAGGCCACCCGGACGATCACCACGGCCTTCTGGCGGCTGGAGCTGGGGTAGATCTCCCGCAGCTGGCCCTTGAGCACGGCCTTCTCCTTGCGGCCCTCCAGGGCGTCCACGCGGACCTCCGCGGGCATGCCCTTGTGGAGCTTGGCGATGGAGGCCTCGTTCACCTCCACCTCCACTTCGAGGGTGTTGAAGTCCGCCATCACGAGGATGGCGTTGATGGCGTTGGCCCCACCGGCGCTGCCGGGGGCCACGGTCTCACCCACCTCGGAGAGCTTCTGGGTGACGACGCCGCTGAAGGGCGCGCGGATGACCATGCTCTCCATGAGGGCGTCCTGGTAGGCCAGCTGGGCCTCCAGCGTGCGGCGCTGGCTGCGGAGGCGGTCCACGGTGGCGCTGTCTTGGATGCCCGCGGCTTGGAGCTTCTCGGCGCGATCCAGGTCCAGCCTGGCCTGATCCAGCTGGGCCTTGATCTGCTCCCGGCTGGCGGCGAGGTCCGGCGACTCCAGGCGGGCCAGCAGCTGCCCCTTGGCGACGCGGCTGCCCTCCTGCACGCCCAACCAGCTCACCCGACCCAGCACCTTGCTGGAGAGGGTGGCGCGGGTGCGGGCCACCAAGTAGCCCGAGGCGGTCACCAGGGGGTTGCGCTCCCCGGCCTTGAAGACCGTGGGGCTCCCCAGGCTCACGGCGGTGGGGGCGGACTTCCCCCCGGCCACCATGCCCACGGCGACGACCCCCACCAGCCCGAGGATCACCCACCCCCAGGGGAAGCGCTTCTTGATGACCGAGGGCTTGCGCGACGGGGTCTCGCTCATGGGGGCTCCAAATATCCGGGTGCTTCCAGGCTATCCAAGGCCCGGTAGGGCATCAATCGGGCATCGTCGAACGGGCTCAGGGCTTCCGGAAGAGGTAGTGGCTGACGAACCACTCCTCCCCGCCCCGCCACCCCCACAGCTCAGCACAGGCCATGAAGAAGACGCGCCAGCGGGCGAACTGGAGGCGGGCCTCCTTCCCATAGGTGGTCCGGAAGAGGGCCAGGATCTCGTCGCGGTGGGCGTCCTGGTTTCGGAGCCAGGCCTCGGAAGTTGCCTGGTAGTGGGTGCCGCTCACCCGCCAGTGGTCCACGCAGCGCAGGTGCTCCTGGAACCGGAGCAGGTAGGCGTCCGAGGGCATGAGGCCCCCGGTGAAGAAGTACTTGGCCATCCAGTCGGAGTCGTCGCGCACCTCGAAGGGGTAGGTGAAGTCGCGGTGGGTGAAGATGTGCACGAAGAGGAGGCCCTCGGCCTTGAGCCAGCCCGCGATGCGCTTCAGCAGCTCCCCGTGGTTGCGCATGTGCTTGAACATCTCCACCGAGACCACGCGGTCGTAGGTGCCCGGGGCCTGGAAGTCGTTCATGTCGGCCGTGAGGATCTCCACGTTGGTGAGCCCCCGGGCCGCCGCCTGGGTCAGGATGTGGGCCCGCTGGTCGCGGCTGTTGGACACGCCCGTGATGCGGCTGTGGGGGTACTTCTCCGCCATCCAGAGGGTGAGGCTGCCCCACCCGCAGCCGACGTCGAGCACATCCTGGCCGTCCTTCAGCCGGGCCCGCTCGCAGGTGAGGGCGAGCATCCGCTCCTCGGCGCCCCCGAGGCCCAGGGTATCCGCCTCGTAGTAGGCCGAGCTGGACTTGAGGCGGGGGCCCAGGGCCAGCTCGAAGAAGCGGGGGGGCACCTCGTAGTGCTGCTCGTTGGCCTCGGCGGTGGCCACGGCCACGGGGCCCGCGGCCCACTCGGCCAGGCGCTTCCGGAAGCGCGCGTGCTGGGCTTCCAGGCCGCCTTCGGCCTCCTCCTCCAGGCGCCGGGCCAGGAGCTGGCGGATGCGGAAGCGGATGAGGGCGTCGGGCACGAGCCCGGCGGCAAGGAGGGTGTCGATCATGCGGGCACCTTGGGAAACCAGGGGAGGAAGGCGGAGGTCTCCCGCTGGTAGCGGGCGTAATCCTCGGGGCGGCTGCGGAGGGACTGGGCCTCGGTGTAGGGGATCCCCGTGACGAACAGAAGGAAGTAGAGGATCAGGGTCGGGGCGCCCCAGGCCAGCCAGCCCCAGGGCGCCGGCGCCGCCAGCAGGGCGAAGGCCACCCACAGGAGGGACTCGAAGAAGTAGTTGGGGTGGCGGGAGTAGCGCCACAGACCCTCGCGGCAGGTGAGACCCTTTGAAGTGGGCCGCGCCTTGAAGCGGCGCAGCTGGGCATCCGCGAGGCTCTCCCCGAGCAGGGCCAGGAGCCAGAGCCCGGCCGCGATCCCATGGAGGGGATGGTAGGCGGGCGCCGAGGCCGCCAGGGCGAAGGGCAGCGCAAGGCCGCCGGCCAGCACGCCCTGGAACAGGAAGAAGCTCAGGAACTTCAGGTCCAGGTTGCCGCCCCAGCTGCGGCGGAGTTCCTGGTAGCGACCGTCCTCGTGGGGTTCCGTGGCCACGCGATGCCCCAGGTGGGCCGCCAGGCGCAGACCCCAGCCCCCACCCAGCAGCCCCACGAAGAGGCGCACGGCGGGATGTCCCGTGCCCTGACCGGCACAGAACAGGGCCAGCAGGCCCAGGCTCAGGGCCCAGCCCACGTCCACCCAGCCGGCATTGCGGGTGCGGAGGTGCCAGGCCCAGAGGCCCAGCTGCAGCAGGCAGGCCCCCAGGGTGCCCCAGAGGAGGAGGGGGAGCGGGCTCATGCGGGGCGAACCTCCTGGCGGCGGGCCACGGCCCGGAAGAGCGGGGTGAGGAGAAGGGCCAGGCCCGTGGCCACGGGTGGGGCCGTGAGCAGCCAGGCCAACTGCCCCCGCCAGGAGGCGCCCCAGAGGGCGCGGATGGCGCCAAAGGGGTCCGCCGCCAGGAAGCGCAGCATCTCCGTCAGCCCCAGGTGCAAGTGGAAGCCAGGAATCAGGGCGATGCCCAGCTTCATGAAGGGCACCAGCAGGAGAAGCTGCAGGGGGTACACGGCCTGGTTCACCAGGTGGATCGCGGGCTGGTTCAAGCGTGCAGCATGGGCCGCCCCGAGGCAGAGGAAGGTGGTCACCCCGAGCACCGGATACACGCCCAGGGCCAAGCCCACGGCCACGGTCCAGGCGAGCCGCTCCGGGCTCAGCCCCTGACGGAGCTGGGTCCGCAGCGGCTCCCAGAGCCAGCGGCGCAGGCGGTCCTTCATGGGTGGCGGACCGTGAGGAGGGCCTCGAAACCCTCCCTCTCGCGCCACTTCCAGGCCTGCATGGCCACGAAGGCCGCGATGGCCAGGTTGCCCAGGGCCAGCAGCAGGATCAGCCACAGGAGGCGGCGCCCCCAGCCCCGCTCCTTCCAGAGCACCCAGAGCCAGAACCAGAGGAAGCCGAAGTAGGCATCGAAGAGGGTGGCGAGCCCCCATCGGTCCGCGGCCACCCGTGTGAAGCCCACGGCCACGTTGGACTCCAGGCTGGCCCAGGTGGTCACGGCCACCATGGCCGCGAAGACCAGGGCGCAGAAGATCAGGAGGGCGCGGCGCATCAGAAGCCCTCGTTGGGCAGGGCCCGGTCGCAGTCGCGCTTCACCAGGTGCAGGTGGGCCACCCCGATGTAGCGCTCCTGGAAGGCCCCCTCGCAGGAGGCCAGGTAGTACTCCCACATGCGGATGAAACGGTCGTCGTAGCCCAGGGCCCGCACGGCGTCCAGGTGCTCCAGGAAGGTCTCCCTCCAGCGGCGGAGGGTCAGGGCGTAGTGGCGGCCGAACTCCTCCAGGTGGAAGAGGTTCATCGACGTGCAGCGCCCCAGGCTCCGGAGGATCTCCGACACGGAGGCCAGCTCCGCGCCTGGGAAGATGCGGCGCTGGATCCAGTCGCTGCTGCGGATGTACTCGGGGAAGCGCCCCTCGTTCATGGTGATGGTCTGCAGGAGGAAGGTGCCGCCCGGCGCCAGGAGGCGGTCCACGGTGCCGAAGTAGGTGTCGTAGTGCTTCAGCCCCACCGCCTCGAACATCTCGATGCTCACGGCCTTGTCGAAGGTGCCGGTGAGGTTGCGATAGTCCTCCAGGCGGAGGTCGATGCGGTCGGCCACGCCTTCGCGCTCGAACAGCGCCTTCGCGTGGTCGTGCTGCTCCCGGCTGATGGTGGTGGTGGTGACCCTCACCCCGTGGTGCTTCACCGCGTGCAGGGCGAAGCCGCCCCAGCCCGTGCCGATCTCCAGGAGGTGCTCGCCGGGCCTGAGCTGCAGCTTGCGGCAGAGGGTCTCGAACTTCCGGGTCTGGGCCGCCTCCAGGGACTCGTCGGCCCGCTCGAACACGGCGCAGCTGTAGGCGAGGGTGGGATCCAGCCAGAGGCGGTAGAAGTCGTTGCCCAGGTCGTAATGGGCGGAGATGTTCTCCCGGCTGCCGGTGACGGTGTTGTCGTTCCGGCGGTGACGGAGGCGGTTCAGGGCCTTGCCGAGGGTCGCGAGCCAGCCCCCGGCGCGATCCATCTCCGCCAGGTTCCGCACGGCGAGGCGCACGAGGTCGGGCAGGTTGTCCGTGTGCCACCACCCCATCAGGTAGGCATCGCCCAGGCCGACCTCCCCTTCGAACACGGCGGCCCGGAAGGCGCGGGCGTCGGTGATCACCACCTCCGCCCGGAGCGGGGCCTCCAGATCGCCGAAGACCTCGTGGTGGTCCCCGAGGCGCACGCCCAGGCGACCCCCCTTCAGGCCCCGGAGGGCCTTCAGGAAGAGCCGGCCCGTGAGGCCCGGCTTCAGAGGCTGGCCTTCGCCGCCTTCTTCGGATGGGTATGCACGGGTACGCGCTTGATCCATAGACATAGGGCCTCCCAGTGGATGGCGAGAACGACCTGGAGGGTCATCAGGGGGTAGCGGAGCAGGGACAGACAGAGGGTTCGGGTGGTCCAGGGGTGGCGGACCAGGTCGAGGTCCGCATCGAAGAAGAAGGTCTCGTCCTCGAAGAGGGCCATGCGCACCGAGAGGTCCTCGCCGGGCTCCGTGAAGGTCCAGCGGTAGCGCAACCCCATGGGATTGAAGGGGCTCACGTGCATGGCCTTGGGCACCTCGAAGGCCACCGCACCTTCACCTCGGCGGCCCTCGGCTGGATCCATCCAATAGGTGACCCGCTCCTTCCAGGGCGTGTTGGTCACCTCGGCGATGATCATCGCCAGGCGGCCTTCCGGATCGTGGGCGTAGTAGTAGCTCACGGGATTGAAGGCGAGGCCAAAGGTGCGGAGGTTCGTGAGGAGGAAGATGGGGCCCTCAGGCAGGCGCCGGCCCTGGGCCTCGGCGTCCGCCGCCAGGCGCTCGCGCAGGGTGCGACCGGGACGATTCGGCAGGTAGTCCTCCTCCTGGAAGCTGAGGGCGTTGAAGCGCCCCAGGGAGAAGAGGGCGGCCTGATCCTCCGCCTCCGCCAACCGGTCGATGTCCACGCAGGCGAGGAAGAGGGGGTAGCGAAAGGCATGGGCCTTCGGCAGGAGTCGGCGGTGCCGCACCCATCCCCGGTAGAGGGCCGCGGGCGCGCTCACCATGAGACACCGAGGTCACGAGCGACTCTGATCCCAGAGTTGAGTCCGTCATCTGGGTATCCGCTGCGCGGATACTCCAGGCCCACCACGTTCGGACGGCCGCTCACCATGAGACACCGAGGTCACGAGCGACCCTTAGGCCCGAGTTAAGTCCGTCTTCATGAAACCCATACATCCAGTAGGCGCCGGCGAAGTGGGTTCGGCCGTGGTGGCTGCGGGGGCCGCTGACCTCGGCCCAGCGGGCCTGGCTGGCGAGGGCGGCGAGGTCGTAGCGGGGATGCTCGTAGGCCATGCGGGCCTGCACCTTCGTGGGATCGATGCCATCCTCGCCGTGCAAGGTGACGAAGACCTCCGTGGTGGTGCCCAGGGGCTGGAGGCGGTTCATGTGGTAGGTGAGGAGCAGCCGGCCCGCCTCCCGATGGTGGCGGTAGTTCCAACTGGCCCAGGCACGGCGGTGCCGAGGCAGGAGGCCCGTGTCCGTGTGGAGCACGGCGGGGCTCGGGTTGCTGCGGAAGGCGCTGAGCACCTCCCGCTCCAGGGGCGTGGCGTCCGCCAGCAGGGGCAGGGCCTGATCGCCGTGGACCGCCAGGACCACGTGATCGAACGCCAGTTCCCCCTGCCCTTCCAAGGCCACCGTCACCCCCTCCGCATCCCGTCGGATGCCGCCGATGCGGGCCCCCGTGACGATGCGATCTCCCATGGGGGCGAGCAGCTTGGGGATGTAGCGACCCGTGCCCCCGGGGATGGTGCGCCAGGGGTGCTGGGTGGTGACCCCGAGGAAGCCGTGGTTCCGGAAGAAGCGCACGAGGGTGACGGCGGGGAAGGCCTCCATGTCCGCCACGGTGGTGCTCCAAACGGCTCCCGCCATGGGCAGAAGGTAGTTCTCACGCATCTCCCGCCCATAGCCCCTGGCGTCCAGCCAGGCGCCCAGGGTCCAGCGCTCGGCCCCGGGCTCCTCCAGCAGCCCCGGGGCCTCGCGGTTGAAGCGGAGCACTTCCGACCAGAGCCCATAGAAGCGGGGCTGCACAAGGTGGCGACGTTCGCAGAAGAGGCCGTTCAGTCCACGGCTGCACCAGGGGAAGGTCACGCCCTGGGCCGCGAAGCTCATGTCGCTGGGCGCGGTCTCGATGCCCAGTTCCTCCATGAGCCGGCAGAAGTTGGGGTAGGTGGGGCGGTTGTGGACGATGAAGCCCGTGTCCACGGGGCGGTCACCCTGTGGCGTGCGCACGGCCTGGGTGTGGGTGTGCCCCCCGAGGCGATCCTCCTTCTCGAAGAGGGTCACCTCATGCGCCCGGCTGAGCAGCCAGGCCGCGGACAGTCCGGAAATGCCGGAGCCGATGACGGCGATCTTCATGGGGGCGCCTAGGCGGACCGGAGATCCAGGCCCGTGAGCCGCTCGACCCCCTCCACCTTGCGGGTGCGGGCGGCCCCCTGGCCCCCGATGATGAGGCGGCACCCCTCCGGAAGCCGCTCCTGGAGGTCCATGATCAGGCGACGGGTGGGCTCCCCACTGCTCTGGATGCTGAGGGACACCGCCACCGAGGTCGCCTTCAAGGTGCGCGCCGCCGAGGCGATGTTGGCCACGGGGAGATCGATGCCCAGGAGTTCGGTCCGGTGCCCCTTGGCCGCATAGGTGAGGGCGGCCATCAGCAGCCCCAGGCGGTGGCGCTCCCCCGGCAGGGTGGCGAACAGGATCAGGGGGCCGTGGGACTGCACACGCTGCTGGGCGCGCAGGAGGCGGAGCCGATCCTCCAGCACCTCCGTGAGCAGGTGCTCGTGGTGGATGCCCAAGGTGCCATCCGCCCAGCCCATGCCCACGCGATCCAGGAGGGGCCCCACGCAGCAGCGCAGGAAGGGGAGCACCCCGTCCCGGGACTGGGCCTGGTCCAGGAGGACACGCATGGTGGGGACATCCATGGCCATCACGGCCTTGTACAGCCCGCCCACCAGGTCCTCCCACACCTCCCCCTCCGGCTTCCGCAGCAGCGCCTTGAGCGAGGCCTCATCGGCTGTGGCGGCCTGGCTGGGCCGATGCCCCTGGGCCACCACCTCCGCCATGAGGCGCAGGCGGTTCAGGTCCTCGGGCCGATAACGGCGGTGCCCGGAGGGCAGGCGCACGGGAACCGGGAAGCCGTAGCGGCGCTCCCAGACCCGCACCACGTCGGGGCTGAGGCCGGTCTCATCGCAGATGTCGCCGATGCTCAGGAATTCATGGGCCGTCTTGGGCATGCGGGTGATCCCCCCAGGTTCAGCTTAGGGGCCCCGAGCAATAATTCCAGATATTTTTCTGAACGATTTAGGAGGAAATCATCTCCTGCCGCCCCATCAGGCCTGGGGGGAAGGTCTTGATGGCCTTCACCAACCCAAGCCAGCTGAGCACTTTGAGCGTATAAAAGGTCACATCCACTTCCCACCAGCGGAGACCCTGCCGGCAGCTGGCCTGGTAGTGGTGGTGGTTGTTGTGCCAGCCCTCCCCCAGGGTCACCAGGGCGAGGAGCAGGTTGTTGCGGCTGCGGTCGGGGGTGTCGAAGCGGCGCGTTCCCCAGAGGTGGGCGAGGCTGTTGATGCAGAAGGTGGCGTGCCAGAGCACCACGGTGCTGAACACGAAGCCCCAGGTGAGGGTGGTGAACCCGCCCCAGCCCAGCCACTCACCGACCTGGAAGGTCACGATCCCCAGGGCCCAGGGGCAGACCCAGTGGTACCGGTCGAGCCACACCAGCTCGGGGAATTTGGCGAAGTCCTGGATGCCCTTCACGTCGTAGTCGTCGTGGGCGCCATCCAAAACCCAGCCCACATGGCTGGTCCACAGCCCCTGGGTGATGGGGCTGTGCACGTCCTCGGGCCGATCTGAGGTGCGGTGGTGCTCCCGGTGCCGGGCGGCCCACCAGAGGGCGCCCTTCTGGCCACTGGTCTGGGCCAGGAAGGCTAACAGGAACTGGCTCACGCGGCCCAGTTGGAAGGTGCGGTGGCTGAAGTACCGGTGGTAGCCCGCGGTGATGGCGAACATCCGGATCACGTACAGGAGGGCGGCGGCCCCCACCAGCTTCCAGCTGAAGGGGAGCAGGAAGATCCCCAGAGCCCACACGTGGAGCGTGAAGAAGAAGACCGAGCTCACCGTGAGCTTGACGCGCCCCATGGCACCTCCGGAAGTGGCCTTCCAGTGTCGCCGGTCGCCCCCTCCATGGCCTCATTCAAACTTTTGATTCCAGATTTCGGAGGCGGGGTTCCACCTCTGGGGCTACTCCGCGGGCACCGCGTGGGTGAGCCACTTCTGCAGGAAGGCCTCCCAGGGGGGATCCACCCGGGAGTCGTGCCGTTCCCGGAGGGCGTGCACCAGGTGGCTCACCAGCTCCGGCTTCAGCACTCCGCGCGGTGCCACCACATGGAGGTTGCCTACGACCTTGAGGAGGCCCATGAAGGCCCCGTCCTCGAAGCGCGGGCTGCCACTCCGGAGGAAGGGGGCGAGGAGCTCCTCCCCGCGGTTGCCCACCAGGGAGATGGATCCTCCGGAATCGGAGCGGCTGAGGTGGACCAGCCGGGGGGCCCGTTGGGCGAGGCCCATGGGCACCACCAGCGACAGGGCCTCGGCCAGGGCCTTCTCCAGCTGCGGGATGGTCTCCCCCTGCACGAGGAACAGCGTCTCCTCGTCGTGGGTCCACGCGGCGAAGCCACCGTCCATGGACTGGCAATACCGGAATCCGATGTCCGTGTTCATGGGACCTCCTGAGGTCCTGCGCTTCCAACGTAGGCCTCGACGGCGGGGGAGCCGGGAAAGGTGTGTGATGGTGGACAAGAGCGGGCTGCCCCAAGCCGGGGTTCCAAGTCGCGGGAATGGGCACGACCCCTCGGAGCCAGACGCCGACCCAGCCACCGGCGCGACTCGAACGGGCCGCCTTCGCCGGCCACGGTCCCGCTCACGGAAGCCCACTGGGCTACCTCCGCGGGCCCACTCGCGCGTCCGAGTCGCGGGAACCCGTACGACCCAGCCGGACAGGCCGCCGACCCAGCCACCGGCGCGACTCGAACGGGCCGCCTTCGCCGGCCACGGTCC
>CAZVKM010000053.1:0-6647 GCA_964627685.1 uncultured Solibacteraceae bacterium | reverse complement strand
CCCGTACGACCCAGCCGGACAGGCCGCCGACCCAGCCACCGGCGCGACTCGAACGCGCGACCTTTGGCTTCGGAGGCCAACGCTCTATCCAACTGAGCTACGGGTACTCGTGCCCTTCGATGATGGCCGGAATGGGGGGATCTGGCAAGGTCGGTCGGCGGTCGGCACGGCGCAAACCCAGGCTGTTCAAGGGTTCAGCGACCGCTCTCGGCCTTGCGCTTCACGCTGCCCTGGGTGCTGGCGAGGTAGCTGCGGATGCCCCTGGCGATGGACTGGGCCACCTGATCCACGAAGGCCGCATCCCGGAGCTTCTGCTCCTCCTTGGGGTTGGAGATGAAGGCGGTCTCCACCAGGACCGCGGGCATGGCGGCGCTTCGAAGCACGACGAAGCGCGCCTGCTTCACGCCCCGCTCCTTGATGCCCGCCAGGCGGTTGAGGTGGGTCTGCACCTCCACCGCCAGGCGCTCGCTGTCCTCCAGGAAGGCCTTCTGGGCCAGGTCGTCGAGGATGGACGCCACCACGCTGTCCGGGCCGGGGTTCGGGGAGGGTCCCCCTCCCGCGTTTTCGGCATCGGCCAGGGCCTCGGTGTCCTGGTCCCCCTCCGACAGGCTCAGGAAATAGACTTCCGAGCCCTTGGCGGCCCTGGCGGAGGCCGCGTTGAGGTGGAGGCTCAGGAAGAGGTCCGCCCCCTGGTCATTGGCCCGCTTGGCCCGCTCCCAGAGGGGGATGAAGGTGTCATCTTCGCGGGTGTAGGCCACCTCGAGGCCCGCCTCCTGGAGCCGCTTCCCCAGCGCCTTCGCCAAGGTCAGGGCCGCGTCCTTCTCCCGGAGCCCCTTGGGGCCCTTGGCTCCGCTGTCCTCCCCACCGTGGCCCGCGTCCAGGACCACCTTCAGTTTCGAGGCCGTGACGGGACCCTGGGCCGGGGCCTGTAGACTGAAGGCCGATAGGAGTAGGGCGATGGCGCAGTCCGTGAAAGGCATGCGGGATCTCTTCGGTCCGGTGATGAGGGATTTCCAGCTCATCGAGGATACCGCGCGGCGCGTCTTCTCCCAGCACGGATACGGTGAGATCCGCACGCCGATCCTCGAATACACGGAGGTGTTCAAGCGCTCCGTGGGCGACAGCTCCGACATCGTCAACAAGGAGATGTACGAGTTCAAGGACCGGGGCGACCGCTCCGTGGTGATGCGCCCCGAGAACACCGCCGCCGTGGTGCGGGCCATGATCGAGCACAAGCTCCTGCAGACCAGCGATCCCCAGCTGCTCTTCTACATCGGCCCCATGTTCCGCTACGAGCGCATGCAGGCGGGCCGCTACCGCCAGTTCTGGCAGATCGGCGCCGAGGTCTTCGGCAGCGCCACGCCCGAGTGCGAGGCCGAGAACCTGGTCATGCTCTTCGACTTCCTGCAGGGCCTCGGGCTCAAGCAGCTGAAGCTCACCCTCAACTCCGTGGGCACCCCCGAGAGCCGACCCGCCTTCTATGCCGCCTTCCGCGCCTTCTTCGACGAACGGGAGGCCCGCTTCTGCGGCGACTGCCACCGCCGCGTGGCCGAGAACCCCATGCGGGTGCTGGACTGCAAGAACGAGGGCTGCCAGGCCGCCCTGGAGGGCCACCCCCTCATCACCGACTTCCTGGACGAGGCCTCCCGCACCCACCACGCCCGCCTCAAGGCCCTGCTCACGGAGCTGGGCATCCCCTTCGAGGAGAACCCACGCCTGGTGCGCGGCCTGGACTACTACACCCGCACGGCCTTCGAGGTGCTCTCCAGCGACCTGGGCGCCCAGAGCGCCCTCCTGGGCGGCGGCCGCTACGACGGCCTCGTGAAGCACCTGGGCGGCCCCGACACCCCGGCCTTCGGCTGGGCCATCGGCCTGGATCGCCTCGCCATGATCCTGGCCGCCGTGCGCGGGGAGCAGGCCGAGGCCCGCCCCGCCCTGCTCATCCCCATGGGCGAGGCCGCCACCACCGAGGCCCTGAAGCGGGCCCGCCAGTGGTGGGCGGAAGGGGCCGCCGTGCAGGTGGAGACCCGGGGCGCCAACCTCAAGAAGGCCCTCCAGACCGCCAACCGCCAGGGCTTCACCCGGGCCCTGATCCTGGGCGAGGGCGAGCTGGCTGCCGGCACCATCACCGTGAAGGACCTCGCCACCGGCGCCCAGGAGGCCTGGCCCCTGGAGGAGGTTCCTTCCCGGCTCCGGAGCTAGGCCTCCGCCTTCAGCCTGTATCCCACCCCAGGCTCCGTCAGCAGGTACCGGGGGCGGGCCGGGTCCGGCTCCAGCTTCTGCCGGAGCTGGGCCATGTAGACGCGGACGTAGTGGGGCTGGGCCGAGGCCGTCCCCCACACCTCGCGCAGGAGCTGCGGGTGGGTGACGACGCGCCCCGCATGCCGCACGAGCACCTGAAGGAGCTTGAACTCGTTGGGCGTAAGGTGCACCACCGCCCCCGCCACCCGCACCTCCCGGAGGGCCTGGTCCATGGACCAGTGGTCGGTCTCGAAGCGGGGGGTCTCCGCCACGGCCCCGGCCCGATGCCGGAGGGCCACCCGGATCCGGGCCATGAGCTCTCCGGTGCTGAAGGGCTTGGTGAGGTAGTCGTCGGCCCCCGCATCCAGGGCCTGCACCTTGTCCTCCTCCCGCCCCCGGGCGGAGAGCACGATGATGGGCACCTGGCTCCACTCCCGCCAGCTCCGGGTGAGATCCAGGCCGTCTGCATCCGGAAGGCCCAGGTCCAGGAGGATGAGCTCCGGGCGATGGCTCGCCAGGAGGCGCGTCCCCTCCGCGCCATCCACCGCCTCCAGGCAGCGATGGCCCTGAGCCTGGAGGGCGGCCCGCAGGAA
This sequence comes from uncultured Solibacteraceae bacterium, assembly GCA_964627685.1. Taxonomy (GTDB): domain Bacteria; phylum Acidobacteriota; class Holophagae; order Holophagales; family Holophagaceae; genus JAFDVN01. The sequence continues at coordinate 3,813 of CAZVKM010000053.1, read as the reverse complement.
GCGCCGCATGGGCTGCTCATCCTCCACCACCAGGATCAGGGGACCCTCGCTCATTCCATGGGCTCCTCGGGAGGCGCCGGCGGCGCCTCCTTCAAGGGAAGCACGAGGAGGAACTGGGCGCCGCCCTGGGCCCGATTGCTGGCGGTGATGCGACCCCCGTGGGCCTCGGCGATGGCCCGGCAGATGGCAAGGCCCAGGCCCGAGCCCGGCTGGTCGCCGTGGTGGGCCCCCCGCACGAGCTTCTCGAAGATCCGCTCCTCCTCCCCCTCCGCCAGGCCGGGCCCCCGGTCGGCCACCAGGAGGGTGAGGCGGTTCCCCACCGCCCAGGCCTTCACCTCCACGCCGGTGCCCGGAGGCGTGTGCTTGAGGGCGTTGTCCAGGAGGTTGACGATGAGCTGCTCCAGCATCACCGGATCCACGGTGACGAGGGGAAGGTCCGGAGGGACCTCCACCGTGAGGGGCCGGCCGCGGAGGCCCTCCTCCATGCGGTTCAGTGCCGAGCCCACCACCTCCTCCAGGGGGAGCCAGGCCTGGTTCAGCTGGACGGACCCGGACTCATACCGCGTGATGTCCAGGAGGTTCGTGACGAGGCGGTGCAGGCGGTGGGACTCCTCCTGGATGCTCTGCAGCAGGTCGCGACGGGTCGCCTCCGGGAGCTCGCCTCCCTCCAGCAGGGTGCTGGCGGCTCCGGTGATGCTCCCGAGAGGCGTCCTGAGGTCGTGGGAGACGGAGCTGAGCAGCACGCTCCGGAGCCGCTCCTCGTCCATGCGCCGGCGGGCCTGGGCCGTCTGCTCCGAGAGATGGAGGCGCTCAAGGGCCAGGGCCGCCTGATGGGCGAAGGCCTCCAAGAGCCGTCGCTGGTCCGGTTCCGTCCACTGGGCCTCCCCCTCGGGCAGCACCCCCAGCACCCCCATCACCCCCGCCGTCCCTTTCAGCGGGAGGTAGGTGGCCTTGGCTCCGGGCAGGGTGGACGTGCCCCGCCCCGCGGCCTCAGCATGCTCGTACACCCACTGGGCCACGCCCCGCTCGTTCTCCGTGAGGAGGTAGGGCAGCTCGGTCCGGAGGGAGCGGAGCCGCCCCTGATCATCCGGGATCAAGGCCAGGGCCTCCGTGTGGAACTGGGCGGCGACGTTCCGGACCACGGACTCGATGAGCTCCACCGAGCCACCCCCCTCCGAGAGCTCCTTGCTCAGGCGGAGGAGCCCCGCGGTCCGGTGCTCGCGCAGCCGGGCCATCCGCGCCTGCTGCCGGATGCGCTCCGTGAGGGTTCCGATCACCCAGCCCGTGATCAGCAGGGTGGCGAAGGTCCCGACGTGCCGGAAGTCCGTGACCGCGAAGGTGTAGTAGGGGGGGACGAAGATGAAGTCGAAGGCCGCCACGCTGAGCACGGAGGCCACCAGGGAGGGCCCGCGACCCGACCGGGTGGCCACGAGCACGATGGCCAGCACGTAGATCATCACGATGTCCGCCAGCTCGGATCGGCGGAACAGCGCGAGCGCCACGGCGGAAGCGCGCGCCACCGCCATCGAGGCGAAGAGGTAGTGCGGCCAGGGGGACCGGGGGCGGGGCCGCAGGGTGGGGCGGGCGGCCTCCTGGGCCCCATCCCCGGTGATGACGAAGATGTCGATGTCGCCGGAGTCCCGCACCAGCTCGTCCACCAGGGAACCCCGGAGGAACTCCCTCCAGCGCGGGAGGCTCGGCTTGCCGACCACGATCTTGGTGATGTGGTGGGTCCGGGCGTAGGCGAGGATGTCCGGGCCGATGGAGGCGCCGCCTTCGATGACCTCCGTCTCGCCACCCAGCTGCTCCGCCAGCCGGAGGTTCCCCTCGATCCGGGCTTGGTCGGCCTCGCCGTATCGGTGATGCCGCGGGGTTTCCACGTAGAGGGCGGTCCAGGGCGCCCCGAGGGTCGCGGCCAGGCGCCGGGTGGCCCGGACAAGTCGCGTGGAGAGGGCGCTGGGCCCCACGCAGACCAGCAGCCGCTCTCCCGCCGCCCAGGTCTTCTGGATGCCCTCGGTGACCATGTAGCGGCGCATCTGCGCGTCCACGCTCTGGGCGGTCTGACGCAGGGCGAGCTCCCGCAGCGCCAGGAGGTTGCCCTTCCGGAAGAAGCGGTCGAGGGCATGGCGGGCCTGATCCGGCACGTAGACCTTGCCTTCCCGCAAGCGCTGCAGGAGGTCTTCAGGCGGCAGGTCCACGAGCTCCACCTCGTCGGCGCGCTCCAGCACCGTGTCCGGCACGTTCTCCCGCACCACGATGCCCGTGATCTGGGCCACCACGTCCCGCAGGCTCTCCATGTGCTGCACATTGACCGTGGTGTAGACGTCGATGCCCGCGTCCAGCAGCTCCAGCACGTCCTGCCAGCGCTTGTCGTGGCGGGATCCCTTGAGGTTCGAATGGGCGAGCTCGTCCATGACGATGAGCTGGGGCTTCCGCTTCAGGGCCGCTTCCAGGTCGAACTCCGGATAGAAGGTCCCGTGGTAGGGCAGCTCCTTGGCGGGGAGGTGTTCGAGGCCCTCCGCCTGGGCGGCGGTCTCGGGGCGCCCGTGGGTCTCCACCACCCCCACGACCACATCGATCCCGATGGCCCGGCGTTCCTGGGCCTCCCGGAGCATGGCGTAGGTCTTCCCCACGCCCGGGGCCGCCCCGAAGAACACCTTCAGCTTGGCCCGGGCGGCCAGCGCCTCCGCCGCCTGCACCTGGCGCAGGAGGGCATCGGGATCGGGCCGGACGCTCACAGGCCCAGCTTAGCGGAGCTCATCGAGGGCGAGGTTGAGGCGGAGGACGTTCACCCGGGGCTCCCCCAGGATCCCCAGCAGAGGGCCTTCGGTGTGGGCGGCCACCAGGGCCTGCACCCGGCCCTCCGCCAGCCCCCGGGCCCGGGCCACCCGCCGCACCTGGTAGGCCGCGGCGGCGGGACTGATGTGGGGATCCAGGCCGCTGGCCGAGGCGGTGACCAGATCCACGGGGACCGGGCCGGTCTCCTCCGGATCCGCCGCCCGAAGGGCCGCGATCCGCTCCGCCACCGCTTTGCGGAGCTCGGGATTGCTCGCGGCCAGGTTGCGGCCCCCGCTGGCGGCGCCATGGTAGGGGTGCGGCTTCCCATCGGCGTCCACCGTGGCGGAGGGTCGCCCCCAGAAGTGGGAGGGGTCCGTGAAGGACTGTCCGATGAGGTCGGATCCGATCACGCGACCCTCCCGCACGATCAGGCGGCCGGCGGCCTGACGCGGGAAGCAGGCCCGGCCGAGACCGCTGACGAGGGCGGGGTAGGCGAGGCCCGTGAGGGCGCTGAGGCCCAGGAAGGCCACGAAGGCGGGGCGGAGCTGCAGGTTCATGGGGGCTCCTAGGCGGCCAGGTGGAGGGTGACGAGAAGCCAGTCGATGAGCTTGATGCCCACGAAGGGCACCACAAGGCCCCCGGCTCCGTAGACGAGCAGGTTGCGTTGCAGGAGCTGGGCCGCTCCCATGGGCCGGTACTTCACGCCCCGCAGGGCCAGGGGGATGAGCACCACGATGATCAGCGCGTTGAAGATCACGGCGGAGAGGATGGCGCTCTCCGGGCTGTGCAGCCCCATGATGTTCAGCGCCCCCAGGGCCGGATAGATGCCCACGAAGGCCGCCGGGAGGATGGCGAAGTACTTGGCCACGTCGTTGGCGATGCTGAAGGTGGTGAGGGAGCCCCGGGTCATGAGGAGCTGCTTGCCGATCTCCACGATCTCGATGAGCTTCGTGGGATTGGAGTCCAGGTCCACCATGTTGCCGGCCTCCTTCGCCGCCTGGGTGCCGCTGTTCATGGCCACGGCGACGTCCGCCT
>CAZVKM010000052.1:3666-16773 GCA_964627685.1 uncultured Solibacteraceae bacterium | reverse complement strand
GCATCTGGGTGAAGGGGTGCCAGACGTGGCGCAGGTCGAAGGCGCTGCGGGCGCTCCAGTCGGCGGGCAGGGGGGAGGCGGTCATGGGGTCGGTTCCAGCAGGTGCACGGGACAGGGCAGGAGGTCCCGCAGGAGCTCGGCGTTCTTCGGCGCGGCCTCCCAGGCGCCATCGGCGCCAGGGTTCACGAGCACCGCCTCGATGCGCCAGCCCCGCATCATGAGCGCTTCGGCGCTGAGCAGCGTGTGGTTCAGGGTGCCGAGGCCGCCGCGGGCCACCAGCACACAGGGCCAGCCCAGCTCCGTGGCCCAGCCCAGGAAGTGGGTGCGCTCCCAAAGGGGGACGAGCACCCCGCCCACGCCCTCCAGCAGGAGGCGACCCTGCCAGGGGCGGCGCGTCCAGGCGAGGGCGTCGGCCAGGTCCAGGGTGCGGCCCTCGGCCTCCGCAGCGGCGCGCGGCGAGAGCGGGGCCCGCAGCACCGTGTGGCTCTCCACGGTGATGCCGGGGCCGGCCACGACGGCGGCATCGGCGTCCGGGTGCGTGAGGGCGTTCACGCCGCTCTGGAAGGGCTTGCGGTAGGAGACCGATCCAGACGCGGCCCAGTGCCGGGCCAGGGTCCGGGCCACATGGGTCTTCCCCACGCCCGTGTCGGTGCCCAGCACCCAGAGGGGGTCGGGCAGCCGCGCGGCGAGCTCCCTCACGGGGTCTCCCCGGCCAGGGCCGCCCGGCGCTCCAGGTGCAGCTCCCGCAAGGGCTCCTGCAGGGCCTGGATGAGGGCGTCGAGCTCCACCTCGTGCAGGTGGGCGCCCGTGGTGAAGCGGATGCGGGCCTGCCCCACGGGGACGGTGGGCGGGCGCACCGCCCGGGCATCGAAGCCCCGGGCCTGGAGCTCCCGGGCGGCCTGCAGGGCGCGCTCCGGTTCGCCCAGGACCCAGGGGACGATGGCGCTGGGCTGATCGGGCAGGTGCAGCGCCTGCCGCAGACGGGCGGCGAAGCCGAGGGCCCGGTCGGCCCGGTGGCGCTTGCCCCGGGCCAGGCGCACGGCTTCGAGACCGGCCCCCACCGCCGCGGGCGGCAGGGCGGTGCTGAAGATGAAGCCGCGGGCCGTGTTGACGAGGTGGGTGCGCATCGCCTCCGAAGTGCAGAGGAAGGCTCCGAAGCTGCCCAGGCTCTTGCCCAGGGTGCCCATGAGGAGGGGCACGCGGCCCTTCACGCCCTGCAGCTCGGCGAGGCCGGCACCGGTCTCCCCCAGGAGCCCGGTGGCGTGGGCTTCATCCGCGAGGAGCAGGGCGCCGTGGCGGTCGCAGAGGTCGGCGAGGGCGGGCAGGTCGGCGGCATCGCCGTCCATGCTGAACACGGCGTCGGTGGCCACCAGGGCGAGGGCGGAGGCCGGGGCCTGGGTGCGCCAGGCCTTCAGGAGGTCATCCAGGTGGGCCAGGTCCAGGTGCCGGTAAACATGGACCTGGGAGCCGGCGGCCTTGGCCATGCGGCAGCCGTCCACCAGGGAGGCGTGGTTGAGGGCGTCGCTGAAGACCGCATCCCCGGCCCCCACGAGGGCGGGGACCACGGTGGCGTTGAGCTGGTATCCGGTGTTGAAGAGGAGGCAGGCCTCCGTGCCCTTCCAGGACGCGAGGTCCGCCTCCAGGCCCTCGTGGAGGGGGGTGGTGCCCCGGAGCAGCCGAGCCGCCCCGGTGCCGGCCCCATAGCGGCGGGCGGCTTCGGCCGCGGCCTCGGCGACGGAGGGCTCCTCCCTCAGGCCGAGGTAGTCGTTGGAGCACACATCGAGGCCCCTCGATTCCCGGATCCGCCGGGCAAGTCCGGCCGCCTCCCGGGCGTCGGCGAGGGTCTTCAGGCGTTCTTCCCAGGGGCGTGGCAGCAAGGAACCTTCCGGGTGGGGGGTGCAGGTCAAATGGTAGGATCGAATCCTTGGGGTCGGTCTGCCCCTGGAGACCATGATGGATCACCTTCAGCCTTCCTGGCAGCAAGCCGAATCGGGCGTCGAGGCCCGGATCCGGTTCGTCAGGTCCGTTTATGCCTGGTTGATGGGTGGATTCGCCGTGGCCGCTGTGGGTGCGGTCGTAAGCCCTTTCACACTCGCTCCTCTCGTCGCCCTGACGGGCCGGTTTTGGCACTGGGCTCTTTTTATTGCCCAGATCGGTGCCATCTTCTTCGCCAGTGCTGTTAGCCGGAAAAAGCCCTTAAATATCCTTGCCTACGGCCTCTTCACCTTCATCAGCGGGACCATCGCTGGGATCTTCAGCTTCGCGGTGGCTCAGGCCATTGGTCCGCAAACCGTTTACCTCGCCCTCGGCCTCACGGCGGTGATCTTCCTCACCCTCACCATCACGGCCTTCGTGACCAAGAAGGACTTCTCCTTCCTCCGCAACTTCGTGATCGTGGGGATCGCCGTGATGTTCTTCGGCGGCCTCATCGCAGCGATCTTCAACCTGCCCACCTTCAGCCTGATCATCAGCGGGGTGGCCGTGATCGCCTGCAGTGCCAAGCTCCTGTGGGACACCAGCGCCATGCTCCGCACCGGGGATTTCAGCGATCCGGCGGCCTTCGCGCTGTCCCTCTTCGTGAGCCTGTACAACATCTTCATCTCGCTCCTGAACATCCTCGGCCGGCGTCGCTAGCCCCATCCGCACAAGGTCTCCCATGCGTTCCACCGCCTCCCTCCTGGCCCTCGTCCTCCCCCTGGCCGCCCAGGCCCCCAAGCCCACGGCGAAGAAGCCTGCGCCCCGCCCGGCCAAGGCCGCGGAGCCCAAGGCCGCCTCGCCGGTGGTGGCCCGGGTGGGCCAGTCCGTCATCACCGAGGCGGACGTGGAGGCCCTCATCAAGTCCATGCCGCCCCAGCAGCAGATGCAGCTGCAGCTCATGCCCAACGGCCGCCAGGAGATGGTGAAGCGCATGGCCGAGAGCAAGCTCATCGCCGAGAAGGCCCGCCGCATGGGCCTCGATCAGACCGCGGACTTCCAGAACCTCCTCCGCCGCACTCACGAGGATCTGCTGGCCCGGGCCTACCTGCAGAAGGTGAGCGAAGAGCTCCAGAAGAAGATGGCCGTGACGGACGAGCAGGTGAAGGCCTACTACGACGCCCACGCCGACAAGTTCAAGACGCCTGAGACCTTCGATGCCCGGCACATCCTGGTGGGCAACCAGCCCCAGGGCGCCGAGAAGGCCCGCACCCCCGAGGAGGTGGCCGCCCGCGTGAAGGAGGTCCAGGACGCCCTCGCGAAGGGCGCCACCTTCGAATCCCTGGTGGAGAAGTACACGGATGACCCCGGGAGCAAGGCCACGGGTGGGCTCTACACCGGCGTGCGGAAGGGCCAGTTCGTCCCCGAGTTCGAAGCCGCCGCCCTGAAGCAGGAGCTCGGCAAGGTGGGCGAGCCCGTGAAGACCCAGTACGGCTTCCACCTCATCAAGGTGGAGAAGCGGACCGAAGCCCAGACCCAGGCCTTCGAGGCCGTGAAGGATCAGGCCAAGCAGGCCGCCACCGCCGATCGCCAGAACGCCGTGTGGGATGAGCTCATGGCGGGTCTGAAGGCCGAGATCAAGCCCTTCGAACTGGTGACGCCCGCCCCTGCCGCGCCGGCGGCCGCGGTCGCCCCGGCTGTCCCCGAGGTCAAGAAGTGAAGCGCGCCTCCCTCCTCGCCCTGACGGGCCTCCTCGCCGTGGTGGGCTGCAAGAAGGCCCCCAAGGCCGCACCCGTCGCCCCCGCCGCGGAGGCCGCTGCCGAAGCGGCCCCCGCCAAGGCCTCCAACCTCCGCACGGAGCAGGTGCTGGTGGTGGTGAACGCCCACATCATCACCCGCCGCGGCTTCCAGCAGGCCGTGGAGCAGCAGCACGCGGCCCTCTACCGCCAGTTCACCGGGAAGGAGCTGGACACCAAGCTCCGGGAGGCCCGCGAGAAGACCCTCCAGGGACTCGTGGATTCCTGGCTCATCCAGGACAAGGCCGCGGAGCTGGGCATCGTCATCCCCGACAGCTACATGCGCAGCAACGTGGAGCAGATCAAGAAGGACAACAACTTCGCCTCCGATGCGGATCTGGAGCGGGCCCTCAAGGGTTCCCTGGGCATCACCCTCGAGGAATGGCTCAAGCGGCAGAAGGAGACCATGATGCGCGAGGAGGTGCTCCGCTCGGAGATCTTCCGCAAGATCGCCATCGAGGACCAGGAGATCCGCGCCTACTACGAAGACCACAAGGATGAGTACAAGCTGCCCAGCCGCTTCCGCCTGCGGGAGCTGGTGATCCCCAAGGGGGGCGGCGAAGCCGAGCAGGCCGAGGCCAAGGTCCGACTGGCGGCCGTGAAGGACGCGCTCAAGGCCGGCAAGCCCTTCGAGGAGCTGGTCAAGGCCTACAGCACCGCCCCCAGCAAGGACACCGGTGGGGACCTGGGCTGGATGGCCCGGGGCCTGCTGCGGCCCTCCCTGGAAGAGGCGGCGATCAAGCTTCAGACCGGCCAGGTGAGCGAGCCCATCGAATCGGACAAGGACTTCATCTTCGTGCAGATGATGGCCAACGAGGAGAACCGTGCCCAGCCTTTCGAGGAAGTGAAGGCCAAGATCCAGGAGAAGCTCCAGGAGCCCAAGGCCCAGAGCGCCATCGAGCAGTACCTGGTGGGCCTTCGCACCCGCGGCAACGTCCGCTACCTGGTGCCCAAGGAGGAGATCCTCAAGGGCTGACGCCCAGGGATCCCCGACGGCCCCCGGCCCCCCCGGGGGCCGTCGGCGTTAGAATCGGAGCATGCGCCTCGATGCCTTCCTCAAAAAGAGCCTGCTGATCAAGCGCCGGGAGCTGGCCAATCAACTCTGCGATGAGGGCATGGTGCGGGTGAACGGCGTGCCCCGGAAGGCCAGCCACGACGTGAAGGCCGGCGATGAGCTCGAGTTCCCCCTCTTCGCCAAGGTGCTGCGGGTGCGGGTCCTGGAGATCCCGGAGGGGAACGTGAGCCGGGCCGATCAGTGGTCCCTCTTCGAGGTGCTCGAAGAGAAGCGCATCCCCGTGGACCTCCTCTATGGGGAGGATGCCTCCGGCAACCCGCAGAAGACGCCCAGGAGCCACTGATGGCGGAACCCGTCCTGCTCCGGACCCTGGCGGAAGGCCAGGCCTTCACGGGCCATCTGCTGGCCCTGGAGGCGGCCTGGAAGGTGAGCACCCGCGGCTCGGAATACCTCGAGCTGAAGCTGGGGGATGCCAGTGGGGACCTGAAGGCCTTCCTCTGGGATGTGCGGGCCGTGGAAGGGGATCCCGATCGTGTGGAGGCCGAGGCCTTCCTCTGGGTGAAGGGCACGGCTTCCGCCTACAACGGACGCCTCCAGCTCAAGCTCGACAAGGTGCGCTTTGCCGAGGACTCGGAGGTCGGCGATTTCAGCCGCTTCTTCCCGGTGAGCGCGCGCCCCGTCTCCGAGATGCTGGGGGAGCTGGACGCCTGGATCGGCTCGGTGAAGGATCCCTGGATCCGGAAGCTCCTGGAGGCCCTCCTGGTGACGGATCTGCCCCGCCGGCAGGCCTTCGCCAAGGCCCCGGCCGCCAAGTCCATGCACCATGTCTACCTGGGGGGGCTCCTGGAGCACAGCCTCTCCGTGATGGAGATGGCCGAGCGCGCCTGCACCCACTACCAGGGGATGAACCGGGACCTGGTGCTGGCCGGGGTCTTCCTCCACGACCTGGGGAAGACCGCCGAGTTGAGCTATGAGCGGAGCTTCGGCTACACCGACGAGGGCAACCTCCTGGGCCATATCTCCATGGAGGCGCAGTGGATGCAGCGGGCCATGGAGGGGATCCCCGGGTTCCCCGAGCCCCTCCGGCTCCACCTCCTGCACATCGTCCTGAGTCACCATGGCCGCCTGGAATATGGGAGCCCGGTGCTGCCCCGGACCCCGGAGGCCCTGCTGGTCCACTACCTGGATGACCTCGATGGCAAGCTCGAGGTGATGTTCCGCTCCCTCAGGGAGGATGCGGGGGGCGGGACCTGGACGCCCTTCGCCCGGGCCCTGGATCGCCCCATCTGGAAGGTCCGCTGGCCCGGGGTGGAATGATCGGAAGTCGTCAGGGCACATTCTCATTGTTCGAATGTGGACAACCCGGATGGAATCCGAGGTCGGGCTGGGCAGGCGGGGCCGGGCGGTAAAGGTTATCCAGGAAAGGCTTTAGAAGAAATATTGCGGGCGGGAAATGCCTGGCACGGGTTTGGCCCTTAGGGGAATCCCACCCGAGGTGCCCCCATGAAGCTCTCCCGCAAAGCCAAGCGCTACGACGATGCCATCCTCCCTGGGGAGTTCCATGGCTTCGAGGCCTTCGAGGAGGCGGGTGGCGATGAGCGGCTCCACACCGAAGTGAAGCGCACCCAGGCGGGCCTTTCCGTGGCCCAGGTGGTGCTGGAGCGGCAGGCCCCCCGGAAGCTCAGCTTCGCCAAGCTCAAGACCAAGGCCGAGGCCCTCACGGAGCAGATCAACTACCTCAAGGAGCGCCTGGAGATCGTGGATCACGACCGCCGGGGCATGTACATCCAGCTCCGCAGCCTGCCCCCCTACAAGGACGATCACCAGATCCAGTTCAACGAGATCAGCATCGGGAAGAACCGCATCGTCGTGAAGCGCATCGCCTTTTTCCGCAAAGAGGAGGTCAAGCAGCAGGTGCCGCTGAACCTCTCCGAGCAGGAACTGGCTCGCCTCCTGTCCGACATTCGACAGGCCATCGCCTGAAGGGTGCAGCAGGGTTGAAGCGGGGGCGCCCAGGGCGGGCGCCCTTTTTCTTGGCCCCCGCAGGGGCCGGGATCAGCCGAAGGCGCCCCAGCCGCCGCTCTCGGGCCGATGAGGAGCCTCGGGGAGATCGCTCTCCTTGAAGAGGAAGCGGCTGGCGTTCCAGGAACCGCAGGACTCGCAGTGGTCCTGGAAGTCGGCCGTGCGCTGACCGCAGACCCCGCACTCGAAGCGCTGCTTGAGCACCCCGAGGTTGCGGAGCAGCTGGCGGTATTCGTTGAGGGCGGCCTCGTTCCGGCTGCGCCGGGCGTGGATCTTGGCCATGAAGAAGTAGAGGATGGGGCTGTAGACCACCTGGCTCCGGACCTCCTGGAAGAGCTCCAGGGCGCGATCGAGGATCTCCAGCCGGTACAACATCTTGCCCAGGAAGAACTTGGCGGTGGTGGCATGGGCGCTGGTGGCGGCCACCCGCTCGAGCACCGCCAGGCCCTCCTCGGGCTTGCCGAGCTGGATGAAATAGTCCTCGATCTCCTGGAGGAAGGTGCCTTCCCCGGTGGCCCGGAAGCCCTCCAACCAGATCTCGACACCCTGCTGTTCCTGGTCCTGGAGGATCATGGCGCGTCCCAGGGCCAGGTAGGCCGGCACGAAGGAGGGGTCCTCCTTCAGCACCTGCTGGAAGGCCTGGATGGCCTCCTTGAACTGGTCCTCCTCGGCCCGCTGCACCCCCACCTGGTACTGGAGGGCCAGCCCCTGGGACCGCTCGGGCTGGCCGAGGTCCGCGGCGAACTGGGCGGTCAGCTTCTTGTGGGCCTCGAGGGCCTCGACCCAGCGGTGGCCTTCCATGTGGTAGGCCCGGAGGCGGCGGAGGGCCCGGAGCGCCTGCTTGGGCTGATCCTGGGCGAGCTTCTTCAGCTCCGCCGCGGCGCCGTCCACATCCCGGCTGGCCTGCAGCGCCTCGGCCAGCAGGTAGCGGGCCTCCGCCCAGCGGGGCAGCTGGTGGCAGGCCTGCTGGAGGGTCTTCACCGCCGCGGCATGCTCGCCGACCTTCATCTGGCACTCCGCCAGGAGCAGCTGGGCCTCCCCATGGTCCGCCCGCTGCTCCAGGATGCCCGTGAGGATGGGGCGGGCCTCCCGGTGCAGGCCATGGGCCATGAGGTCGCGCGCCTCGCGGATCCGCTCGGAGATCCGCACGCCGAGGCGGGTGGCGGCGCTGGCGTTGAGGCCCTGGATCGCACGCCGGACTTCCATGACGCCGGTGTAGAGCAGATTCAGGAAGAAGCCGAGGAGGAACACCCCGATGAGGAGGGAGCTCACCTTCACCTGGTACCCCCCCCAGAGGGTCACATCCCGGCTGAGCACCTGCATGTTCTCGACATAGAGGTAGCCCACGGCCAGGAGGGCGAAGGCCACGAGGGCGAAGAACAGGACGTTCACGAAGCGCATGGGGACCTCGGCCTGGGTTCAGGGATGAACCCAGGATGCCAGCCTCTCCGGCCCCTTTCTATCCGGGCCATGCGGGGCCGGATCAGGAGCGCGGGCCGTCGCCTCCCCCGGGGGACTCGATCCACGCCTTGGCGAGCTTCAGGTCCTCCCACACCGCCTTGCGCACCTCGGGGGTGTACTGCCGCAGGACGTAGGCGGGATGATAGGTGGGCATCACGGGGATGCTCCGCCCGCCCAGCTCCAGGCGCTTCCACTGGCCGCGCACCTTGGTGATGCCCTCGGCGACGCCCACCAGCTCCCGGAGGGGGGTGGCCCCGAGGGTGACGATCACCTGGGGCTGGATGAGCTCGATCTGGCGGCGCAGGTAACCGAGGCAGGCGGCCGCCTCCTCCCGGGCTGGCGTGCGGTTGTCCGGAGGCCTGCACTTCACCACGTTGGCGATGTAGACCTGCTCGCGGGAGTAGCCCAGGGCCCCGATCATCTTGTCGAGGAGCTCCCCGGCCTTGCCCACGAAGGGACGGCCCTGCAGGTCCTCGTCGCGCCCGGGGCCCTCGCCCACGAACATCAGCGCCGCCGTGGGGTTCCCCTCGCCGAAGACGAAGCGCAGGCGGCTCGGCCCCAGGGGGCAGGCCAGGCAGCCCTGGATGGCCTGCTCCAGGTCCTTGAGGGTGGGGGCGGCCGCCACCTGCTCCGGAGGGGGGCACCCGATGGGGTCGGAGGGGGGGAGATAGCTGGTGGCGATGGGTGCGGGCGGAAGCCGGCGGGCCGTGGGAGCCGGGGGCGGGGGCGCCTGGGGTGGGGGAGGCGGGGGCGCGGGACGGGACGTCACGGCGCGCGGGTCCTCCTGGGGCCGCGGGGGCGGCTCCGGGGCGTCGGGGCGCAGGAGGCCCATCACCCCCAGATCCGCGAGGGTCTCCTTCCAGGCCTGCAGTTCCATGCGATCCACCCCACCAGCCTAAACCCTCCCGGGGAACCTGGCGTCCCCCTGGGGCATCCTAGAGTCTGGAGACGACATGGCCCCCACGGCCCCCCCTGATACGGCGACCCCCTTCGGCACCCAGCCGGCCTACCTCGAGGCCTTCTCAGAGCTCTATCCGCGGCTGGTGAGCTACGCCCGCCGCTATGGCGCCACCTACGCGGAGGACATCGCCCAGGAGGCCTTCGTCATCCTCATGCAGCGCGTGGAGCCCGTGGAACACCCCACGGCCTTCCTCTACGGCACCGTGCGCACCCTGGCGCTCACGGAGCGCCGCCCCATGAAGAACCAAAACCTCTCCCTCGAAGCGGTCCTGGAACCCGGATCGAGCGGCGGGGCCTACGACACCGTCCTCAACGCGGAGGTGCGCGCCCGCATGCGCACCCTCAACCCGACCTTCCGGGAAGCGCTCTGGCTGTTCGTGGTGGAGGGCCTCTCCATCCGCGAGATCGCCGATATCCTGGGCATCCCCGAGGCCACCGTGAAGACGCGGATCCACCGGGCCAAGGCCCAGCTGAAAGATCAACTCAATCCCGACACATCTGGGGGCATGCATGTCCTGGTCTGATCCCGCCCGCCGTTTCGAGCCCGCCGAGGATGTGACCCTCCGGGCCGAGCTCGGCGACCTGCTCGGCTTCACGCCGGAGCCCCGCCCGGAGGCGAACCCCTCCCCGGAGCTGGTGGCCCTGGCGCACGACCTTCAGCATGAGGCCCTCCGCCGCCGCCGGCTCGAGCGCCGCCGGCCCACCTGGGGGCTCCTGGCCGCCGCCGTGCTGCCTCTCGTGGCCGCCACGGCCGCCCTGGGCCTCTGGGGCCATCAGAACCGGGTGCGGGCCGAGGCCCTTGCGGCCCAGACCCACCAGAAGAACCAGGAGCTGGAGCGCATGGCCCAGGCCCATCGGGCCGAGCTGGCCCGCGAGCGCGGCGCCCGGGAACAGCTGACCCTCGCCCTGGCCAAGGTGGATCCCAAGGCCGCCAAGAAGCCCTACCTCGTCATCCCCGTGGAGCCGGTCCAGGCTCCGGACCAGGGTCAGCTCCGGGTGGGGGCCCGCCCCGGGCAGTAGGCCGGCAAGAAACGCTGGGTTTCACCCTGGCCCGTCCCTTGCCGATGAGGGGGCCTGGTGAAGCCATGGCCTCCTCCCCCGTCCTGCTCGTCATCCTCCTGCTGTGCGCCCTCTGCGCGATCCTGGCAGGCATGTCCGTGTTCACGAACCAGAAGCCCCCCGATCAGCGGCTGAACCTGGTTATCAACGAGATGGAGGAGCTCAAGGGCCTCGTGTCCCAGCTCCAGAAGTCCGTGATGGCCATGGAGAAGAAGCTGGAGAAGGAGACCCGTGACGCCCGCACCGAGCAGCGCGAGGTCATGGAGAAGATGGGGGAGCAGCTGGACAAAAAGCTCAAGGAGCTGGTGGGCTAGCGGCTCAGCGCGCGTCGGGAGGGGCTAGCCCACCTGGCTGTGCCCCGGGGTCCAGCCCCGCTCGTTGAGGAGCTTCACGCCCTGGATGCGGGTGAGGCGGAAGCTCATCTCCTCCTGGTGGAGGTGGCAGAAGGCGATGAGGTGGTCCCCGCTGATCTCCCTCGGCGTGGTGCGGCGGAGCTGGGTGCGGTGGGCCGCGGCGGGCAGGTAGGTGAGCTCGCACATGAGGTTGTGGCCGGCGGCGTACTCCAGGATCCGCTGGGTCTCCTCCGCGGCCTGCTCCTCGCTTCCCAGGTGCAGCATGGGGATGCGGCGCTGCACGCGCTGATAGCGCACCGGGTCCTCGTCGTGGAGCCGCTGGAGGGCGCTGCGCACCATCTGGCGGATGGGGTCCAGCTGGGTGGCCATGCCCTTGTCCTCCACGAAGGCGAGGGCGGCCAGGGCCCAGAGGTAGAGCTCCTCGTCCTGATCCAGGCTCAGGGCCAGGAACTTGGTGGGCTTCGGGAGGTATCCCGCCGCCTTCAGGAGCACCTGCGCGTTCCCCTCGCCTTGCACCTCCAGCACGGTGTCCGAGATGGGCGTGAGGCCGAGGGGCGCCAGTTCGGGGCGGAGCCGGAGCTCCTCCGCGAGGTGGGGATCCCGGGCCCGCACCAGGTGCACGCCCTGGCTCAGCTCCACCTCGCCCACCCGCCGGTCGATCTCCTCGAGGAGGTGGACGAGGGGCTGGGGCAGGGAGGCGGGGTGACCCAGCCGCGCCCGCAGCTCGTCGATGGTCACGCCGAGGTCCAGCGCCCGGACCAGGCTCTCGTGGGAGAGCCGGAAGGTGGCCATGGTGTCCAGGGCCTCCACTTCAGCCATCTGGGCCAGCTGGAGCAGGCGATGGGGGTTCTGGATGAGGGGCGTGAGCACTTCCAGGGTGGGCTGGATGATGAGGGGCTGAGGCGGATCCAGGGCGACCCAGTGGGCTTCGGTGCCCTTCAGATCCCGCAGGAGGTACTCATGGGCCAGGGCCTCCCCATGGGGGGTCAGGGCGATGTGGTCCGCGCCGGCATCCAGCGCCACGAGCCCCATGCGGCCGAGGAAGGGGATGAACACCTCGCGGGTGCGGTCCTCCTCCAGGGGGTGCAGGGTCTTGAGGAAGGCGAGGAAGGATCCCACGGCCAGGGTCTGTCCGCGGCGTTCCAAAAGGTGCTGCATGAGGAAGTGGCGGTCCTCCGCCGGGGGCATGCCCCACACCTTCAGGTCGTGCTCGAGGAGGCTGGCGAAGGCCCGCTCCGCCACCCAGCGGGGGGGGTGGGCGGTGACCGCCGGGAGGAGGGTCTCCACCCGTCCCTCGGTCTTCCAGAGCAGGCCGAGGCGGTGGAGCAGGGTGAAGAGCAGGGTGGCGTCCGCCTCGTCTTGGAGGAGGGCGTTGCGGGCCATGAGCTGCTGGAGCTCCTTCTTCGCCGGCAGCCCACCCTTGAGCACGCGGATGCCGCCCACGCAGCGCAGCAGGACCGAGGTGAGCGCCTGGCTGAAGCGGTAGGGCTCGGTGGCCCGGAGCTTCACCCCCTCGGCCGCCGCGAAGTTGAGGGCGCTGTCATCGAAGTCCTCCAGGGCATCCGCCACGCGCTCGGCCATGGCGAAGGCCGCCCCGCCGGGCTCCGTGGGGAGGATCAGGCCCAGGGCCAGCAGCTCCGCCGCGAGGGAGGCCTCGGGTTGCTCGCCCTCGTGGGCCAGGTGCTTCAGGGCCACGAGGGCCCCGCTGCGCAGGTCCGCCAGGGTGTCCGTGAGGTGCTTGTGGTCCTCGAGGTGGAACACCATGGTCTTGAGCAGGCGCTTTCGCCCGTCGGCCCCCTCGTCCCAGCGGAGGGGGATGGGCAGCTTCCGCCGTTCACAGATGGTCCGGAGCTGCTCATCGGTGCAGTGGGAGAGGAGCTGGAAGTGGTTCTGCGAGGTCATGCGATCCGGGGGTCGGGTAATGCGCCAGTGTCTCACGGAGGTCAAAAGGGGCCAGCGCGAAAGACTGAAAGGTGCCCTCGGAAAAAGACGCGCCCGGCCGGAGCCGGGCGCGTGGATTCCAGGCCGTGGCCTGGGGGGTTAGCGCTTGACGGGGGTGCGCCGGACCAGGGGCTCCCGGGCGCCACTGGGGATCAGGTCCAGGTGGGTGATCGCCTGGGCGTCCACCAGCACATCGCCCTGGCCCCCGGCCAGGATGGCCAGGGCCTCCCCGGTCTCGGGGTGGCGGACCATGAGGCCCTCGTGGGCGGCGGCGTCCCAGGTGATGCGGACGCGGCCGTTGGACAGCAGGGTGGCCTCAGGGGCCTCCAGGGCGGTGGGGGTGGCCACGGCCTTCTCACCCTTGACGACGTCGCCTTCCAGGAGCTGCAGAGAGGCGAGGCCACCGAGGGCGAGGTCGCGGGTCGGCAGCGACATCAGGAAGTGCTGCTCCCCTTCCATGGGGCCGCAGCCCAGGGCCAGGAGCTCCACGGTCCGGTCGAACACCTTCTGACCCTGGGCGTCGGTGCCGCGGAGGCGGAAGCCGCCCTCCGCCGGGAGGGCGGTGGGGAGGGCCTGGGTGCGGAAG
>CAZVKM010000052.1:0-3656 GCA_964627685.1 uncultured Solibacteraceae bacterium | reverse complement strand
GGTGAGGTCCTTGGTCGGGGTGGCATCCTCGGCGCCCACCTGGAGGAAGCCACCGGTCCCGGTGCGGAAGTCCAGGATCTTGCCGAAGACGTAGTCGCTGACCCACACGGGGGAGCAGTAGGCCATGATGTCCTTCGTCGTGGTGGGGTTCACCAGGGCGTTGGTCACGGAGTCATAGCCCCACTGGCCGATGAGGGCGCCGGCGTAGGGGTAGTTGGGGTCCGGGCTGGCGGGACCGCCGCAGGGGCTGTGGGGACGGCCCATGTTGTGGCCGGTCTCGTGGGCGAAGACCTCGGGGTAGTTGCCGCCGTCGCTGTAGCCGGTCTTGTCCCAGCCGATGGCGGTGCGGCTGGTGTAGGAGCTGCTGGAGGTGCCGGGGACGTAGCCCAGGCCCGCCACGCCGCTGCCGTAGCTCACCTGCAGGGCGCCGTAGTAGTAGCGATCCGTGGCGGCGTCGGTCTGGTGCTTGGTGGCGAGGTCGCTCAGGAGGTTGCTCCAGCCCGTGCCATCGCTGGCCAGGGTGCTCACGGAGCCCGTGAAGGCGCTCCCCACGGCCAGGTCCACCGCGCCCACGGGGTACATCTTCTTCAGGCGGATGGTCCAGGCGGCCACGGTGTGGGTGGCCAGGGTCGTGTCGGTGCCGGCGATGACATTGCCCGTGCCGTTGGAGAGGACCACCGGGAAGATGGTGCTCTTGAAGGTGGGCACGGTGCGGCCGGTCAGGGAGGCGGCCAGGGTGTTGTTGCCGGTGTCCGCTTCGGTGAGGACGTTCCCGGGGTTGACGGTGGCCTCCACGCTGTAGCCGCTGCCCGTGGGCGTGGTGAGGTCGGCGCCGGGGATGGCCAGGTTCCAGGAACTGGCGAGGGTGCCTTCCGCCAGCGTGGTGGGGACGGAGGCGCCGGGGGCGTTCACGGTCTTGGGGTAGCCGGCGACGGCGGCCCCGTTGTTCTTCAGGGTCACGCTCACCTGGGGGGTGGCGGTGTTGGTGGTGTTGGCCAGGACGAACACGCGCACCAGACCATCCTTGCCCGCGATGATGGGCACGCTGTTGGTCAGGGTCTGGGAGGCCTGGGTGAGCTGCACCTTCTCCACCCGGAAGTCGAGGGTGCTGGCCGCGGTGTTCACGGTGAAGGTGCGGGTCAGGCCGTTCTGGGGCGTGGTGATCACCACGTTCTGGGCGCCGAGGGCGGCGGCCGCGGGGATGGTGAAGCTCAGGGAGGTCATGGACTGGGCCGTGAGGGCGACGGCGGTGCCGCCCACGGTCACGGTGGTGCCGGGGTAGCCCAGGTAGGTGCCGTTCACCACCACGGGGGTGCTCACGGGGCCCTGGGAGGGGTTCACGGAAGCCACGGTGGCCGTGCCGTAGGTGCTGGAGAAGTTGGTGGCGCTGGAGCCCGTGCCCTGGGCGTTGGTGATGGAGATGGCGGCGCCGCCGGGGGTGGCGGCCGCGGGCACGGTGGCGGTGAGGCTGGTGCCATCCACGGAGGTGAAGGTGGCGCTCGCGCCGCCGATGGTCACCGCGGACACCCCGAAGAGGTTGCGGCCGGTGACCGTCACCACGCCTTCGCCCAGCACGCCGCTGGTGGGCGTGAAGCTGTCCACGAGGGGGGCCAGGGCGGAGGCGGGGGAGGCGATGATGTTGGCGGTGAAGTCATCCACCAGGAAGCTGGTGCCGAGGGAGGCGTTCTCCGCGCAGTTCATGAACACGCGCACCACCTGGCCCTTGTAGGGCAGGAGGTCGACGTTGTACTGCACGTAGGAGGCCCCGGCGTCCAGGTTGCTCTTCGTCACCGGCGTGGCGAGGGTGGTACCGCCGGTGGTGCGGAGGGAGAGGGTGAAGGTGTCGTTGGCGGTGGTGCCGGTCTCATCGGTGACCACCTTCATCCAGAAGGTGAGGGAGGCGGAGAGGGCCGCGGAGGGGACGTTGATGTCCTGCCAGCCCTGATCCACGGTGGCGCTGCCGTAGCCGCCCAGCCAGCCCATGTAGGTGCCCGTGCGGGGCGCCAGGGCGGTGTTGGTGGTGGAGGCCTTGGAGATGAACCCGTTGTTGGAGCCCCAGACCTTGGCGCCCTGCTCGAAGTCGGCGTTCATCATCACCTGCACCGCGCTGCCGATGGTGAAGCTGGTGCTGGAGGTGGCGGTGCCCCCGGGCGTGGTCACGCTGAGGGTCCCGGTGGTGGCGCCCGCGGGCACCACGGCGGTGATCTGGGTGTCGCTCACCACCGTGAAGGAGGTGGCCGCGGTGCCGTTGAAGGCCACGGCGGTGGCGCCCACGAAGTGGGTCCCCGTGAGGGTCACGGTCGCCCCGGCGGAGCCCACGGAGGGGCTGAAGCTGGTCAGGGTGGGGGTCGCGGGGGCGTCCACCGTGAAGGTGGCGGAGGTGCCCGTGCCCGCCCCGGTGGTCAGGGTGATGGGGCCGCTGGTGGCGCCCACGGGCACCACGGCATCCACCTGCGTGGCGCTCACCTGGGAGAAGGAGAAGGCGTTGGTGCCGTTGAACTTCACGCTCAGGGTGCCGCTGAAGGTGGTCCCGACGAGGCTCACCGTGCTGCCCACGGCGCCGTGGGAGGGGGTGAAGCTCGTGATGACCGGCGCGGGCGTGGGGGCGGGCGGCGGTGTGGAGCTCCCACCTCCACCCCCGCCACAGGCGGTCTGAACGGCCAGACCCAGGACCAGGGTCGGCACGGCAAGGGCGAGCTGGAGCGGATGACGCATGGGCTTCCTCAAAAACACCCCCGGTCGGCGGAAGGCCACCCGGGGGAGATCAAGTGTATGGGGATTGTCATGGACCCTAAGAATGACAATTTCTTCATATGTCTTAACACCCAGGGATCCCCCCTTTTCGGCCGGGCCGGGCCTTCCGTTGACCCCCCCTCCGAAGCCCCGTAGCCTGAAAGGTTTAGGCCCCCCTGTGACCGTGCTCCGCCCCGAGAACCCCCTCATCGTGCAGTCGGATCGCACCCTCCTCCTGGAGGTGGCGCACCCGGCCTTCGAGGGCGTGCGGGATGAGCTGGCCCGCTTCTGCGAGCTGGTGAAGAGCCCCGAGCACATCCACACCTACCGGATCACCCCGCTCAGCCTCTGGAACGCCTCGGCTTCCGGGGTGAGCTGCACGGAGATGGTGGAGACGCTCAACCGATGGTCCAAGTACCCCGTGCCCCAGAACCTCCTCCAGGAGATCGAGGACCACGGCACCCGTTACGGGAAGCTCAAGCTCGTGGCCCACGAGGACGGGCGGCTGGCGCTGGAGATGGACGACAAGGCCCTCTTCTGGGAGCTCAGCAACCAGAAGAGCCTGCAGGGGCTGCTCGCCGAGCCCTACCCGGATGACACCGGCATCTACCTCCAGACCGGCATGCGGGGGGAGGCCAAGCTCCAGCTGATCCGCCTCGGTCACCCCGTGCAGGACATGGCGGGCTACAAGCCCGGCGATCCCCTGGCCCTGGACTTCCGGGCGGTACGCGAGAGCGGGAAGCCCTTCGGTCTCCGGCCCTATCAGCAGGCGGCGGTGGACGTCTTCCACGCCGGGGGCGGACCCGACGGCGGCGACGGCGTGCTCGTGCTGCCCTGCGGGGCGGGCAAGACCGTCATCGGCATCGGCTGCATCGAGCGGCTCCAGACGCACACCCTCGTGCTCACCACCAACGGCACGGCCG
>CAZVKM010000051.1:0-16968 GCA_964627685.1 uncultured Solibacteraceae bacterium | reverse complement strand
CGTGGCACCAGTGGCAGGCGCTGTAGCCGATGGAGAGGAAGATGGGCTTGTCCTCGGCCCGGGCCCGGGCCAGGGCCTCCTCCCCCCAGGGGAACCAGTCCACGGGGTTGTGGGCATGTTGGAGGAGGTAGGGGCTCAGGCTTCCCGCGAGTCGGTTGGGTTTGGACATTCTCTGGAACCCCGGGACAATGGCGGGAACCCCCGCGACCGGCCACCCTACCACACCCATGACATTCGCCCCCGGGCTCGTCCTCAACGAGCGCTATGAGATCAGGAATGCGCTCCCGGAGACCCAGGGTGCGGGCTGCTACCGGGCCCTGGACCTCAAGCTGGGCCGGGATGTGCGGGTCCGGAGCTTCCCCCTGCCCCCGCCCTCCGAAGCCCTCCGGCAGTTCGATCAGCGGACCCCCGCCCTCGCCGGGCTCACCCATCCCCATATCCGCATCTTCCAGGACGTGGGCACCCTGCGGCGCGAAGGCTACACGGTGTGCGCCTGGCAGGAGGGCCGGACCTTGGCCGAGCTGGGCACCCTGCCCTGGTCGGCCCTCCAGCCCTGGGTGGATGAGACGCTGCGGGTGCTCCGGATGGCCCACGCCCGCGGCCTGGCCCATGGCCGCTTGGATGCGACCTGCCTCCTGGAGACCCCGGCCCTCGGCCTGCTGGTGCAGGACTTCGCCCTCTGCCCTGAGGATGCCCAGGGTGGCTCCTTCCAGCCCGCCGACGACCTCCGGGCCCTGGCCCGCATCATGGCGCAGGCCCTGGACGGCCCCCCGAATCCCAGCTTCCAGGGCATGCTCACGGCGCTCTCGGATGGGGTCTATCCCCCCACCCCCGCCCCTCCCGAAGCCGGTCCCCGGTCCACCCGCCTCCCCAGGAACTGGATCCTGGGGGGAGGCCTCCTGCTCCTCACGACCGCGGGTGGGCTTGGATGGCTCCAGTACCAACGCCTCCATCGTCCCCTCTCCCTCCGGGCCCAAGAGGCGCGCCGGCTGTACCTCCAAGGTCGTCACCACTGGAACCGCCGGAACCGGGACAACCTCATCAAGGCCCAGGCGCTGCTCCGGCAGGCCATCGCCCTGGATCCCACCTACGCCGAGGCCTATCTGGCGCTCGCCGAGTGCCAGGCCCTGGCGCCCGCCCATGGCGGGGCCACCACCGAAGCGGCGGTGCGGGAGGCCCGGGAGACCCTCAGGACCCTGGCCAAGGTGGCCCCGGACCATCCCGACGGCAAGCTGGTGGAGGCCTACCTCCTCTTCCGCTACGAGTTCCGCTGGAAGGAGGCCGAAGCGCTGTTCCGGAAGGGGCTCGAAGCGGAGGGCCCGGCGAAGGTGGACCCCACGCGCCTCCACTGGTTCGGTTTCTTCCTCTCCTGCCTGGGCCATCACGAGGAGGCGGTGCTGTGGCTGAAGCGCGCCGTGGCCCAGGACCCGCTCAACCTCCAGGCTCGGACCAACCTGGCCGTGGCCGAGTTCTGGGCCGGCCAGTCCCAGGAGGCCTATGCGGAGATGCAGGCCATCATGGAGCTGGATCCCAGCTTCCAATCGGCCACCGATCGCCTGGTCGGCTTCTACGAGTCCGATGGGGACATCCCCAAGGCCCTGGCCCTCCGTGCCGAGCAGCTCCGCCGGGGTGGCGGGCAGCCCCGGGAATACGCCGGGTGCGAGACGGGCTGGAAGCAGCGCGGGCGGGAAGGGTATTACACGGCGCTGCTGACCCTCTACCGGGAGAACGCCGCCCAGGGGGGGGACCCCTTCTTCGAAGCCCTCCCCCTTGCGGCCCTGGGCCGCCGGGACGAGGCCTTCGAGGCCCTGGACCGGGCCCTGGCCTTCCGGAGCCCCTTCCTCATCTGGGCCTACCAGGAGCCACGCCTGGCGAGCCTCCGGGACGATCCGCGGTATCCGGCCTTCCTCCGGCATCTGAACCTGCCCTGAGCGGCGGTCCCCGGTAGAATGGAGGGCTGGCCCGAACCGGGGCCCGGAGCCCCATGTTCGACACGCTCACCGACAAACTCTCCAAGGCCATGAAGGCCCTCCGGGGCCAGTCCAAGCTCACGGAATCCAACATCGAGGCCGCCCTGCGCGAAGTGCGCATGGCCCTGCTCGAGGCGGACGTCCACGTGCAGGTGGCCCGCACCTTCCTTAACCGGGTCAAGGAGAAGGCCCTGGGCAAGGAGGTCCTGGAGGGGCTCAACCCCGCCCAGGCCTTCATCGACATCGTGCACCAGGAGCTCACCGCCATCATGGGCGGCCAGGTGGACGAGCACCCCCTGACCTACGCCGCCAAGGGCCCCACCGTGGTGATGATGGTGGGCCTCCAGGGCGCCGGCAAGACCACCACCAGCGGCAAGCTGGCCAAGTTCCTCAAGAAGGCCGGCCGCAGCCCCCTCCTGGTGCCCGCCGACGTGTACCGCCCCGCCGCCATCGAGCAGCTCCACGTGGTGGCCAAGGATGCCGGCGTGCCCTCCTTCCGCACCGAGGAGAAGGATCCCGTCGCCATCTGCAGGGCCGCCGTCAAGGAGGCCGAGCTCAAGGGCTGGGACACAGTGATCCTCGACACCGCGGGCCGCCTGCACCTCGACGAAGCCCTCATGGAGGAGCTCTCCAGGATCAAGGCCACCTGCGAGCCAAGCGAGATCCTCTTCGTGGCGGATGCCATGACGGGCCAGGACGCGGTGCGCTCGGCTTCCGCCTTCCACGAGAAGCTGGCCATCACCGGGGTGGTGCTGACCAAGGCCGACGGTGACACCCGGGGCGGCGCCGCCTTCAGCATCAAGGAGGTCACGGGACGGCCCGTGAAGTTCGTTGGCGAGGGAGAGAAGCTGGACGACTTCCAGCGCTTCCACCCCGACCGCATGGCCCAGCGCATCCTCGGCATGGGCGACGTGCTCACCCTCATCGAACAGGCCAAGGAGAAGATCGATGAGAAGGAGGCCGAGCGCATGGCCCAGCGCCTGGCCAAGAACCAGTTCACGCTGGAGGACATGCTGAGCCAGTTCCGGCAGGTGCAGAAGCTGGGGTCCATGAGCAAGATCCTCGGCATGGTGCCCCTGCCCGGGGTCACCAAGGAGCAGAAGGACCAGATGGCCAGCCTCGCCAGCGACAAGCGCATGAAGCACATGGAGGCCATCCTCACCTCCATGACGCCGAAGGAGCGGGCCAACCCCAACCTCCTGGATGGCAAGCGCCGCCGCCGCATCGCCCTGGGTTCCGGTCGCACGGTGCAGGAGGTGAACCAGCTCCTGAAGCAGTTCCAGGAGATGAAGAAGATGATGGGCCAGATGACCGATCCCAAGTTCATGCAGCGGATGCAGCGCATGTCCGGCGGCAAGGGGATGCCCGGTCTGGGGGGTGGACCCGGCGGGTTCAAGCTCCCGTTCTGATCCCCGGGGCTTTCGATCTCCGTCCCGCCCCACGCCGGGGATCGACGACCCACTTCCCCGATTTTCCCTTTGATTTCGCCTTCCGCCGCGCTACACTACCTCGTTCAGGAGTGACCATGCTGTCCATCCGTCTTGCTCGTAATGGCGCCAAGAAGCGGCCCTTTTACCACATCGTTGTGTCCGAGAACGACCGCATCCCCACCGGCCGTGCCCTGGAGATCCTTGGCTTCGTGAACCCCATCGCCACCTCCGGCGAGACGGTCCGCATCAACAAGGAAAAGGCCCAGGAGTGGGTCAAGAAGGGGGCCCAGCCCTCCAAGACGGTGCTCGACCTCTTCAAGAAGCACGCGATCCTGTAGTCCCCAGTGATCTTGAGAAGGCCGGGCCCTGGGTCCGGCCTTTTCCATGGCATGACGATGCCTCGGAGCCCCCGATGACCAAGCCCACCCTGGACCTCGAAGCCTTCCTCACGGACGTGCTGACCCCCATGCTGGACCAGCCTGAGGCCTTCCGTGTGGAGGTGAAGGCGGAGGGCAAGAAGGTGGAGGCCCTCCTCCACGCCGCCCCCGGCGATGTGGGCCGGATCATCGGCAAGAGCGGGCGCATGATCAGCGCCCTGCGCACCCTGGTGCAGGCGGCGGGCGAGAAGCACCACCTGAAGGTGGACCTCGAGATCTTCGAGGAGGACCGCAAGCCCCGCAAGCCCAGGGAAGAAGCGGAGGCCTGATGTTCCTCGTCGGGCAGCTCGCCAAGGCCCAGGGGCTCAAGGGCGAGTTCATCCTCCACGCGCTGACGGATGCGCCGGAGACCCTTGTCGGGGATGAGGGGCTGGTGCTGGCCCCGCCGCACCAGAACCTGGAGGAGGCCGCCCCCGTGGCGCCCGCCCGCCCCATCCGGGTGCGCACCTTCCGCATGCACCAGGACCGGCCCTGCCTCTCCTTCGAGGGCATCCCGGACCGCACGGCCGCGGAGCCCTTCAAGGGCTGGGCGCTGTGGCGCCCCGAGGATCGCAGCCGCCTGGCGCCGGGGGAGAGCTTCCGGCACGACTGGGTCGGGTGCGAGGTCTTCCATCACGGTCTCAAGGTGGGCGAGGTGCTGCACCTCGAGCCCAGCCCCGCGGGTTACGACATGGTGGTGATCCGGGATCTCCGTCCCGGTCGCCGCGGCACCCATGATGTCCCCTTCATCAAGACGTGGTGGCAGACGGATTTCGAACGGCGCCGGGTGGACCTGGTCGACGGGCCTGAAGGCATCCTGGATCTGGATCGCCTGCCGGAATGATCCCCCGCGATCGGCCGTGACGCTAAGCTGGGTCCATCCCGCGCCCATGCCCTCCCCCCTCCGCCTATTCCCCTGGTTCCTGGCCCCGGCCCTCGCGGCCCAGGGCGTCGGCGGCGCCTTCCCCACCTTGCAGGAGCTGGCGCAGGTCCGGGTGCTGGTGGCGAGCAAGAACCTGGAATCCACGCCGGACTCCCCTTCGACCCTCACGGTGTTCACCCGGGCGGAGATGCGCCGGATGGGGGTCCGGTCGCTCACGGACCTGCTCAACCTCGTCCCCGGCGTCCAGGCCCTCTTCGAACCCACCGAGGGACGGGACAACCTGCTCCAGGGCCGGGGAACTCCGGAGGCCTACGGCCAGTCCTTCCTCCTGCTGCTCGACGGCCAGCGGCTCAACGAGCACTACACGGGCGGGTTCACCCTGGCGAACCGGTTCATCGCCCTGGGAAACCTGGAGCGGGTGGAGATCATCCGGGGACCTGGCTCCGCGCTCTACGGCTCCAATGCCTTCAACGGGGTCATCAACCTCGTCACCACCCGCACCACGGACGACGTGACGCTCGAGGCCACCGATCCCGAGGGCGGCCGCCTCGGGCTCAACCTGCACGGGACGGTGGGCGCCCTGGAGGGCTCGGGGTTCCTGCAGGTCGAGCGGGATGCCGGGGACCGCTACGAGGGGGTCTTCGATCGCTTCGGCCTGCAGACGCGCACCCGGGATCCCCGGCGGAGTCTGGACGCCTACACCCGCCTCAGCTGGGAAGGAGCCTTCCTCCAGCTCCGCCACACGGAGCACCGGCTCGAGGACTTCTACGTGTTCCGTCGCCTCGATGACGGGTGGAACCTGGACCGCAGCAGCCAGAGCCACCTGCGCCTGGGCACGGAGGTGAACCCCACGGAGGGCCTCACGGGAACCCTCGCCGCCTCGTTCATGCGGACCACCTGGACCTATGACGGTCGCCTGGCCCTGGCCGGCACGGATCCCGCGGATCTGCTGAGCGGATCGCGCCTGGTCCATGACGCCATGGAGGTGACGGCGGACTTCGCCTGGGACCTGGGTGAGGGCCATCGCCTGAACGCAGGGGCCAGCCACGAGCAGGCCGAGATCCCGGTGGCGGCCACCCGGAGCAACTTCGATCCCATCTCCGGGGCCTTCCTGGGCCCGTACACCGAGTTCCGGGACGGGGATCACCGCTTCGTGGAGGATCGCGCCCGCAACCTCCATGGCGTTTACCTCCAGCATCAGGCCCGGTGGAACGACCAGTGGAGCTCCACCCTCGGCCTGCGCCACGACCGGTACAACGACGTGGGATCCAGCACCAACCCGCGGTTCGCGCTGATCTACGCCCCCGCGCCCGCCGATCGCCTGAAGCTCATGGTGGGGACCGCCTTCCGGGCGCCCGGGCTCGGGGACCTCTACGATCGGGATGCCGGGGTCACCCTCGGCAATCCCCACCTCGGCCCCATCCGCGTCCGGACCACGGAGCTCGCCTACCAGCACCAGGGGGAGGGCTGGCAGGCCGCGCTGACGGGCTTCGAGAACGTCGCCCACGGCCTCCTCTCCGACGTCCTCCTCCCCAGCGGCAAGCTCCAGGTGGAGAACGTGGGCAGCCACCACGACCAGGGCTTCGAGGGCGAGTTCGCTCGGGAGTTCGGGGAGGACTGGCTGATCCGGGGCTCCTTCACCCGCATCACCCACAACGAGACCCTGGACCTACCGGACCCCTCCGCCTTCACCGCGGAGGCCTTCGGGCCCCACACCTTCGGCTCCCTCGTGCTCAACCGGAACCTCGGGGACTGGAACCTGAACCTCAGCGGCTTCTGGCGGGACCGGATCCCCGTGCTCGGCCGTGGGGGCTCCGCCACCGTCCTGAACCTCGCCGTGGTCTGGGAGGCGCGCCCCGGTCTTC
Source organism: uncultured Solibacteraceae bacterium (assembly GCA_964627685.1). Taxonomy (GTDB): domain Bacteria; phylum Acidobacteriota; class Holophagae; order Holophagales; family Holophagaceae; genus JAFDVN01. The sequence continues at coordinate 10,404 of CAZVKM010000051.1, read as the reverse complement.
AGGTGAAGGCCACGATCCTCAACCTGCTGGATCAGGCCTATGACACCCCCACGCGGGGCACGGGCCTGGGCACCCGACCGGACGGCACCCGGGTGAGGAACCTCCCCCAGCGGGGGCGGCAGGTGGCCCTCGGCCTCACCTGGCGGCTCTGACCCCAGCCTTTGACTTCGCAGACCCTTCCGGATGCCGGAGGCCCTTGTCACCGCGCTTCGGAGGTGTGACACGGCTCACGCATTCGCCCCCGGGTCTTGAATGCCGATCCGCACCGGACCAAGCTCGGGAAAGCCTTTCGGGAGACCTCCATCCGAAATGGCCAGGAGCCTCCGATGACCACGCAATGGGTGACCCTGGATGGAAATGAAGCCGCCGCGACGGTGGCCCACAAGCTGAGCGAGGTCATCGCCATCTACCCCATCACGCCCAGCTCCACCATGGGCGAGCTCGCCGACCAGTGGTCCAGCGAAGGCGAGCCCAACCTCTGGGGGCAGGTCCCCAAGGTCGTGGAGATGCAGAGCGAAGGCGGGGCCGCCGGGGCCGTGCACGGATCCCTCATGACCGGGTCCCTCACCACGACCTTCACGGCGAGCCAGGGCCTCCTGCTCATGATCCCCAACATGTACAAGATCGCCGGGGAGCTCACGCCCTTCGTGCTGCACGTGGCGGCGCGCACGCTGGCGACCCATGCGCTGTCGATCTTCGGCGACCACAGCGACGTGATGAGCGCCCGTCAGACGGGCTTCGCCATGCTCTGCAGCGCCTCCGTGCAGGAAGCCCAGGACATGGCCCTCATCGCCCACGCGGCGACCCTCGAGGCCCGGGTGCCCTTCATGCACTTCTTCGATGGCTTCCGCACCAGCCATGAGGTGGCCAAGATCCAGTCCCTGACGGACGAGGACTACCGGGCCCTCATCTCCGATGAGCAGGTGGCCGCCTTCCGGGCCCGCGGCCTGGATCCGGACCGCCCGGTGATCCGGGGCACCGCCTCCAACCCCGATGCCTTCTTCCAGGCCCGGGAGGCCTGCAACCCCTTCCATGCCGCCGTCCCCGAAATCGTGGCCCGGACCATGGACGCCTTCGGGGCCCGCACGGGGCGGGCCTACCGCCTCTTCGACTACGTGGGCCACCCCGAAGCCGAGCGGGTGGTGATCCTCATGGGCAGCGGCACGGAGACGGTGGAGGAGTACGTCTCCTGGGCCGTGGCCCGGGGCGAGAAGGTGGGCATGGTGAAGGTCCGCCTCTACCGCCCCTTCAGCCTCTCCCACTTCGTGGCCGCCCTGCCCCCCACGGTGAAGGCCCTCGCGGTGCTGGACCGCACCAAGGAGCCCGGCGCCCCCGCCGAGCCCCTCTACCTCGATGTGGCCGCCGCCCTCCGCGAGGCCCGCGAGGAGGGCTGGAGCCCCTTCGCCACGGAGCCCCGCCTCATCGGCGGCCGCTACGGGCTCTCCAGCAAGGAGTTCACCCCGGCCATGGTGAAGGCCGTCTTTGAGGAATTGGGGCTCGCCAAGCCCAAGCGCCGCTTCACCGTGGGCATCACCGACGACGTGACCCACCTGAGCCTCGCCGTGGACGAGTCCTTCGACCTCGAGCCCGAGGACGTGAGCCGCTGCCTCTTCTTCGGCCTGGGCGCAGATGGCACCGTGGGCGCCAACAAGAACAGCATCAAGATCATCGCCGAGGAAACCGAGAACCACGGCCAGGGCTACTTCGTGTACGACTCCAAGAAGAGCGGCGCCGCCACGGTGAGCCACCTCCGCTTCGGTCCGCGCCCGATCCGCAGCCCCCACCTCATCACCAAGGCCACCTTCGTGGCCTGCCACCAGCCCCAGTTCATCGACAAGTTCGACCTGCTCGGCCCCGCGGTGGAGGGCGCCACCTTCCTGCTCAACACCTCCGAGCCGCGGGAGAAGGCCTTCGATTCCCTTCCCCTCGAGATGCAGGAGGCCATGATCCGCAAGCGGATCCGCTTCTTCGTGATCGACGCCTACCGTGTGGCGAAGGACAGCGGGATGGGCGGCCGCATCAACACCGTGATGCAGACGGCCTTCTTCGCCATCAGCGGCGTGCTGCCGAAGGACGAGGCCATCGCCGCCATCAAGCACGCCATCGAGAAGACCTATGGCAAGAAGGGGGAGGCGCTCGTGCGCCGCAACTTCGAGGCCGTGGACGCCTCCCTCGCCCATCTGCATGAAGTGGAAGTGCCCCAGGCGCCCACCACCACCCGACGCCGTCCCCCCGTGGTCTCCGAGGAGGCCCCGGACTTCGTGAAGCGGGTGACGGCCGTGATGCTGGCCGGGGAGGGCGACAAGCTGCCCGTGAGCGCCTTCCCGCCCGACGGCACCTGGCCCACGGCCACCGCCCAGTGGGAGAAGCGGAACATCGCCATCGAGATCCCCGAGTGGGACAGCTCGATCTGCATCCAGTGCAACAAGTGCGCCCTGATGTGCCCCCACGCCGCCATCCGCGCCAAGGTCTATGAGCCCGGCGAGCTCACGGGCCACCCGATCACCTTCAAGAGCACTGATTACAAGGGCGCCGAGTTCAAGGGGAAGAAGTACACCATCCAGGTTGCACCCTCTGCGTCCTGGTCTGCCCCGCCAAGGACAAGACCACCCCCAAGCACACGGCCGCCGACGCGCCGCCGCTCGCCGCGCTGCGCGAGGCCGAGCGCGAGAACTACGCGTTCTTCCTGGGGCTCCCCGAGGCCGACCGCGAGGCCGTGAAGCTCGACGTGAAGGGCACCCAGCTCCTGCAGCCCCTCATGGAGTACAGCGGCGCCTGCTCCGGCTGTGGCGAGACGCCCTACCTGAAGCTCCTCACGCAGCTCTACGGCGATCGCCTCATGATCGCCAACGCCACGGGCTGCTCGAGCATCTACGGGGGCAACCTGCCCACCACACCCTACACGGTGAACGCCGCCGGTCGGGGTCCCGCCTGGGCCAACAGCCTCTTCGAGGACAATGCCGAGTTCGGCTTCGGCATGCGCCTCGCGGCGGACCAGCAGCAGGCCCTCGCCCTGGGCCAGCTCAGGCTCCTCTCCGGCAGCCTGCCCGGAACCCTGGTGGACGGCCTGCTGGCCCATGCCCGGGTGCAGGATGAGCCCGGCGTCCGCGCCCAGCGGGAGCGGGTCGCGGAGCTCCTGAAGCAGCTCGAGGGCCGCAAGGACCCCGTCTCCACCCGCCTCCGCACCCTGGCCCACCAGCTGGTGCGCCGCAGCGTGTGGATCGTGGGCGGCGATGGCTGGGCCTACGACATCGGCTACGGCGGCCTCGACCACGTCCTGGCCTCCGGCGAGGACGTGAACATCCTCGTGCTCGACACCGAGGTGTACTCGAACACGGGCGGGCAGGCCTCCAAGTCCACCCCCATGGGCGCGGCCGCCAAGTTCGCCACGGGCGGCAAGCACACCCCCAAGAAGGACCTCGCGCTCCTGGCCCTCAGCTACGGTCATGTCTATGTCGCCAAGGTCGCCATCGGCGCCAAGGACGGTCAGGCGGTGAAGGCCTTCCAGGAAGCGGAGAGCTGGCATGGCCCCAGCCTCATCCTCGCCTACAGCCCCTGCATCGCCCACGGCTACGACCTGGCCCAGGGTGCCGAGCAGACGAAGCTCGCCGTGGAGAGCGGCTACTGGCCGCTCTACCGCAACGACCCCCGCCGCCTGGCGGAGGGCCAGAGCCCCCTGCAGCTGGACAGCGCCGCGCCCAAGGGCGACCTCGGCCGCTTCCTCCGCAATGAGACCCGCTTCCGGATGGTGGAGCAGGCCCACCCCGAGGCCTTCGCCCGCATGCTGGCGGAGTCCCAGGCGGACCTCGCCCGCCGCTATGCCACCCTCGCCCAGCTGGCCCAGATGGATGCCAGTGCCGGCCCCACCCCCACCAAGGGTTGAGGAAGGACGGACCCATGGACCTCTCGATCTCGTACCTCGGCTTCCAGCTGCCCCACCCCCTCATGGCCGGGGCCTCCCCCCTGGTCGATGACCTCGACACCGTCCGCCGCCTGGAGGATGCCGGCGCCTCCACCCTCGTGATGCACTCCCTCTTCGAGGAGCAGATCACCCGGGAGCAGGTGGGCACCTACCTGGACCGGGAGCTCCACGCCTTCAGCCACGCGGAGGCGAGCAGCTACCTCCCGGATCCCCAGGAGTTCCGCCTGGGCCCGCAGAGCTACCTGGAGCAGATCCGGCGCATCAAGGAGGTGGTGCGGATCCCCGTGATCGCCAGCCTCAACGGCACCACCCCCGCCGGCTGGGTGCAGTACGCCACGCTGATGGAGCAGGCCGGGGCCGACGCCCTGGAGCTCAACACCTACCAGGTGGCCACGGACCCCACCCAGCCCGGCTCCCTCCTCGAGAACCAGCTGGTGGCCCTGGTCAGCCAGGTGCGGGAAGCCATCCGGATCCCCCTCGCCGTGAAGCTGAGCCCGGCGCACACCAGCCTGCCCCACCTGGCCAAGCGGCTCGCCGAGGCCCGGGCCGATGGGCTCGTCCTCTACAACCGCTTCCTCCAGCCGGACTTCGACCTGGAGTCGCTCCAGCTGGTGCCCCGCCTGTACCTCTCGGACTCCCATGAGCTGCTTCAGCGCCTCCACGGGCTCGCCATCCTCCATGGCAGCTTCCAGGGCTCCCTCGCCTGCAGCGGAGGGGTGCACACCGTGGAGGACGCCCTGAAGGCGGTCATGGCCGGCGCCCACGGCGTGCAGGTGGTCTCCGCGCTCCTCATCCATGGCCCCAAGCACCTGGAAGGCCTGCGGGCCGGCCTCTCCAAGTGGCTGGAGACCCATGAGTACGAGAGCCTCCGCCAGGCCCACGGGAGCATGAGCCTCCACAAGGTCCCCAATCCCCACGCCTTCGAACGCGCCAGTTACATGCGTGTGCTGCAGGGCTGGCGGCCGGAGTCGCTGCCGAAGTAAGGGATCCTCACCTAGGAAGGGCCACGAAGGCGAACCCTTCGTGGCCCTTCCCTTTCCGATCCCGGAGGATCGGGACCTACTTCAGCCCGAGCTCCAATGGCATCCGGGCGTAGACGCCCTGGGGGTCGTTGAGGGACTCCAGCAGATCCACCTGGCGCAGGGCCTGGGCCTTCAGATCCTCCACGGGGCCGGCCTTCACGAGCTTGTGGGGCTTGCCCTGGGTGAGGCCCTTGATCAGGGACTTGAGGAAGCCGTCCGGCTCCGCGGCGGGTCCCTGGACGTGGTAGTCCGTGAGGTTCGCCAGCTTCGCCGCGGCCTTCACCGCGTCCTGCAGCCCACCCAGCTCGTCCACCAAGCCCAGCTTCTGTCCCGTCACACCCGACCAGACCCGGCCCTGGGCGATCTCGTGCACGGCCTCGCGCTTGAGCTTCCGGCCTTCCGCCACCTTGTCCAGGAAGCGGTCGTAGATGTCATCCACCACGGTCTGGATGCGCGCCAGCTCCTCGGGGCTCTTGGGGCGGCTCAGGGTCCTGGGGTTCGCCAGCTTCGCGGTCTGCACGCTGTCCCAGGTGATGCCGTGCTCCGAGGCCAGCTTCTTCACGTTGGGGAGGAGGCCGAAGACCCCGATGGACCCGGTGATCGTCGTCGGCTCCGCGAAGATGCGGCTGCCATAGGCGCTGATCCAGTAACCGCCGGAGGCGGCCAGGTGGCTCATGGAGATCACCACGGGCTTCTCCTTCTTGGTGAGGATGACCTCGCGCTGGATGAGTTCACTGGCCTGGGCGCTGCCGCCCGGGCTGTTCACCCGGAGCACCACCGCCTTCACCTGGGCATCCATGCGGAGGCGGCGCAGCTCCCGGGCGAGCTGATCCCCGCCGATCTGGTTGGAGGCCCCCTCCCCATCCACGATCTCGCCCTCGGCGTAGACCACGGCGATGCGGCCGCCGCTGGTCTTGGGCACGTGGGCGGCGGTGTGGTAGGAGGCGAGCTCGATCTGGGGGAAGTCGCGATCCGTGGCCTTCTTCCCCGCGAGGGTCTTCAGCTGGTCCAGCACCTCATCGTAGGTCGCGGTGCGATCCACGAGCTTGGCCTCGCGGGCCTCATCCCCCTTCAGGGCGCCCTTCTCGTCGGCCAGCAGCTGCACCGCCTCGGGCTTGATCCCCCGGGAGGTGGCCACGGTCTCCTTCCACTCCGTCCACAGGTCCCCCAGGAGGGTCTGGATCTGCTCGCGGTTCTCGGCGCTCATCTTGTCGAGGATGAAGGGCTCCACCGCGCTCTTGAACTTGCCCACCCGGGTAACCTGCACCTCGATGCCGTACTTCCTGAAGGCGCCGCCGTAGAACATCGGCTCCGCCGCGAAGCCGCTGGCATCCACCAGGCCCAGGGGGTGCACCATGAGCTGGCTCGCGGCGGAGGCCAGGTAGAAGTCGGCCCGGCCGTAGTTGAGGTTCCAGGCGAGGAGGGGCTTCTTCTCCCGGAAGCGCACCAGGGCCTGGCGGATCTCCCGCAGCTGGGCGGGACCTCCTCCCTGGAGGTTGCCCGTGAGGAAGAGGGCCGCCACGCGATCATCCGAGGCGGCCGCATCCACCGCCTCGAGCACCTGGGAGAAGCGGTGGCGCCGCGCCTCCCCGCCCCTGAGCGCGGACTGGAGGGCCTCCCCGGGGTCGCTGTCGGCGGTGCGCTCCACGAGGACCGCATCCAGATCCAGCACGACGACGGCCTTGGCCGGGACGGTGGGCTTGGCGCTGGAGCCGGCGGCGGCCAGCATCACCAGCAGGAGCACGAAGCCCAGGCCGCAGAAGAGCACCAGGGCGAAGAAGGAGGCGAAGAGGGACTTGAAGAAGGCGCGCATGGTGGGTTCCTATCGGCCGAGTTTCGCACAGAACCCCACGAAGCCTTCGAGGGTGCTGCGGGTGAGATCCGCGGTGCGGGCCTCCACGGGCCGGCCCTCCGGATCGAGGTTCACATCGGCATGGGGGATGGTGAGGGACTGGGGCACGGCCAGCGCCCCCATGTTCGCCAGGGTGGCGCGCCAGCTGAGCATCCCCCGGGCCCCGCCAAAGGCCCCCGGGGAGCAGGCGCACAGCAGCACGGGGAGGCCCGCCCAGGGACTGGGCGAGAGGGTGCTCAGCCAGTCCACGGCGTTCTTCAGGTGGCCGGGGATGCCGGCGTTGTACTCGGGGCTCACCACGATGAGCCCGGCCCCCTTCCGCATCGCCTCCGCCAGGGCGAGGGCCTGGGCCGGAGCGGGGAGGCCGTCCTCGTAGAGCGGCCACCGGAGGTCGGGGCCGGCGAAGGTGCCGGTCCGGTGGCCCAGGGCCTGAAGCTCCCCATTCAAGTGGTTGATGTAGCGGGTGTTGAGGGAGCCGACGCGCAGGCTTCCCCCCATCAGGACCAGGTCCATGGAGCCTCCAAAGCCCTGAGGATGCCACGGAATCCTGACCGGGGCGGTAAACTAAGGGCCTCCAGACGAGGTCCCCATCATGTCCAACTACCCCGAATACATGGTCGCCCCCATGCGTGACGAGCTGGTCCAGGCCGGCTTCGAGCAGCTGATGACGCCCCAGGCCGTGGACGCCGCCCTGGCCCGCCCCGGCACCACCCTCCTGCTCGTCAACAGCGTCTGCGGCTGTGCCGCCGCCGGGGCCCGGCCGGGCGTGGTGGCCGCCCTCCAGCAGGGCCTGTCCTTCGACCACCTCGTCACGGTGTTCGCGGGCATGGAGAAGGAGGCCACGGCCCAGGCCCGGGAGTACTTCGAGGGCGCCATGCCCAGCAGCCCCCAGGCCGCCATCCTGAAGGATGGCCAGCTGGTGTTCCTCATGCAGCGCCCCGACTTCCTGGGGCATGACCCCATCGCCATCGCCGCCACCCTGAAGGAAGGCGCCGCCAAGCTCGCCACGGCCTGAGCCCACCCGCCCCATGCGACGCGTCCTGCTGCCGGCGCTGGCCCTGCCTCTGGCCGCCCAGGTTCCGGCCCCGCCCACCCCGGTGCCGGCCGGCCCCCTGCAGGCCGTGCCGGCGGGGACCCCCTCCTTCCTTGCCCTGCCCCTGAAGGTGGACGTGGGCAGCCTCCTGCCCCAGCTGGAAGCCCTGGTCCCGAGGACCCCGCCCGTCGTGGAGCAGTGGGCGGAGATCACAGGGAAGCCCCGCACCTACTTCCGCTGCAACCTCTACCGGGAACCCCTCCGCTTCCGGTTCCGGGACCAGCGCGTGGTGGTGAGCGTCGTGGTGAACTTCGGCATGGACGTGGGGGTCCGCACCGTGGGGCAGCACTTCACCGTGATGGGCTCCTGCGGCCGGGCCCCGGAAGCCCCCCGCCGGGCCCTCATCGAGGTGGACACGAGCTGGGTGATCACGCCCGACTGGCGGCTGGAGCTGCGGGAACCCCAGGCGACGGTGACCCCCCTCAACAGCTGCCAGATCACCTTTCTGGGCTTCGACATCACCGCCGACGTCACCGCGGGGATGCAGGCTCAGGTGAAGGCCGCCATCGGGCAGCTGGATGAGCTCCTGCGCACCAGCGACCTCCTGCGGAAGCGGGCGCAGGAGGCCTGGAACCTGGCCTCCGAGCCCCTCGAGGTGCGGAAGGACGCCTGGCTCCTGCTCCGCCCGGAGAAGCTCCGGCTGGGCCCCGTCCGGGGCCAGGGGCTGGGTGTCGTCGCCACCCCCGAACTTCAGGCCCGCCCCCTCCTGGTGGTGGGCCCCAAGCCCAGCTCGGAGGCCCATGCCCTCCCCGACCTCGAAGCCGCGGCGGAGATCCCCCCGGGGTTCCACATCCGGGCCGAAGCGGAGCTGGAATACGGGGCCGCCTCCCGGCAGCTCCAGGAGGCCCTCCTCGGGAAGCGCTTCGACACGGAGCGCGGGGCCCTGGAGGTGCGGTCCGTCGCTGTGAGCGGCCGCGAGGGCAAGGCCCTGCTGACCCTCCAGGTGGCCGGGGCCCTGGAGGCCACGCTGACCTTCCTGGGTCGCCCCGTGATCTCCGAAGAGGGCCTCGTGAAGCTCGCCGACCTGGACTTCTCTGTGGAGAGCGCGGGGTGGCTCACCCGGAGCGCCGCCTGGCTCTTCAAGTCCAAGATCCGCCGCACGCTCCAGGAGAGGAGCACCCTCCTCATCGGCCAGCAGTTCCAGGAGCTCACGGGCCTGGCCCACCAGCAGCTCAATCGCGCCCTGGCCCCGGGCCTGGAGCTGAAGGGGCAGCTGAAGGAGCTGAAGCTGGAGAGCGTCCTCGCCGGCCCCTCGGCCTTCCGCCTGGTGGCCCGCCTGGAGGGCGAAGCGGGGATCGAGCTGCGCTGAGCCTAGGGATCGGGCCTACCTGGGCTCACCTATCGCAGAAAAAGGAAGGGCCCCCTCTCGGGGGCCCTTCCCTAAAGCGTGGTGCAGGCTAGAAGGTGACCTTCACGCCGATGGTGAAGCGCCGGGGAGCCAGCCAGCTGAAGGCCTGACCCTTGGCATAGCCGGTGCGGACACCGTTGCCCTCGGCGATGTCCACTTCCGTCTGGCGGTTGAAGACATTGAAGGCGTCGATCCAGACTTCGCCGCGGAGCATGCTGCCCAGCTTGTGGCTGTACTGCATGCGGACGTCCACCTGCTTGACCTCGGGCGTACGGTTCTTGCCGTACTGCTCGGTGCCGAAGTCGGCGAGGGTGGGGGCCTTCTGCAGGATGCGGGTGCCGATGAGCTCACCGTCGCTGAAGTGGTAGCCGCTGTTCCAGCTGCCGGTCACACCGAGGAGGAAGCCGTTGTCCATCTTGTAGTAGGCATACATCTTGTGCTGCCAGTCGATGGAGCCGTCGAGGCGACCGTTGGTGTAGGGCAGGCGGGGATCGTACTGGGCCAGGTCGCCCTGGTAGTCGGCGTTGCCGCTGCTCTGGGTGTTGCCCGTGGCGCGCACGGAGCTGAAGGTGTAGAAGCCGCCCCAGTTGTCCTTGAGCTTGCGGGTGATGGTCACGTCGAGGTTGTTGTAGAGACGGTGACCGCCGGGCAGGTTGGCCAGGACGAAGTTCAGGGAGGTGCCGATGCGGGCCACGTTCTGGGCGCCGGTGAAGCCGCCACCCGCGAAGTACTCGGGATCGATCACGAGGCCACGGAAGCGATCCACCACGGCCTTGCCCTGGGAGCTCAGGCTGGCGTAGGGGGTGGCACCCAGGCCGAAGAGGGCGCGGCCTTCCGCCTCGAGGGCGTTGGCATCGGTGTAGAGGGTGGGATCCCAGTCCTCGACGATGTCGTAGTCACGGCGGTAGGTGTACACGCCTTCCACGGTCCAGCTGTTGCCGAAGTCCTTGGCCAGGCCGATGCGGAACTCATCGGTCTTGGGGAGCTTGAAGGTGTTGGCGAAGACGGCATCCACCACCTTGGAACCACCGCGCACGTTCTCGGTGACCCAGGTGCCGTTGATGTAGACGTCCTCGTTGCGCACGGAGCTGGAGAGGCTGCCCGTGAAGCGGACCATGTCCAGCTTGATGGGATCGATGTAGCGGCCCCAGTAGGCGTAGGCCTTGG
>CAZVKM010000050.1:0-17330 GCA_964627685.1 uncultured Solibacteraceae bacterium | reverse complement strand
TGTGACGGATTCACACCGGGCGCAGCGGCATGCACGCCCCCCGGCGACGGCCGCCCCGCTTGGGCATGAATGCAGAGTGAATCAGCAGACGTCCGTGGAAGGGCAGGTGAATTTCGAGGTGCAGTGGCCAAGGGACTTCTCGACGCAGCGCTCGACATCCCCAGCATCCCTCGTGTAGTCGCACTTGCCGTATACCGGGAGCATGCCCCCACGGACATGCAGGGCGTCGTGCGCTTTCAGGAGGCAGAGGGTTTCGCGGTTCAGGGTCAGCTTCTTCATGGAGATCCTTCGAAGGATGAGGGTTGTGGAGCCTTTCCAAAAAATAAGCGACCCCGGGAGGAAGCGACGAAGCCTTTCGCCCATTGGGCACCACTCACCGCCGATCCGTGGCCGCTGAACCATGCGTTGACGCAAACGCAGCAACGGCGCCCATGAGGCGCCGTTGCTGGAATGGATGATTGGGGAGCGGTTAGCGGCGGAGGCCGAGGCGCTCGATGAGCTTGGCGTAGCGCTCCTTGCTCTTCTTCTTGAGGTAGTCGAGGAGGCGGCGGCGCTGGCCGACCATGATCATGAGACCGCGGCGGCTGTGGTAGTCCTTGGTGTGGAGCTTGAAGTGCTCGGTGAGGTCGTTGATCCGCTTGGTGAGGATCGCGACCTGCACTTCAGGGGAGCCGGTGTCCGACTCATGGGTCTTGAAGTCATCGATGATGATCTTCTTCTGTTCAACGTTCAGGGCCATGGTGGCTCCTCGTTCGGGGGATCTCCCGTCACCCGTCCCGAAGCCCCGTGCCTCGTGGAGGGTCGATCCCGGTATCGGCCGGGCGCCGGTTCTGCTTCTCAGCAGTTCGGCCCGCAAGCGGGCCGAAGGTGGTGCGGATAGAGGGACTCGAACCCCCACGTCTTGTGAACACTAGTACCTGAAACTAGCGCGTCTACCAATTCCGCCATATCCGCGTTCAAGGATCCGCCCGTGACCCGTGAGCCCCGGGGCGAACCTCAAGCCTAGCGCGGCTCCGGGGGTGATGCAAGCAGGATTCCCCAGGCACCGCCCTCCGGAGCTACCACTCCTTGTAGGGCTGCCCGTTCATGCCGGTGCCCTGGGCCTGGCTGAACACATCCCAGACGTGGTTGCCGCCCCAGCTGGTGCTGTTGGGATCATCGCTGGTGTTCCGCATCCCCCACTCGGCCCGGCCGGTGAAGGGGTCCACCGGGATCCGGCGCAGGTACTTGACCTTCCGGCTGGCGGAGCCCGTGGCGGCCACGCCTTCCACGAGCTGCTCCAGGCTCTCGGGGCAGAAGTTCGCCTCGGCGGGAGGGGCCTTGATCTTCTGGGCCTGGGCATCGGCCCTGAAGGCGTCGATGGCCATCCGCATCTCCCGGAGGGATCGCCTCAGCTCGAGCTCCCGCTGGCGCTGGAGGGCGTTCTTCATGATGGGCACGGTGGCCGAAGCCAGCACCAGGAGCACCGTGGCGGTGACCAGGAGCTCCATGAGGGTGAAGCCCCCCTGGCGGGCCCGCAGCTTCATGGCTATTCGACGGTGACGAGGGCGTTCACCCAGCGGCCGCTGACGGGCTGGGCTCCGGCCTGGAAGGAACCGCCCTGGATGATGACGGTCCCGTTGCCGCTGGTGAGGGGCTCCAGATCGAGGGTCAGGAGGGTGCCGCTGTCGGCCCCATTGGCGTTGCGCTTGAAGGAGACCTTCATGCCATCGCTGCCCGGCTTCTGGTCCAGGGAACCCCCTTCGCCCACCAGCCAGTCCCCGGCGCTGGCGGAGAGGAGCTTGAGGTTGGGGCTGACGCGGATGTCCAGGTTCCCGGACGAGAGCCCCTGGCCCCCGCTCACGAGGAAGCTGACGTGGACGGGCTGCCCCTTCTGGGCCTGCTGGACCACCGGGCTCACGAAGATGACGAGATCGGAGGCCTGGGCCGGACGGGCCGCTGCATCAGGGGCCGTGGGGGCCTTCTCCTGGATGTCCGAGCGCGGAGGCTCGGCCGCCGGGGTGGTGGGGGTGGCCGGAGTCCCGGCGGGGGCGGTGGTGGGGGTGGTGCCGGGCGTCGTGGTCGGTGAGGCTGGGGTGACGGGCTCCGTCTTGACGGCGGGGCGGGCCCCGGCCTTGGCGGGAGCGGCCTTCTTCTTGGGGGCGAAGGGGCCCGTCTCGTTGTAGGCGTCATCGGGGTTGTAGGGGGCGAGGTCCCGCTCCGAGAGGTTGGGCTTCCGGACCAGCACCGCGCGGACCGTGAGGATCACGTCGGTCTTCGCCTTCTGGGTGCGGGTGTTGGAAGTGAGCTGCCGGATGATGGGCAGGTCCGCCAGGCCCCAGATGCCCTGGAGGCTCTTCTGCTCCTCATCCTTCAGGAGGCCGCCGAAGATGGCGGTCTCGCCGTCCCGCAGGCGGGCATAGGTCTCGATGGACCGCAGGCCGAGGTCGGGCCGCCCCGGGGTGGAGCCGGACTTCAAGGTGGTGACCTCCGCCTTGAGCTTGAGGGTGACCTCCCCGTTGTAGTGGACGCGGGGATCCACCTCGATCTTCACACCCACGTTCTCGTAGGAGTAGTTGGTCTGGCCCACGCCCCCCAGTACGGAGCTGGGGATCTGGGAGGTGGCGCCGGTGGCGCCCGAGTTGGGCAGGCTGAGGCTGCTCTGGGTGGTGCTGATCTTCTCGCCGATGTTGACCGTGGCCTTCTCACCACTCACGGCGCGGACGTTGGGGCTGGCCACGAGCTTGGCATCGCCATCGGCCTTCAGGGCATCCAGGGCGAGGCTGGGGAAGAGGAACCGCACGTCGGACTTGCTGATGCGGATCGCCCCCTTGTTCTGGTTGGGGCCGCCCGTGTTGTCGATGGTGGCGCCGATCCGGTAGATGCCGCTCTCATCCGCGGGGCCCAGCACCGGCAGGAGGCCCACCTTCTCCAGGCTGTTCTCCGTCACCTCCATGAGCTCGAGGTAGACCATGACCTCGGCCTTGGGCTTGTCCATCTGGGAGATCACCCGGTCCACGACGGCCAGCTCCTCCCGCTTGGCGCGCACGGTGAGGGCGCTCATGCGCTTGTCGGCCACGATCTTGAGCACCGGGTTCAGGGTCACGAGCATGCTCCGGATGGGCTCGGGATCCGCGAAGGAGAGGTAGTAGGTCTTGATGATGACGTTGTCGAACTGCTCCCGGTTCTGCTGGGTGTTCTTGAAGAGCATGATGGTGTTCTTGTCCATCACCCGGTAGAACAGGTCGTTCTGCAGCATCAGCGTGTCCAGGGCCCGCTGGAAGGTGAGCCCCTGGAGGTCGATGGCGACGCTCTGGTCCTGGAAGCTGCTGTGGAGGACGATGTTTACACCCGTGCTGCGGCTCAGGGTGGCGAGGATCTCCCGCAGGCTGGTGCGGGTGCGGAAAGTCGCACCCATGGGCTGGTCGCTGTTCGGCACGATCTGGAGGGCGGGCTGGGCATCCACCTTGGCCTTGAGGGAATCCACATCCCCCTCGGCGGCCGCGGCTTCCTCCGCCTTCTTCACCTTGCCCTCAAGGTCCACGTACCAGTCGCTGGCGGCCTGGTTCTCGGGATCGAGCACCACGGCCTTGCGGAGGATCTCCAGGACCGCCTTGTCCTCGAAGCCCCGACGCTCGGCTTCCCGGGCCCGGGCGAGGTGCACCTCGGAGGCCCGGGCCTTGGCCCGCTGGAGCCCGATGCGGGCCTTCACGTTGGTGGGATCGCCCTTGAGGACCTCCCGGTAGGAGGCCATGGCCTCCTCGTAGCGCTCCTCGGAGTAGGCCCGGTTGGCCTTGTGGAGCGCGCACGCGGTGCCGAGCACCATCAGCCCGAGGGCGAGCGCGACCCGGCCGAGGCTGCGCCGGAGGGTGGGGAGCTTGCTGGAGTTGGGGAGGGGGAGCCGCATCGCCGATCCTGGGATTCGAGGTCAGAATTCGTTGGTGGCCGTACCGGCACCGGCGTTGGAGCTGCCGCCCGCTTCACGGGTGACGAGCTCGAACCGGAGGTCCTGGTACCGGGTGTTCTGGAAGACCGCCTTGCGGTCGGTGAGCTCCACGAGCTTCCAGCGCTCGCGGAGGAGGGCCCCCAGCGTGAGCGGCTGGGCCTCCTCGCCCTTCATGAAGGCCCCCACCTGGCCCGCGGGGGTGCCCTTCAGGAACCCCAGGTAGCGGAGGTCCTGGGGCTTGCTGGCGCTCTCCTGGTTCTTGGCGGCCTGGAGCTGCTCCGCGGCGATCTGTTCCGCCGTCTTCGGCGGGGGTTCAGGCGCTATGACAATCTTGGGCTTCGGGGGGTCGGGCCTCGGAGCGTCGAAGAGGAAGGGATCCCGCATGAGCTTCGGCAGGGCCGGCAGCTCCCCCGCCTGATCCAGGGCGGCCAGGTCGGGAAGGCGGCGGAGGGAGCTGAGGGCGCGGGGATCCAGGTAGGTCGAGCCTCCGGCCGCGGTCGTACGCTTCCGCTTCGGGGCCTCGGGCCAGAACATCCACACGAGCACCAGGATGAAGGCGCCCAGGGCGACCTGCGTGCGGCGGTTGGCCTTGAGCTCGGCGAGCAGGGCCTTGGGATCGAAGGCGGGCTTGGGGGCGGACACTAGGCTTCCTCCTCCACCTTCACGCCTTCCCGGGGCTTGAAGGCCCGGAGGACGACGGTGAGGCGGGCCCCCTCGGGGCTCTCCTCGAGGCGGGCATCCCGCACGGCGAAGGGCAGGCCGGAGCCTTCCAGGTCCCGGACGTAGGCCCGGAGGGGGGCGTAGATGCCCAGGGCGGTGAACTCCACCTCCACCGCGTCGAGGTCGCCCTCCTTGGAGGGGGGGCTGTACTTGATGGTGCTGAGGCGGATCCCGTTCTTGACGGCGAGTTCATGGAGGGTGCGGCTCAGCTTCCACTGGAGGTCCCCGGCGCTGCCCTTGGGGAGCCTGGATTCCAGGGCCCGGAGGGTGGCCTGGCCCCGCTCCAGCTTGTCGGAATCCGCCTGGAGGCTGTGGAGGCGGTCATCCTGTTGGAGCTTGAGGGCGCGCGCCTGGTCCCGGGCCCGGCGCTGCTGCGCCACGGCATCGGAGGCGTCGGGCAGGACGAAGGCCAGCAGGCCGAGTCCCAGGAGGAGGGCGAGGGTTCCGATCAGGGCGCGGGTGCGGCTGGCGCGAAGGGCGGGGTTCACCGGGTCCTCCGGGTGGGGGCCGCGGGGCGCGGGCGGGCCGGGGCGGGAGCGGCCTGGGGCTTCTGGTCCTTCACCACGGGCTGGGGACGGGACTTGAAGGGCCCGGGGGATCCCGCGGAGGCCAGGGCCAGCTCGAAGTCCCAGCCGCCCCCGTTGCGCTCGGATTCCCGCTCCAGGGTGACCTGGGTGAAGACCGGGGCCCCCTGCAGGGCCTCCATGAGCGCCACCTCGGCCTCCCGGGATCGGGCCTCGCCCTTGAGTTTCACCTGCACGCGATCCCGACCGCGGCTGCGCTGGAGGCCCTTCACGCGCACCCCATCGGGGAGGCACTGTTCCAGTTCGGAGAGCAGGCGGGAGAAGGGCAGGGCCCGCTCCTGGAGGATCCGTTCCGCATTGCGCCAGCGGGGGGCCTCCTTGGCCACATCCACGGTGGCCAGGGTGGCCATGAGCTGCTGCTCGCGTCGGGCGGCCCGCTTGGCCTCCTCGGTGAGCAGGAAGGCCTCGCGGCCCGCCCGCCGGGCTTCCCAGTAGGCGCGGCCCGTGAGGGCACCGACCACGAGGAAGGTCACCAGACCGAGGGTCAGGAGGCCCCAGCCCAGCCGCTGGTGGTGCTGGCGCCAGAGGGTGGGGCGTGGTGCCAGGTTGAGGTCGATGCGCGGAAGGCTCACGGGCGGGCCTCCTGGAGGTCCCCATCCGGGAGGAGCTTCACGGGCACCTCCGGGCAGGCCCAGACGGGGGCGCCGTGGACGTGGAGGACGTGGGGGGCCTTGCCTTCCCGCTGGAGGTACGCGATGGAGGGGGCCAGGCGCTCCAGCTGCCAGTCCGAGGCGTCGAGGGGCTCCGACCAGCTGCGCAGCAGGCAGAGGGCATGGGACCAGCCCACGAGGGTGCCGGTGTACCGGCCAGACCCCGCGGGGCTCAGGGAGAGCAGCAGACCGGGCGTCTCCTGGGTCGGGGCGAGGCGGTTGTAGAGGTGGAGCCAGCGCGGTTCCAGGCGGTGGAGGGGGCGTTCCAGCCGCTGGGCGAGCCCCATCCAGGTCTCCCGCCAGTCTTCGCGGATCCCCGCCGCCAGCCAGAGGCCGGGCTCGAGGGGCTGGGCCTGCACCGCATGGGGGGCTTCCAGGGCCATGGTCTGCTGGAGCTTCCAGCGCCAGAAGGCCTCGCGGGCCTCGGTGCCTTCGGGGAGCTCGGCGACATCGCGGAGGAGCACGGAAGGGGCGAGCTGGTCGTCCACCACCCAGGCGGTGGGGCCGGGTTCCAGGGCCGTCAGGGCCTGGGCGAGCTGGTCCTCGGTGGGGAGGCCGGAGAGGGGGCGGTCGAACCGCACCTCGGGCCCGGATCCGGCCCGCAGGCGGTGGGATTCGAGCCAGAGGACGTTGGGGGCGGTCCTCATCGCTCCCGGTCCTCGCGGGCGTCCTTCAGGAGCTTCCCATAATGGCGCTCGGCGCGGCTCTGGCCCACGTACCAGCCCAGGCAGAAGAGTCCCACGGCGCCGAAGGCATGGATCCCCCACCAGCCGGAGCCGAGGAAGCGCATCGAGTCTGGGAGGGGGGGCACGGGAGCTCCTGGCGTGGGGGAAAGGCCCAGTCTAGCGGCTCGGGGGCGGGTCCCCAAGGGTGCGGATTCCGGGGCCGATCCCGCCCATCGCATGGCATGATGCAAGGCACCGAAATGTTCCCCATCCACCCTTTGCGCCCCGGCCGGGGCCCCGGTGACGGAGTCCCCCTCCCTTGCGTCTGATCTCCCTCGAACTGAACGGATTCAAGAGCTTCGCGGATCCTCAGATCATGCGGTTCCCGCAGGGCATGACCGCCGTGGTCGGGCCCAATGGCTGCGGCAAGTCGAACATCAGCGACAGCCTCGCCTGGGTGCTCGGTGAACAGCGGGCCTCCATGCTCCGGGGTTCGGAGATGGCGGATGTGATCTTCGCCGGCACGAACACCCGGAAGCCCATGGGGTTGGCCGAGGTGAAGCTGACCCTTGAGATGCCGGATCCGGCACTCCCGGGTGCCACCAAGGAGACCGTCATCCAGCGGCGGCTCTACCGGAGCGAGGGCAGCGAGTATCGCATCAATGGCCGGGAGTCCCGCCTGAAGGACGTGCAGGACCTCCTGCTGGACACGGGCATGGGCACCCGGGCCTACAGCTTCATCCAGCAGGGGCAGATCGACCTGATCCTCAGCACCAAGCCCAAGGACCGCCGATCCCTCATCGAGGAGGCGGCGGGCATCACCCGCTACAAATTGCGTCGCATCGAAGCCGAGCGCCGCCTGGAGGACACCAAGGGCAACCTCCAGCGCCTCGAGGACATCCTCTTCGAGCTGAACAAGCAGATGGACAGCCTGAAGCGCCAGGCGGCCAAGGCCCGGCGCGCCGCGGAGCTGGATGCCCAGATCAAGGGCACTCAGCGCATCCTCCTGGCGGGGAAGGCCACGGAACTGGAAGGGGCCAAACAGCGGATCCTCGACAGCCTGGACGAGCTGGAGCGCCGCGTCGCGGAGCTCACGGCCCAGGCGGCGGAGAAGGGCAGCGGAGTGGAGCAGCTGAGGCTGGAGGCCTCCGAGCTCGAAGGCGCCCAGATGCGCCGGGGACGCAGCATCGAGGGGCTGGGGCAGCGGCTCGAGATGAACCAGCAGGGCCGGCTCTTCGAAGGGGAGAAGCGCGAGGAGGCGCAGGCGGGCCGGGAGCGGCTCCAGGGCCGTCTCGACGAGCTGGAGGCCCGGTTGACGGATGCGGGCTCTGGAATGGAGGCCCTGGAGGCCCAGGTGAAGGCGGCCGGCGCGACCCTCGAGGCCCGGGAGGCCCTCCTGGCGGAGGCGGACGAAGCCCTCGCCCTGGCTCAGGGGCAGCTGCGCCACCTCGAGGGGGAGCTGCGAGGCCTGAAGCAGCGCAGGGCCGAAGCCGAAGCTGCGTCGGTGCAGCGCCGGCGGCAGCGGGAGGGCATCCACAACCAGATCGCCCAGATCGAGGGCCGGCTGGATGCGCTCAATCACGATGAGGCCGTGCGGGCACCGCGGCTGGAAGGGCTCCAGGGCGAAGTCGCCACCCTCGCCCGGCAGGAGGAGGGGGCCGTCGATCAGCTGGAGCATGCGGAGGAGGCCGCCCGGATCCAGCGGGCCGAGGTGGAGCGCCTGGAGGTCCACCACCGCGAGGCCAGCAGCGCCCTCCACCGGGCGGAGGCCGATCTGGATGCGGCTGAGCGCCGCCTCCGTCAGCTCTCGGACCTCCTGAACCAGGGCAGTACCGACTTGGAGCTGCGCAAGGGCCTTGCCTGGTTCCAGGAGCGGTTCGGCAAGGCCCACCTCCTGGCCGATCTCGTCCGCGTGGACGAGGGGGTGCGTCCGGACCTGGAGCGCATCCTCGGCGGTTGGCTCCAGACGGCTTCGGCGACTGAGGAGGGGCTCAAGGCCTCCATGCAGGCCCCCGGGCACCTGCTGCTGGCTTCCGACACCGACAGCCACGCCCCCGCCGCGCCCTTCGGCACCACCCCCCTGCGCAATCACATCCGCTGGACCGGGGCTTCGGCCCCGCTGCGGGCGCTGGTGGACCGGGCCTTCCAGTGCAAGGACGAGGACTTCCCAGCCCTCGCCAAGAAGCATGCGGACCTGGCGCTCGTGAGCCCCAGCTACCTGAAACTCCCCTTCGGGCCGGTGCAGCTCGGGATCTCTGCTCCCGCGGCCTCCCCCCTCAAGCTCCGTGAGGAGTTCGAACAGGCCAAGGCCACCCGGGAAGACCTCCTTGGACGCCTCGAGGACCTGGAGACCGCGGTCAAGAAGGGGCTCACGGATGGGCAGGAGGCCCGGGAGCGGGGCCGCGAGATCGAGGAGGACCTGAGGGCGGCCCGGCTCAGGGCCGAGAGCCTGAGGGCCCAGCGTGCCCATGCCCAGGTGCAGCTGGATGAGATCGGCCAGGCCCAGGCCCGTGCGGATCAGCTCTGGGAGCAGTACGAGCAGGAAGTGGAACGCCTCCGGGGCCTGCTGCGGGAGTTGGACGCGGTGCCCGAGGAGCACACGGATGAGGCGCTGCTTGAGGCCCTCGCCCAGGCCGAGGGGGCGGTCCAGCAGGCCCAGGCGGTGCTGGAGGAGAAGCGGGAGGCCAAGTTCGAGTTCGCCCGGGGCCGCGATGCGGCCTGGGCCGAGCGGGACGGCCTCGTGCGGCAGGTGCAGCTCCACCAGCGAGGCCGCTTCGACCTGGAGGCGGAACGCCAGCGGGTGGAGCTGGAGCGGGCGGACCTGCTGGAGCGGGTCGTGGCCTGTGATCGGAAGCTGGAGGAGCTTGAGTCCGAGGCCCAGGGCTTCCTGGAGGAGCGCCGGAAGCTGCAGGAGGCCCTGGCCGAGCACCAGCCCCGGCTGGAGGAGATCCAGGAGCGTCTCCGCATCGAGGAGCGCGGAGCCCGGGAGCTCCAGCAGGCCCTGGAGAACGCCCGGACCACCCACCAGGAGGTGCTGCTCCATGGCGCCCAGGTGCAGGGATCCATGGAAGCCATGGCCAAGGAGGTGGAGCTGGCCCTCGGCATGGAGGTCCCCGCCTTCCTCGCCTCCATCACCGACGAGGAGAAGGAGGCCTGGGGTGAGGGCGAGATCGTCCACCAGACGCGGCTCAACGAGCTCCAGGGCAAGCGCCTGGACCTGGGCGGCGTGAACCCGCTGGCCATCCAGGAACTGCAGGAAGCCGAGGAGCGGCTCTCCTTCATGAACATCCAGCGGGATGACGTGCTCACGGCCATCAAGAACCTGGAGACCACCATCGCGGAGATCAACCAGACCTCCGAAGAGCGGTTCCGGGAGGCCTTCGACTACGTGAATGCCAAGTTCGGTGAGGTCTTCCGCGAGGTCTTCGGGGGCGGCAGCGCCCACCTGAGCCTCCAGGACCCCAAGGACATCCTGGAGTGCGGCATCGAGATCACCGCCCAGCCTCCAGGCAAGAGCCCCAAGGCGCTCACGCTCCTCTCCGGGGGTGAGAAGGCCCTCACCGCCATCTCCCTCCTCTTCGCCATCTTCCACTTCAAGCCCAGCCCCTTCTGCGTGCTGGACGAGGTGGACGCCCCCCTCGACGAGGCCAACGTGGCCCGCTTCGCGGGCATGGTGCAGAAGATGAAGAGCGACACGCAGTTCATCGTGATCACCCACCAGAAGCCCACCATGGTCGCCAGCGACACCCTCTACGGCGTCACGCAGGAGGAACCTGGGGTGAGCAAGCTCGTGAGCGTGCAGCTCAAGGAAGCCGAACAGCTGGTTTGAGCCGCGTGACGCCGGGCGGCACGCAGGAGGTCCCCGCCTCCGCGAGCCCGAAGGGCGAGTGGGAGCACCCTCCGGGGGAGGGTGCGATAGGGCGGGAGTGGGGTGAGCAAGCTCGTGAGCGTGCAGCTCAAGGAAGCCGAACAGCTGGTCTGAGCAGCGTGACGCCGGGCGGCACGCAGGGAGGCTCCACCTCCAGGAGCGAAGGGAATGGGAGTGCCCACCAGGGGTGGGCACGATCGGTGGAGTCCCCGCCTCCGCGAGCCCGGAGGGCGAGTGGGCGGAAGTGTGCATAAGGAAGGGGGCTCGCCTGCAGGTGCGCCCATCGGGGCTCGGGCGAAGAGGCTCACCTCGCATCGAGGCCCGACCTTCGTGAATCGGGGTTCCCCTAGGACCACGTGGTTCGAGGGGGAGGTGCGTGGGTTTCCCTTGGTTTTCGCATCACGAGGTTTGAGGCCAGGGGCTTGACGTCCGCAAACCCAGCTCTGACGCGGGTTTTCGCCATATGGGCCAATGAATCCGTACTTTCTGCCCTGTCAATGCGAAAGAAAACAGGAAGTGTGGAAAACCCAGCTCGGTTCAAAACTTTAGCTATTTCCGTAACAAATCTATAAATATAAAAATAATTGAACTTATCATCAGGTCATTCAACTGCGCCAAGGGCAGAAGTTACTCTTTCTTCACGCCTTAGCTGGCGTTCTCACGCGCAATCCGCAGGGTTTTCCACAGGCCCTCGGCACCCAGCTTCTGGGGTGCATCGGGCTGCTTGGGGAGGCGGTGGAACGAGCCTATCGGGGCGAGGCCTCCCCTGCAACGGGAAAAATGATCATGCGGTGGGCGTGGCCTCGTGGTTCACCCAGCGGAGGATCTGCTCCTCGCCGACGCCGAGCTTCTTCAGGTGCTCGGTGGCCTTCTTCAGGCTCTGGCCTTCGTCGCGGCAGATCAGCAGGCGGAGCTTCCAGGCGGCGACGGCCCGATCGCGCAGGGCGGTCTCCCCCTGGTCCATGCGCTTCTCGAGCACGTAGCCGAGGTTGTTCGCGGCCTTCCGCAGGCCCGGATCCAGGGCGAGCGCCTTGTCATAGGCCTCGGTGGCTTCCACCAGGTGTCCCTGCACCTCGAGGGCGACCCCCTGGGCGTTCCAGACATCCCCGTCCTCGGGGGCGAGGGCCAGGGCCTCCTTCACCATCCGGGCCTGGTCCTCGGTCCGGCCGGCCTGCCGGTAGCACTCCGACAGACCCAGGTAGGCGCTGTACTCGGCGGGATCGCATTCAAGCGCCTTGAGGAAGGCCTGCTCCGCCGCCTGGGGCTCCTCGGTCTCGAGGAGGACGTACCCGAGCTGAACCTGCAGGTCCGCGGCCTCGGGATCGCGATCCAGAGCCTCCCGGTAGCAGCGGAGGGCGTCCTCATGGCGGCCTTCCTCCCGAGCCAGGTCCCCGAGGGCGGCCCAGGGGTTCGCGCTCTCCGGATCGGTGTCCGCCGCCAGGGTGAAGTAGGAGGTGGCGCCCTCGGCATCGCCCAGGTCACGCCGGTACTCGCCCAGGAGGCTCTGGGCCTCGGAGAGCACATGGGCGGGGGGGGCCATGAGCATGAGCATGTGGAGCTGACCCTGGGCGATGTCCAGGTGGCCGTGGTCCGCCATCAGCTCGGCGAGGATGAAGTAGCTCGCCGGCTCGAAGCTGTTCAGGCTGCGCGCCTTCGCGATGCAGCGCAGGCCATCGCCGAAGCGGCTGCGGCGGATCAGGTGTTCGCCGAGGGTGTGCCATCCCCAGAAGTAGGAGGGATCCGCATTCAAGGCGGCGCTGAGCTGCGCTTCGGCGCCCGGCAGGTCGTCCAGGGCTTCGAGGGTGAGGGCGAGGAGGCGGAGGGTCCGGGGATCCCGTGGCTGCAGGGTGAGGGCCTTGAGGATCCAGCCCTTGGCCTCCTCGGGACGATCGGAGTTGAGGTTCATCAGCCCCATCAACTCCAGGGTCCGGGGATCCTGCCCATCGAGCTTGAGCGCCTGCTGGAGGGCCCGCTCGGCGCCATCCAGGTCGAACATCAGCAGGCGGAGGTGCCCGAGGTTCCGGTAGGCGGCCGCGGCCGCGGGGTGCTCATCCCGCAGGGCCTCCAGCTGGGATTGGAGGTCGAGGGCGTCCTGCTCCCCCAGGGCATCGCCGAGGGCGAGGAGGCGCTCGAACCAGGCCTCGAAGTCACTCCGGTGGTCGGCGAGGTGACGGTCGAGCAGCTCGGCGGCCTCGGCGTGACGGCCCCGGGCGTTGAGGGCGCGGGCCTTGGCTGGGAGGGCTTCGGTCCGGGTCGGGTCCAGTTCGGGATCGATCAGGGAGCGCCAGCTGGAGACCATGGGGAACCTCGGAGAAGAGCTCCCAGGTTACCACCGGAAACCGATGGCGACGCTCACGCCTCCAGCGCGAGGCGAAGCCCCTCGCAAAGCTGATGGGCCATGGCTTCGCGGGTCTCACGGGTGGCGCTTCCCAGGTGCGGAAGCAGTACGGTGCGAGGGGTCTCCAGCCATCGGGGATCGAGGTCCGGCTCGCCGGCGTACACATCAAGCCCCGCGCCCGCGAGGCGACCGGACTTCAGGCCCTCCATCAGTGCCGCCTCGTGGAGGATGCCCCCCCGGGCGGTGTTGAGGACCACGGCGCCCCCGGGGAGGAGTGCGAGGGCGTCGGCATCCAGGAGCCCCTTGGTCTGCGGGGTCAACGGGCAGTGGAGGCTCAGCACCTGGCTGCGGGAGAGGAGGTCGGTCAGGGGCAGCCGCGGGCCGGAATCCGCTCCGAAGTCCACCACGCCGCCCTGGGCGCTCCGATCCCAGAAGACCACCCGCATCCCCAGGGCCCACACCCGACGGGCGAAGGCCTGGCCGATGGCCCCGGCCCCAAGGATGCCGCAGGTCTTTCCGGTGAGGCCGATGCCGAGGAGCTGGTCGGGCTCCCAGCCTCGCCAGGAGCCGCTGCGGACCAGGGCTTCGCCCTCGGCCACACGGCGGGTGAGGGCCAGCAGGAGCGCCAGGGCGAGATCCGCGGTGGCTTCCGTCAGGGTTCCCGGGGTGTTGAGGACCTGGATGTTCCGGGCCCGGCAGGCCTCCAGGGGGAGGTGGTTCGTCCCCACGCTGTAGGTGCCGATGGCCCGGAGCTCCGGTGCGAGCGCGAGGTCCTCCGGGCCGAGGGGTTCACTGAGCAGCACCACCAGGGCCCGGGCCCGCGGGAGGGCCGCCTGCCAGGCCGGGCTTCGGAAAGGGTGGATCTCGACGGGGTGGCGCTGGGCGAGGACCTCCAGGGCGGGACCCACGAGGGGGGACGTCGCGAGGATCATGCGGAACCCTCCAGAAGGCGGCCGGGAAACGGGGTCCCGGGGGTTGGGAAGGGGAGGATCCTCATCGCTGGAGGGATTTGAGGGCCGCCCGGATGGCCTCCGGGAGGGGGGGCTTTTCAACTCGGAGCTTCTCCACGGCCGGCACCACCACCTCCTCCTTGTAGCCGAGGTTCACGAGGGCGGACCGGAGGTCGGCCTCCCAGCGATCGGCCGGCGCGGCGGCCCCACCCAGGCCCTCAAGCCCGCCCAGGCCGCCCAGCTTCTCGCTCAGCTCGAAGCAGAGCTTTTCCGCGGTCTTACGACCGACGCCCGGGATCCGCGTGAGGCGGGTGAGGTCCCGGCCCCGCAAGGCCGCCACCAGTTCCTCGGGAGGCATGGCACCCAGCGCCGCCAGGGCCAGCTTCGGGCCCACGCCATCCACCTTCACCAGCAGCCGGTAGAGCTCCCGTTCGGCGGCCTGGGCGAAGCCGATCAGGGAGAGCTCGTTCTCCCGGAGGAGGGTCTCCACGTGGAGGATCACCTCCCGGCCCGGATCCGGGAGGAGGCCGTAGGTGCTCAGGCTGATGGCGCAGGCGTAGCCGACGCCGGCGCACTCCACCACCGCCTGGTGGGGAACCTTGTGGATCAGTTCGCCGCGGAGCCTCGAGATCATGCCTCCAGCCTACCCCAGCCCCCTGTCCCCTCACCCCGTTCCCATTCGACAGGGGGCTGGGATCGCCCACAATCAAGGCATGTTCGAGGAACGGCGTCAGTGGGGGTGGTATTGGGGGGCCTGGGGCCTCCTGGCCCTCTACAACACCACCTGGGACCTGGCCATGCGGGGCACCCGGTGGGCCGACTGGTTCGTCCTGCTGGAGATGAACGTCGCGCAGATCCTCGTATGGGCCCTGCTGGGGTTCGGGCTCCTGGCCCTGGCCCGCCGCTTCCCGGTGGAGGGCTTCCACTGGCGCAACTGGCGGGTGCTCGGCATCCACCTCGGGTCCTGCCTCCTCGCCACCCTGACGGGCCTCCTGCTGATCTTCCTGGTGGCCATGGCCTTCTACCGGCTCGAGCGGGGGACCCTGCTGGACTGGCGCATCCAGGAGAGCTTCCGGAACCCCCGGTTCTGGGTGAACTACAAGGACTTCCTGTTCCGCTACTTCCACTCCTACTACCTGGTGACCCTGGCCCTGGTGTCCGCCTACCACATGGTGATGGCCCACCGGCGGTTCAAGCGGCGGGAGCTGGAGGCCGCGCAGCTTGAGAAGGCCTTCGTCCAGGCCCAGAACCAAGCCCTGCGCATGCAGATGCAGCCCCACTTCCTCTTCAACACCTTGAACTCCATCTCGGCCCTGATCCACCTGGATCCGGAGACCGCCGACCGCATGATCGCCCGGCTGGGGGACCTGCTCAGGCTCAGCCTCGAGCAGAGCGGCCAGCAGGAAGTGACCCTGTCCCAGGAGGCCCAGTTCCTGGAGCGCTACCTCGCCATCGAGCGGATCCGCTTCCAGGACCGACTCACCATCGGTCTCCAGATCCCCGAGGACCTGAAGGCCGCGCGGGTCCCAAGCTTCGTGCTCCAGCCCCTGGTGGAGAACGCCATCAAGCACGGGGTGGGCGCCAGCGCCGAGGGGGGCCACATCGCGGTGCGGGCCCGGCGGGATGACGGGATGCTCTGCCTGGAGGTCCAGGATGATGGCCCCGGGTTCGTCACCACTCCCCGGCTCGGCCATGGGATCGGCACGGCGAACACGCGACAGCGCCTGCAGTTGCTCTATGGGGACCAGCAGAGCTTCGAGCTCCTGAGCATCCCCGGCAAGGGGACCCTGGCGCGGGTGCGCCTGCCCCTCTCCTTCACATCCGCCGACTCCGGCGAGATGGAGGTGGTCGCATGACCCTGCGTGCCCTCATCGTGGATGACGAGCCCCTGGCGCGGCAGCGCATCCGGCAGATGTTGGGCGGAGAGCCCGACATCGAGATCCTCCAGGAGTGCGGCAATGGGCTCGAGGCCGTCGATGCCATCGACCGGCTGAAGCCCGATCTCGTCTTCCTGGACATCCAGATGCCGGAGCTGGACGGGTTCGGCGTGCTGGAGGCGGTGGGCCCGGAGCATATGCCCCCCACCATCTTCATCACGGCCTACGACCAGTACGCCGTGCACGCCTTCGATGTGAATGCGGTGGACTACCTCCTCAAGCCCTTCGACAAGGAGCGGTTCCAGAAGACCCTGCAGCGGATCCGGGACGGGAAGGGCCGGAAGGGGGCCGACGCTCCGAAGATGGAGGAGCTGCTCACGGAGGTCCGGAAGGAGCAGCCCTTCCTCGAGCGCATCCTCGTGCGGGTGGGCGAGCGCCAGGCGCTGCTGAAGGTGAGCCAGATCCAGTGGGTGGAAGCGGAGGACAACTACGTCCGGCTCCATGTGGATGGGGGCAGCCACCTGCTGCGGCAGACCATGAACGCCATGTCCCAGAAGCTGGATCCCCACCAGTTCCGGCGCATCCACCGCAGCGCCATCGTGAACATGGACTACATCAAGGAACTCCAGCCCTGGAGCAGCGGGGATTACCTGGTCATCATGCGCGATGGCACCCGACTCACCCTGAGCCGCACCTACCGACCCCAGTTCAGCGAGCTGAAGTAGCTACCGGGCCCTGGCCAGGTACTCCGCAAGTCCGTTCAGGAACATCTGCACGGACATGGTCACCAGGGTCATGCCCATGAGGCGCTCCAGGGCGATGAGCCCCCGCTCCCTCAGGAGCTTGTGGAGCTTGTTGCTGGAGAGGAGGATGGCCACCGAGGCCATCCAGGCCAGGGTCATGGCACCCCACCACTCGAGCATGCGCTGGGGCTCCCGGGAGACCAGGAGCAGCAGCGACGCCAGGAGCGAGGGCCCCGCCACCAGGGGGATGGCCAGGGGCACGATGAAGGGCTCGGCGACCACGGCCTCCTCATCCTTCTCCCGCTTCTCCTCCTCTGGCGGGAAGATCATCTTGAGCGCGATGAGGAACAGGATGATGCCCCCTGCGATGCTGATGGACTCCTGCTTGAGCTGCAGGGCGTCCAGCATCCCCTGGCCGAAGAACAGGAACAGCATCATCACGCCATAGGCGATGACCAGCTCCCGCACGATGATCGCCCGGCGCCGCCGGGACGGCAGGTGCTTCAAGGTCGACAGGAACAGCGGCACGTTCCCCAGCGGATCCATGATCAGGAACAACATGATCGCCGCCGACCAGAGCTTCACGGGCGCCTCCCCCGACCTCTTCGGCCCGAAGTCCGGGAATCCCGAATCCCGCCTACTTCCGCCTCCAGAAGTCGAATTCCGGCTCGTACCGCGCGTCCCCCAGCTCCTCCACCTTCGCCTTCATCCACCCCTGCGCATCCGCCATGGCCTGGTTGTACACCGAGGGCCCCACCTCCTTCAGCATGAACGCCAATACCCGCCCCGCTTTCAGCTCCCCGATCTCCTCATCCAGCTCCTCCGAAAAGAACCGCTTCACCGACCCCAGCAGGTACTTCTCCGTGTCTTTTGACAAATCAATGGCCATGCCCTCTCCCGATTCGATCCCCAAATTCTAATTGCCCCACCGCCGGAGGCGGATCGGGATCGGAGGCTCCAGCTCCGAGAGCGCAGGGCCCCCCATGGGCCCAAGCGAGCGGGAGCGCCCT
>CAZVKM010000049.1:0-17355 GCA_964627685.1 uncultured Solibacteraceae bacterium | reverse complement strand
ATGGAAGCGTGAACCTCTGCACCGTGTGCCAGCCGGAGCTGCTCTGGTCCTACCGCCGAGGAGACGTGAAGGCGCGCCAGTGGGGCTGGATCCAGCTCCTCTGAATGAGGAAGGGGCCGGATGAACCGGCCCCTTGTCCCAATCGTTGAACCGCTACTTGGTGGCCTTGGCGGGAGCCGCGGCCGCCACAGGGGTCGGAGCAGGGGTCGCAGCCTGGGCGCCTCGGAGGGCGACCTGGCCCTTGCGGCTGAAGTCGATGGACTCGGCCAGCACGCGGAGGGCCTCACCAGGGGCGTGGAAGCCGGTGCTGTTCTCGGCCTCGACGAAGTCCAGGTAGAACTGGGCCTTGCGCTGGAAGTCGCGGGCCTGGGCCAGCTCGGCGTCGGGGCGACCGGCCTCCTTGGCGGCCTTGAGCTCCTTGATGAGCTCCATCAGGGCATCCATGGCCACGTTCCGGATCTTGTAGGTGCGGGTCTGGATGTCCTCGACCCGGGCCTTCATCTCCTTCTCATCCCAGCTGTGGCAGGAGGAGCAGGCGTTCTTCACGTTGAGCAGGGGGCTGCGCACGTGGTGGTCCGTGAATTCCTTGCCGTCCTTCTTGGTGGTGGGCATGTGGCAGTCCACGCAGGACACGCCGGAGCGGGCGTGGATGCCCTGGCTCCACATCTCGAACTCGGGGTGCTGGGCCTTGAGCGCGGGCGCGCCGGTCTGGGCGTGGCTCCAGTCCTTGAAGCCGGCTTCGTCGTAGTAGGCCTGGATGTTCTCCACCTTGAGGCCCTTGGCCCAGGGGAAGACGAGGCGCTTCTCAGGTCCCTTGAAGTAGTACTCCACGTGGCACTGGCCGCAGACGTAGGCACGCATCTCGGCGGGCGTGGCCTGCTTGTTCACGTCGTAGTCCTTCACGCCCTCGGAGGCCTTGAGGGCGCGCATGCCCTCGATGAAGCCCTGGCGGGTGACCCGCAGCTTCATGGTGGCGGGCTCGTGGCAATCGATGCAGGCCACGGGGTGGTTCACCAGCTTGCGGGACTCGAAGTACGGCATCCCGTTCATGGCCTCGAAGCCCTTCTGCAGGTCGCCGTTGCCGAGCTTCTTCTGGGGCACGTAGGTGGAGGCGTGGCAGTTCATGCAGGTTCCGGGCTGCTTCACGACCTGCTGGCGCTCGGTGTAGGTCTGGTCCTCGAGCATGAAGGCGTGACCGCGCTCCTCGCGGAAGTCCTTGGAGAAGGCGTAGCCCGCCCACATCGTCTTGAGCCTGGGGTCCTCCTCGATCTTGGACTGGCTCACCACCGTGCGCGGGTCCTTCTCGCTGGGGGTGCGCGGCATGGCCTCGCTCCCACCGAACTTGGTGCGGACCATGTCCACCGTCTTGAGGTAGGTTTCGTACTGGAGGGGGTACTTCTTCCCCCAGAGGGCGGGATCCTCCGTCTCATCGGTGAGGACGATGTCCTCGCCGGGAGCCTTGGGCGCCTTCTTCTCGGCCTTCTTCGCCACGGCCTTGGCGGCCGGTTTGGCGGCGGGGGCCTTGCCCTTCTCCTGGGCGCCACGGGCCGAGAGCACGGCCATGGTCAGCGCCGCGAGGGCCGTCAGTCCGAGGGCGGGTTTCAAACGCATGGGACCTTCTGTGGGATTCCAGGGTTGGAGCCCCATGCTCCCGCAATTCGGACCTTTTTATCGTGATATAGGTCATATCCCTCGATCTTGGCCTCCTCCCATCTATGTGTCGAAACAGCTGTTTCTGCTCCCACCCGTCACAGACCCATGGGCCGCTAGACTGGAACCATGCTGAACATCACCGAGGTCCAGATCAAAAAGGTCGAACACGACGAGAAGCTGCGCGCCTTCGCCAGCCTGGTCCTCGACGGGTGCTTCCTGGTGGGCGACCTCCGGGTGGTGGAGGGTGAGGAGGGGTACTTCGTGTCCATGCCCAGCCGCCGCAAGCGGGATGGGCGTTTCGTGGACATCTGCTTCCCCCTGGACCAGGCCACCCGCGAGGCCATCGAGACCCGCGTGCTGACGGCCTACGAGGCCGCCACGGGCGCCAAGGCCATCAGCCGGTTCGACAAGGGCGAAGGAGGACCAGTCCGTCCGGACCTCCTGAACGTGGAGGAGTTCGGCTTCACGCCGAAGCAGAACCCCTGAACCTGGGCCTCAGCGCCCCCCCGAGGGCGGGGCGGGCTTCAGGCTCCGGATCCAGGCCTCGAGGCTGCGCACCACCGCCTCGTCGGGGAGGATCGTCCCCACGGCGGGCATCTGGAGGTCCGGGTTGCGGGTCTTCATCCGGAAGAGGACGGCGCTCCGGGCCGGATCCCCGGGGGCGATGAGCAGGCTGCCCTCCCCCGATTCTCCTGGGATCAGGAACTGCCCGCGCTGGCCGAGGGCCGTGCGGAGGAGGGGTTCCTCCCCCCCGGCCCGGGCCTTGGCCGTGTGGCGCAGGTCCAGGTTCATCTTGGGAAGCGGCGCATCGGCCCGATGGCAGGTGCCGCAGTTGGTGGTGAGGTACCCCAGGAGCGGTCGGAGCTGCGCATCCCCCGGGATGCGGGGCGGCGTGGCACGGAGGTCCTTCCGCGCCCCCTTGAGGAGGCCGCGGTCGAGCAGCGTTGGAAGGGTCACCATGCCCGGTTGCAGCGGCTCCGCATGGAGGGCCCCCGGATCCCGATCCGGGCTCAGCTGCAGGGCGTTGAAGCCCAGCACCTCCACCCCCGCGTTGTCATGGCAGGCCTTGCAGTCGGACACCGAGGGGATGCTGTGCTTCTTGCCCGGGGCGATCTCCGCCACATCGGCGGCGCCCTTGGAGGACACGAGGGTCGCGTCGGTCTGGGCCGCGTTCCACTGGTAGCTGGCGAAGACCCACGCCTCCGCGGTGGCGCGCCACATGAGCCGGGTCTCGATCTTCCGCCCGCCGAAGCTGAACTCCTTCCAGACCTTGGTGCCCACGGGGAAGGCCCAGGCATCCTCATCCGCCGCCTCGATGACGGTTCCCTTGGGCAGGGAGAGCCATCGGGTCTTCGCCGCCCCGTCCGACCAGAGCGGGTACTGGGGGGCATAGGCGAGGTGACTCCGATCCACCTTGCCGGGGGCTTCATACAGGCCCGTCTGGGAGAGGAGCTGGGGGGCGGCCGGGGGTTCTGGGGCCGCGAGCCCCGTCAGGGCACCGAGCGCGAGGAGGGCACGAAGGAGGGTCATGGGATCACGGGGCCACAGGGGCGGAAGGTACGTGGTTGGGCACGCGGTTCTTGAGGGGAGGCAGGCTCCGAAGGTAGGCGTGGAGGGCCCGCAGGTCCTCGTCCGTCGCCGCCTGCAGGTTCTGGATGGGCATGGGCGGCAGGAGCGGCCGCCCCTTCCCCAGGTGTCGGCCGCTCCGGATCCACTGGATGAAGGTGGCGGCATCCGTGGCCTTCAGGCCCGTCTCAGGATCCGGCGTGAGGTTGGAGCTGAAGGTGACCCCCCAGGGGCCGGCGAAGGCCGTGTTGGTCGCGGCCCCGAGCCAAAGCCAGGGGCCCGGGGGCAGCTTCGGGGCCGGAGGCATCCCCACCCCCTCGGGATGGCCGGACAGCAGCCGGGTCCCATCGGGTTCCGGGCCCTTGGGCCCCATCTTCAGGGGGGTGTGGCAGTCGTTGCAGCCGCCCAGGGCCACCAGGTAGGCCCCCCGCTTGACCTTCGGATCCACCGGTGCCCCAGCCGACAGGGCCAAGCCCAGGGCCGCGGGGAGGAGGAGGCGAGGCGACAGGATCATGGGCCCTCCGGCTGTGGCTAGGATGCGGCGGGAAGCGAGGTCGTGCCAGCATCATCACGGGGCCGGAGGGTCGACCACAAGCCCCGGCCCCCCGAGGGGCCAGGGCATGGGAAGGCCCCCGGCACCCGGGGGCCCAGCCTGGTTGGGGAGGAAGGATTCGAACCCTCGATAGGCAGGATCAAAACCTGCTGCCTTACCACTTGGCGACTCCCCAGTGGAATCCCCAAGAATACCGCGGTCCGGCGCCTTTGCCCACCGCGAGTGGCGCCGCGCAGGCCCCCGCTTCAGCCCTGCCCGAGGACCTGGCGGTAGAGGGCTTCGTAGCGGTCCACGATGGGGCCCTCGGCGAAGGTCGTGAGCGCATGGGCCCGGGCGCGGTCCCCCAGGGCCCGGCGTTCCCGAGGGTTGCGGAGGAGCCGGAGGGCCGCCTCGGCCATGCCCTCCACGTCGCCGAGCGGCCTGAGACAGCCATGCACCCCGTCCTGGATCACCTCCGGCACCCCGCCCACGGCGGAAGCGATCACCGGGACGCCATGGGCCATCGCCTCGAGGGCCGCGAGGCCGAAGCTCTCGGTGGCGCTCGTGAGCAAGAAGAGGTCGGAGCAGGCCAGCACCGTCCCGATGTCCAGCTGCTTCCCCGTGAAGCGGACCTCGGAAGCGAAGCCACGCTCCCGCGCATAGGTCTCGGCCTCCACGCGATCCGGTCCGTCGCCCACCATGACGAGCCGGGATGGGTGCTGCCGGCGGACGATCTCGAAGACCTTCATCACGTCCATCACCCGCTTCACGGGGCGGAAGTTGGAGATGTGCGTCAGCACCGCGGCGCCCTGCGGCGCCAGCCAGCTCCTGCACTCGGGCCGCTCCTCCTGAGGGGGCTCCACGAAGTTGGGGATCACCTCGATGGGGCGCGGCACGTCGAAGGTCCGGTAGGTCTCCTCGCGGAGGTACTCGCTCACGGCGGTGACCCCATCGGAGGCCCGGATGGCGAGCTTCACCATCGGGAGGTAGCTCGGGTCGGAACCGACCACGGTGATGTCGGTCCCATGCAGGGTGGTCACCACCTTCAGGGAATCCCCAACGGCCATGCGGGCCAGCAGCGCGGCGCTTGCATGGGGGATCGCGTAGTGGGCATGGATGATCTCCAGCCGGTGGTGCTGGGCCACATCGGCCATCTTCGAAGCCAGGGCGATGCTGAAGGGGGCCGCCTCGAAGAGGGGGTAGGTGGAGGCCGTCACCTCGTGGAAGAAGATGCGGTCCTCGAAGCCCAGGAGCCGGGGAGGCAGACTGGGGCTGAGGAGGTGGACCTCGTGTCCCCGGGCCGCCAGCGCCTTCCCCACCTCGGTGGCCACGACCCCGGAGCCCCCGAAGGTGGCATAGCAGCTGATCCCGATCCGCATGGGACCTCCCGGCTTAGGGATACCCGGGTTCCCTTCCCTGTTCCAGTAGGCACCCCGGGGTCCGTGGCGGCCCGGGCTATGATGGGGGCGGAGCGCCCATGCCCTTCGTCTTCCTGATCGCCTACTACGCCCTCTACGTCGCCCAGATCGCCATCTTCATCTGGGCCATCATGAGCTGGTTCCAGCCGGATCCCCGTAATCCGTTCGTGAAGCTGGTCCACGCCATCGTGGATCCCTTCATGCGCCCCATCGAGGCGCTGGTCCCCCCCATCGGCGGCGTGAGCTTCGCCGGCATGATCGCCTTCCTCCTGCTCTCCTTCATCAAGGGGTTCTTCGGGCGGGCTGCGGGCATGGGGGTCCTGTGAAGTACACCCCCCTCGACATCCAGCGGCGTGAGTTCGAGAAGAAGTCCTTCGGCGGGCTCGACGAAGGTGAAGTGCGCGCCTTCCTCCATGAGCTGGCCTCCGAGTGGGAGGAGATCCAGGCCGAGAACATCCGCCTGAAGGAGGAGGTCCTCGACAACCGCGAGCGCCTCCGGCAGTACCAGGATCAGGACCGCATCTTCCGCGAGACCCTGCTCCAGGCCCAGCGGACCAAGGAGGACCTCCTGGAGTCCGCCAACCGGGAGAAGGACCTGCTCATCCGCGAGGCCCAGTTCAAGGCCGAGGAGCTCATGCGTGAGGCCCAGCACCAGGTCGTGGAGCTGGAGGTCCAGCTCCGGAACCTGCGCATGGACCGGCTGCGCCTGCTCCAGGACGTGGATGCCCTCCTGGAGCGCTTCCGCCGCCACATCCAGTCGGAGGCGCCGGAGCTCTACACCCAGCCGGCCCCGACCCTGAACCTCGAGGCGCTCGACCTGAGCACGCTCGATGAGCTGCCCAAGCGGAAGAAGCCCTGACGACCCGACCCCCAGGACGCCAGGGGCGCGCAGCTCTCCCCCTGGGGCCTTGGTGGTGAACATCCTTTGAGGAACCGAGCCATGTCCGAACACGCCGTCATCCTCTGGGTATGACCTCCGGCCATACTCCAGACCCAAGGCACTGATTTCAGCTTCACCCGAAAGGCCACCGACATGCCGACTGCCAAATCCGAACACGCCGTCATCCTCTGGGTATGACCTCCGGCCACACTCCAGACCCAAGGCACTGATTTCAGCTTCACCCGAAAGGCCACCGACATGCCGACTGCCCCATCCGAACACGCCGTCATCCTGAAGTGCCTGCGCATCCCCATAGGCAAGATCCAGGGGGGGCTCGCCTCACTGGCCGCACCGGACCTCGCCGCCCAGGTGGTGAAGCAGCTCCTCGGCTCCGTCCCGGGGGCCGCCCCCACGGAGGCCATCTTCGGCAATGTGCTCGGGGCCGGTGTGGGCCAGGCGCCCGCCCGGCAGGCGGCCCTGCGCGGCGGCCTGCCCTCCTCCACGTCCGCCCTCACCATCAACAAGGTCTGCGGCTCGGGTCTCAAGGCCATCCAGCTGGCGGCCACCGGCGTGCTCATGGGCGATCATGAGGTGATCCTCGCCGGCGGCATGGAGAGCATGTCCAACGCCCCCTACCTCATGCCCAAGCTCCGCGCCGGCGCCCGCATGGGCCACGCCCAGGCCATCGACAGCATGATGTTCGACGGCCTCCACTGCGCCATGACGGACCAGGCCATGGGCACCACCGGCGAGCTCGTGGCCCAGAAGTACGGGGTCACCCGCGAGATGCAGGACGCCTGGAGCCTCGTCTCCCACCAGAAGGCCGTGAAGGCCATCGCCGAGGGCGCCTTCAAGGCCGAGATCGCCCCCATCACCGTGGCCGGCAAGAAGGGCGACGTGGTGGTGGACACCGATGAGGGCCCCCGCGCCGACACCTCGATGGACGTGCTCGCCAAGCTGAAGCCCGCCTTCAAGAAGGACGGCACCGTCACCGCCGGCAACGCCCCCAGCGTGAACGACGGCGCCGCCGCCGCGCTGGTGACCACCGAGTCCTACGCCAAGGCGCATGGCCTGCCCGTCCAGGCCCGCATCCTGGGCTGGGCCACGGCCGGCCTGGACCCCGAGTGGGTGACCATGGCCCCCGTGCCCGCCATCCAGAAGCTCCTGGACAAGCTGGGCTGGAAGGTGGAGGACGTGGACCTCTGGGAGATCAACGAGGCCTTCGCCGTGCAGCTGGTGGCCACGGTGAACGAGCTGAAGCTGCCCGCGGAGCGCGTGAACGTCCACGGCGGCGCCGTGGCCCTGGGCCACCCCATCGGCGCCAGCGGGGCCCGCGTGATGGCCACCTTGCTCCATGCCCTGGAGCGGCACGGCAAGAAGCGCGGGATCGCCGCGCTCTGCCTCGGGGGTGGCAACGCCATCGCCATGGCGGTGGAGCGCCCCTGAGGTGCCGGGCGCCGGCCCGCCCTTGTCCTCCGGCCTGATTCCTGGTGCAGTGGTCCCCACCCCGGGAGCCCCATGCCCTTCCAGCCCAATCCCGATCCGGAAGCCCGTCTGGCCGCAGGCAAGGCCCTGCGGGACCGGATGCCGCGGACGGAGCAGGGCGGGTTCACCCCGAGGCGCCGGGAGGACCTCCTCGACCAGCTGAGGGCGGCCGTTCGAGGTCGGGAGGAATCGCTGCTGCCTCATCGGTGGGCCCGCATGGCCGAGTCCCCCTTCGGCTTCCTCCGCGGCACCGCCTCCCTCATGGCGGAGGACCTCCGGTCCGCCCCCTCGGCGGGACATGCCCTGACCCTCTGTGGGGACGCCCACTTGCTGAACCTGGGGGCCTACGCGGATCCGGATCGCCACCTCCTGTTCGATCTGAACGACTTCGACGAGGCCTGCACCGGACCCTTCGAGTGGGACCTGAAGCGCCTGGCCGTCAGCACCCTGGTGGCCGCCCGCTCCGCTGGGATCTCCGAAGATGAGGGGCACGGGGCGGTGCTCGCGCTCGGGGCCGCTTGGCGGGAGGCCCTCCAGACCTACGCGAAGCTCGGCTTCGCGGATCTGGCGCGCGAGGAGGTGCGCCCCGAGGACGGGCACGCCGCCCTGGCCCCCATCTTCGCCAAGGCCGCCCGGGACACCCCTGAACGCCTCCGGGGCAAGGCCACCCGTCCAGGGACCCAGGGCTGGCCGGCCTTCCAGGCCCACCCCCCGACGATCCGTCCGCTTCCCGAAGCGGAGGCCGCGCCCGTCCTGGCCGCGCTCACACCCTACGCCTCCACGATCCCCGCCCCCTGGCGCCACCTGCTGGCCGCCTATCGGACCGTGGAAGTGGCGCGTCGTGCTTCCGGCTGCGGCTCCTACGGCGTCCCGGACTGGGTGGTCCTCCTCGCCGGCCGGGATGCGGAGGACACGCTCTTCCTCGAGGTGAAGGCCCAGTTGGGATCCTGCTGGCGCCCCACTTCCGGTCACCGCGGGCAGGTCGTGGCCCAGGCCGCCCAGGTGCTCCAGACCTGGAGCGATCCCTTCCTCGGCTGGTCCGAGGTGAAGGGGCTCCCGGTGCTGGTCCGGCAGTGGTCCGATCACAAGGCCAGCCTGGACTGGGCGGACCTGGAAGCGACGAGCCTCGCGGCCTATGCCTCCCTCTGCGGCCGGGTGCTGGCGAAGGCCCAGGCCCGGTCCGGGGACGCCTGCCTCCTCGCCGGCTATGCCGGGCGTTCCGGCACCCTGGAGGAGGCCCTGGGCCGCTTCGCCCGGTCCTACGCGGATCAGGTGGCCTGGGACCACGAGGCCTTCCGGGACCTGCTCCGGACCGGCGCGCTTCCGACCGCAGGCTGAGGCCCGGGAAGTCTTCCCTGCCCCCAGCCGTCATCTGGCCTTAGGCTTGGAGGGCCGTGCCCCAGTCCACTCCCTCCCTCCAGCGCCTCCGCTTCCTCCGGGCCGCCCTCGACCGGGGGCTGCTCAATCCGGATGCGGTGTTCGGCCCCCGCACGGGGGACATGCCGACGCTCTCCGAAGCCGAGTGGCTGATGCGCTTCGAGGTGCTGAAGGCCCATGGCTACTTCGAATCCGGAGCGCTGAGCGACCTCGTCCGGGAGTTCCGCCTCGAGGACACCGCCCCTGCGGACGTGGAGGTCCCGGAGGCCTTCCCCGAGGCTCTCAGGGATCGGTTCGAGGCGCTCTCCCGCATCGGCGAGGGCGGGATGGGCGTGGTGTACAAGGCCTACGACCGCCGCCTTGAGCGGACCGTGGCCCTCAAGTTCCTCAAGCACCTCGAACCCGAGACCTGGGACCGCTTCCTCCGGGAGGCCCGTGCGCAGGCCCAGCTGGAGCACCCGGGCGTGGGCCGGGTCTTCGAGGTGGTCCAGGACGCCGAGCGGCCCTACCTCGTGCTCCAGTTCATCGATGGCCCCACCCTTGGCCAGGCCACACCACAGCTGGATCTCCGTGAGCGCGTGGGCCTCATCCGGCAGGTGGCGGAAGCCCTGCACGCCTGCCATCGGGGCGGCATCCTCCACAGGGACCTGAAGCCCGGGAATGTGCTGCTGGAGCGGCTACCGGAAGGTGGATGGAAGCCCTTCCTGGTGGACTTCGGCCTGGCCCGGAACATGGGCGGCACCACCGAAGCCACCATGCCCGGCTTGCTCATGGGCACCCCAGCCTTCTCGAGCCCAGAGGCCCTCCGCGGCGGCGAAGTGGATCCCCGCAGCGACGTGTATGGCCTGGGAGCCACCCTCTACGCCACGGTGACGGGACATGCCCCGTTCGAGGCCGAGAGCACCTGGGAGCTGATCCGGAAGGTCCAGGACGCGGATCCCATCCCCCCCCGCCGCCACCGGCCGGACCTGCCGCGGGATCTCGAGGCGGTCATGCTGAAGGCCCTCGAGAAGCGGCCGGAAGACCGCTATCCCAGCGCCCAGGCCTTCGGTGCGGATCTGCAGCGCTACCTGGATGCGGATCCCACGGAAGCGCACTCGGGTCTCGGCTACCGCCTCTGGAAGCGCCTCCGGAAGGTGGGGCCCCTCCGCCTCCTGGGGGGGCTCGCCGCCACCACGCTCCTGGCCGGGGGAGGATGGGGTCTCTGGACCTGGCGCCAGACCCGCGTGCAGGTGGGCCTCGCCCAGCAGATCACGCTCGAAGTGGACCGCATCGAGCTGGAGGTGAGCCGGGACCTGGCCCTCCCCCTGCACAACGTCCGCCCGGTGAAGGATCGGGCCCAGGCGAAGCTCGAGGCCCTCCGGCGGGAGCTCGAGGGACGTCCGGCCTGGGTGCAGGCCCCGGCGCGGGCCGCCCTGGGCCGGGGGCATCTGGTGCTGGGACAGCTCGAGGAGGCCCGGGCCAACTTCGAGTGGGCCTGGAGCAAGGGACGGCAGCAGGATCCCGAGACCGCGCTGGCCCTGGGGACCACCCTGGCCCGCCTCTACCAGCAGGCCCTGGAGGGACTGCGGGGGAAGGCCCTGGAGGACCGTCGGAAGGAGCTCGAGCGCGACCTCCGGCAGCCGGCCCTGGCCTACCTGAGGCGGGCCCCGTCCGGCTCGGGTCCCATGGCCGAGGCCCTGCTCGCCCTCGTGGGCGACCACCCGGAGGAGGCCCTGCCCCACCTCCACGCCGTTCAGGCCCAGCAGGGGTGGAATCCCGAGCCCTGGATCCTCGAGGCCGAGTGGCTGCGCGCCCAGGCCGGAGCGGCCCTGGCGCGGGGGGCCTACGGGGAGGCGGAGCAGCGCTCGGAGGCCGCCCTGAGCGCCCTGGCCCATGCGGAGTCCCTCCAGCGCAGCGGCCCCCGCATCCATGAGGCGATCGCCCAGGCCCGGTTCCTCCAGCTCTGGATCCGGAACGACCAGGGTCAGCCGGGTGAGCCCGCCTTCGCCGCCGCCCGCGACGCCTCAGACCGGGCCCTCGCCACGGACCCGGCCAACCCGCGGGCCTGGAGCCTCCGCTCCGCCCTCTTTCGGCAGTGGGCCACCCAGCAGCGCCGCTCCGGGGGCAATCCCACGGAGGCCCTGGTGGCCGCCGAAGCCGCGGCCATCCAGGGCCTCAAGCTGAAGGCCGAGGACAACGAGCTCGCCAACAACCTGGGAACCCTCCTCCGCTGGCGCGCGGATTGGGAGTCGGCCCACGGGCAGGATCCGATTCCCACCCTGGACCGGGCCATTGCCGTGCTGCGCACGGCCCTCCTCAGACCCCAGATCCGGGACTTCCTCCTCAACAACCTGGGCAACTGCCTCGCCAGCCAGGCCCAGTGGGGCCTGCAGCATGGTGCGGACCCCACGGAAAAGGTCGAGGAGGCGGTGCGCTGCTTCGACGAGGCCATGGCCCTCCGCCCCTGGGTCGGCCACCCGGCCAGCGCCGCCGGCGCGCTGCGCACCCTCGCCCAGCATCGGCGCTGGCAGGGCCGGGATCCCCGTCCCGACCTGGCCCGCGCCCTGGCCGCCTATGGCCAGGCCCTGGCCCTCAACCCCAACTCCTTCCTGACGCATGGGTGGCTGGCGGACACCCTCCTCCAGCGCGCGGAGTGGTTTCCCGAGCAGGCCCGCGAGGACCTCGAAGCCGCGGAGCGCCACGCCCGCTTGGCCCAGTCCCTCAACCCCAGGGATCCCTTGGCCCGCCAGTGCCTGGCCCTCCACGCCCTCCTGGCCGGTCGCCTCGGGGAGGTGGAGGCCTACCTGCACCACGCTCCGAAGGATGCCGATGCGGCCATCCTGGGC
Source organism: uncultured Solibacteraceae bacterium (assembly GCA_964627685.1). Lineage (GTDB taxonomy): Bacteria > Acidobacteriota > Holophagae > Holophagales > Holophagaceae > JAFDVN01. The sequence goes on along the minus strand of CAZVKM010000049.1, from coordinate 5,616 downwards.
GCCCGGCTGGCCCTGCTCCGCAAGCGGGGGGAAGGCGCGGCGCTCAACGAGATCCGCCGACTGCGGGGCCTCCAGGGGTGGGATGCCACCCTGGCGCTCTGGGAAGGGCGCCTGCTCCGGGCCCTCGTGCAGCCGCGGGCCGCGGACCTCGCCTTCTCCGAGGCCTGCCGGTTGAATCCGCTGCTCGCTTCCGAAGTGACCCGCCCCTGACCGGGACTCAGCCCCGGACGGTCCACCACCGATCCATCCCCTGATGGTTCCCGTGGCCGCGCCCCCCCGCCCCTGGCCGCTCCCGGCCCAGTGGCTCCTCGTCGCCGTGGGTTACCTGGCCCTGGGGAAGCTGGGATTGCTCCTGGCCATCCCGCCCGGGTACGCCACGGCCCTCTTCCCCCCGGCGGGGCTGGCGCTGCATCAGGTGCTGACCCGGGGTCCCCGGGTGCTTCCGGGCATCTGGCTGGGCTCCTTCGCCATGAACCTCTGGGTGTCCTGGAGCCTGGGGCCCCGACCCACCCTGTTCGTCCTCTCCGCGCTGCTCGCGGCCGCCGCGGCCGCCCAGGCCTGGGTGGGCGCCTGGCTGGTCCATAGACGCCAACCCCAGGCCCTGGCCCTGAGGACCGGGTCCCACCTCCTCGCGGCCCTCGGGCTGGGCGGGGGCCTCGCCTGCCTCCTGGGAGCCACCATCGGGGTGGGAGCCCTCCGGGCCTTCACGGGCCTGCCGATCGAGGGCATGCCCTATGCCTGGTGGACCTGGTACGTGGGGGATGTGCTGGGGGTGATCCTCACTGTGCCGGCGCTCCAGATGGGACTCGCCTCGAGGGGGACGCTCTGGTGGGAGCGGCGGCTCACCGTGGGGCTCCCCCTTGCGCTGTCCGCAGGCATCGTGGTCCTGCTCTTCCTCCGGATCAGCCGGGGGGAGGTGGAGGCCGAGCGCCGGAGGCTCCAGGTCCGCGCGGAGCAGGTGAGCAATGAGCTGGTGGATACGCTCCGGATCCGCCTCGAGTTCCTGCAGGCCCTGGACGGGCTCCTGGAGGCCGTTCCCGACCTCGATGGGGCGGGCTTCGAGCGGTTCGTGGCTCCCTACCTCGCCCGTCACCGCGACCTCCACTCCGTGGACTGGAGCCGCCGGGTCACCCGATCGGAGCGGGCGGGATTCGAGTCCGAGATGACGAAGCGCCTCGGCCGGCCCTTCCAGATCCAGGAGCTCGGGCCGGAAGGCCACGTCCGGGGGGCGGAGCCCCGGGAGGAGCACTGGCCGGTCACCTTCAAGCATCCCCGGCCCGCCAACCAAGGAGCGCTGGGGCTGGATCTCCGCACCCGGCCCCTCCAGGCCCACGCCATGGAGGTCGCCCGGGGGGAAGGCCTGCCCGCCCTCAGCGTCCTCCAGAAGCTCGTGCAGGATGCCGTTCCCCGGCCCGCGATGGTGCTCACCCTACCGGTCTACCGTGGGGGCGGGATCCCTCAGGAGGCTTCCCGTCGTCTGACGCTGCACCGGGGCTTCCTCTCGGTGCTCTGCTATGTCGATCCGATCCTCGAGGAGGCGGCCGCCCAGGCCGGAGGCGCGGAGGTGGTGGCCGAATTGCAGGTGGAGCGGCCCGAGGGCGGCTTCTTCGAAGCGGGGCGCACCGCCCGGCCCGGTTTGGGGGATGCGATGACGGTGGAGGTCCCCCTGGAGCTCTTCGGTACCCGGGCCCGGATCCGCGTGGGCCCCTCCGTGCGCGCCCTGCAGGAACGCAAGGGCTGGCAGGTGTTCCTCGTCCTCGCGGGCGGGCTGGGCTTCACGGGGATGTTGGGCTCCCTCCTCCTCCTCGGCACCGCCCAGGTCCACGAGGCGCGCGGGCTGGCCGAGGACCGGGGGCGGAGCCTCCAGGAGCTGGAGGCCCGGGCCAAGGTCATCCTGGACCATGCGGTGGAGCCCATCCTCACCCTGGATCGGGGAGGCCTCATCCTCGGGGCCAATGCCGCGGCGGAGCGGCTGTTCGGCGTCCCGTCGGAGGCGCTTCTCAACCACCCGATCTCCGAGCGGGTCCCGGGCCTCCTCTCGCACTTGAGGGACCGCGCCTCCCTGGGGGCCATGCACGAGATGATCGCGGTTCCCCTGGAGGGGGAACCCATCCCCCTGGAGGTGGGGCTCAACGCCGTGGTGCTCGACGAGCAGACCCTCTTCACCGCCTTCCTGCGGGACCTGCGGGAACGCCGGCGGGTGGAGCGGCTGAAGAACGAGTTCATCGCCGTCGTGAGCCATGAGCTTCGCACCCCGCTCACCTCCATCCGGGGCACCCTCGGACTCCTGGAGGGGGGCGTGGCCGGGCCGCTGCCCCCGAAGGCGGGGGGACTGGTCCACATCGCCCATGAGAACGCGGTCCGCCTCGGGCGCCTCGTGGATGACATCCTCGACCTGGAGAAGCTGGAGCAGGGAAAGCTCCGCCTCGACTGCCAGCCCACGGTCCTGGCCCCGCTCCTGGAGCAGGCCCTGGCGGTGGTCGCCGGCACGGCCACGGCAGCGGCGGTCCGCTTGACCCTGGTGGCGCAGGGTCCGCCCCAGGCGAAGGCCCGCGTGGATGGGGCCCGCCTGGTTCAGGTGCTGGCGAACCTCCTCTCCAACGCCATCAAGCACAGCCCCGCGGGTGGGGAAGTCCACCTCGGCCTGGACCGGGACCAGGGGATGTGGCGCATCGAGGTGCGCGACCAGGGACCTGGGGTGCCGGAGTCCTTCCACCGGGAGGTCTTCGAGAAGTTCACCCAGGCGGATCCCAGTGAGGATCGGATCGTCCAGGGCACCGGCCTCGGGTTGGCGATCTCCCGGAGCCTGGTGGAGCGGATGGAGGGGCGCATCGGCTTCGAGAACCCGCCAACCGGGGGCGCCTGCTTCTACGTGGAGCTGCCCGAGGTCTGAAGCATCCGCTCGGCCAGGGCCTGCCGCAGGGGAAGCCCCGCGGCCAGCTCCGCCACGAGGGCGCTGCCCACCACGGGTGTCACCCCGAGGTCCCGCAGCGCCTGCATGGCCGCCGGCTCCGAGAGCCCGAAGCCCACCGCGAGGGGACGCTCCGTGAGGGTGCGGATCGTCTGGATTCGGGCCACCAGCGGGCCCGGATCGAAGGAGGCGCCGCCGCCCGTCACCCCCAGGCGTGCCACGAGGTAGGCGAACCGCTGGGCGAAGGGCCGCTCCGGACCCGGATCGGGCCGGGCTTCCAGGAGCCGGGCCGCCCGGTCGGGCGTGGTGGTCGGCGCCAGGAGCGGCACCAGGGGGTAGCCCGCCTCCGCAAGGCCCTCCACGAACGCGGGTTCCTCCCCATCAGGCAGATCCACGATGAGGAGGGCCCGGACGGGAGTGGGCCGCAGCAACCGGATCAGCTGCTCCGTGCCGAGTTGGAGCAGGGGGTTGAGGTAGGTGAACAGCACGAGGTCCGGACTGTCCTGGATCCCGGCCAGGGCCTCGAGGACGCGCAGGGACGTGGCTCCGGCCTGGATCGCCCGATGGGCCGCCGCCTGGAGCACCGGGCCATCCGCGATGGGATCGCTGTGGGGGAGGCCCACCTCCAGGGTCCCTAGGCCCAGGGCCCGGGCCTCCGCGAGGAGGGCGGGCAGGGCTTCCAGGGAGGGATCCCCGGCCATGAGGAAAGGAAGCAGGGGGTTCATCAGAGCTCCAATCGGGATTGGTAGGTGCCGAGGTCCTTGTCCCCGCGACCGCTGAGGCCCACGAGCACCACGCGGGCGCCCTGGGCCGCGAGGCGGGGGAGCGCCGCCAGGGCGTGGCTGCTCTCCAGGGCGGGGAGGATGCCCTCCAGGCCGCAGAGCAGGCGGGCCGCCGCCAGGGCCTCCGAATCTGAGGCGCGATGCACCTCGACCTTCCCATCGAGGGCCAGCGCCGCCAGCTCGGGCCCCAGGGCCGGATAGTCGAGCCCCGCGCTCACCGAGGCGGTTTCCGCGGTGTGCCCGTGGTCGTCCTGGAGCAGGAGCGTCTTGCACCCGTGGAGCACGCCGACCCGGCCCCCGTCCAGGCGGGCGGCATGTTCCCCGAGGGCCTCCCCATGCCCCCCGGCTTCCACGGCGAGGCGGCGGACCGCATCCCCCAGGAAGGGCAGCAGCAGACCCGAGGCATTGGACCCTCCGCCGGCGCAGGCCACCACCGCATCCGGCAGCGCCCCATGCTGGGCCAGCACCTGCCGTCGCGCCTCCTCCCCGATGACCTGATGGAAGCTCCGCACCACGGTCGGGAAGGGGTGTGGTCCGAGGGCGGAACCCAGGATGTAGTGCGCCGTGTCGCAGCGCCCGGCCCAGGCCCGCAGGGCCTCGTTCACGGCCTCCTTCAGGGTCCCCTGCCCCGCCTCGACCCCGACCACCTCGGCCCCGAAGAGGCGCATCCGCGCGACGTTGGGGGCCTGCCGGGCCATGTCCGTGACGCCCATGTAGACGGTGCACTTCAGGCCCAGCCGTGCGCAGGCGGCCGCGGTGGCCACGCCATGTTGACCGGCGCCGGTTTCGGCGATGACCTCCCGCTTGCCCATGCGGACGGTGAGGAGCGCTTGGGCCAGGGCGTTGTTGATCTTGTGGGCGCCGGTGTGGGTGAGGTCCTCCCGCTTGAGGTAGAGGGCCTGCAGCCCCAGATGCTGGGCCAGGCGTGGACAGGCGGTGAGGGCGGTGGGCCGGCCCACGAAATCGCGGAGCTCCCGGGCGAGGGTGTCCCGGAAGGCCGGATCGTCCAGCGCTTCGAGATAGGCGGCTTCCAGATCCAGGAGCGGCTGCATCAGCGTCTCGGGGGCATAGCATCCCCCCAGCCCCGCGGATCCGAAGCGGGTGGGCAGGTCAAACGCGAGGGAGGGCGGCGTGGCAGGCATGGCGTCGTTCCAGGTCTCGGGCGGTGCGGAGGAAGGTGAGGACCTTGGCGGGGTCCTTCCGGCCGGGGCTGCGTTCCAGGCGGCTGGCGGCGTCGAATCCGGCCAACCGCGGCAGGGCCGAGGCGGGGATGTGGTCGTAGCGTTCCCGCAGGTTCTCGGGGCCAAGCCCTCCCGCCAGGAGGAAGCGGGTGGGCGGCGGGTAGGCCATGGCGTGGGTGCGGCCACTGCCCCCCGCCACCCCCGTGAGCTTCGGGCTCGGCTCCCAGAGGGGGAGCCCCGCCCCCGGATAGCGCTGGCCGGGCTCATCCGCCCAGGGGAGGATCACCTCCAGACCGGCCTCCGCGAGCTTCGCGAGCACGTCGGCCCGGCGACCCAGGGGGACATGGGGCTGGACCTTCGTCAGGCCCGCCGCCGCCGCGGCACGAAGCAGGGGCTCGGCGGTGAGGGCCACCATCACAAGCACCCCGCGATCCCCCGCGGGGGCGGAGGCGCCCCTCAGGTCGCTGCAGTGCCGCGGGCTCTCGGGGTGCACCACGAAGCCCAGCAGATCGGCGCCGGCCTCCAGGGCCACTTCCGTGTCCTCCGCGCAGGTCAGTCCGCAGACCTTGACCGTGAAGCTCATACGGCCTCCGCCGGCAGGGCGCTGTAGATGCGCTCGATGAAGCCGCAGGGGTTCAGGCTGCGCATGAGCGCCTCCCCGATCAGCACCGCATCGAACACCGCCTCGAAGGCGCGGGCCGCATCCCCGGGCGTGGCCAACCCGCTCTCGCGGATGAGCACC
>CAZVKM010000048.1:4178-17359 GCA_964627685.1 uncultured Solibacteraceae bacterium | reverse complement strand
AAAGGGTCCGATCTGATCGGACCCTTCGAGTTGGTAGCGGGGACAGGATTTGAACTGGGTCCGCTGCGCGGCCCCCGGTCTCGCTCCCGGCCCTCCACCGGAGGGCCTCCGCGATCCCACTCACAGGTCCAAATCCTGTCCCCTCCGGCTCCCCCGAAGACGCGAAAAGGGTCCGATCTGATCGGACCCTTCGAGTTGGTAGCGGGGACAGGATTTGAACCTGTGACCTTTGGGTTATGAGAAGTTTCTGAGACCCTTGGATGGCATCTGAAATATCTTGTTATTCAAACACTTAGCAACTTGCCTTGAAACCCTTCCCACCATGTTGCCACCGCTCGGAGCCCCTGAAGGCTCGTGGCAGGTGTGAGGAGGATTCTTACCCCTGAGGGAGTGGGGCTCCTCCACTGGAGTGCATCAGGGGTGCAGTTGGGAATGACCGCGACGATGGCGGAAAGCTTAGCAGCTCTTCGGTGTCCTGAGATTTCGACGATGGACACCTTCGAAAATGGTTCAGATCGAGGGTGGCTTAAGCCACAGCACGCTGTCGGATCTCATCCAGTACCCCAAAGAGGGTCTGGATCTCATCGGCCTTGAACAGCCCCTCCACCCCCAGGGGATTGAGGTCCGTATAGGGGCTTTCATATAGGAGGCTGACCACTTCCCCGAATCCGCGAAAGACGGCGCACTTACCAACAAGATCAGGGCTGTTCGTGTGGTTGAACAAGATGTCGTTCGGAGCGACTTGGTAATCGTTAAGGTTCTTGCTGTCCTTGGGAACCCGCCGAATTTTTGACCAATCGATTCCGCCATCCTTGGTGACATTGTTCATCCGGATCTGGATCACTCCCTCTTCGAGATCCTCGCCGCAGGCGAAGCCGGACCTAACGTCTGCGAGTAAATCTCCGATAGAAACCCGCGACCATTTTTTCGGGGAATCGCTCATCCCAGCATCCTCTCCAGCTCCGCCATGCCCTGCTGGATCTCGGCCTCCAGCTGCTTGAGGTCAGCCAGGATCTTGGTCGGGGATTCGTGCTCCACGCTCTCGTGCACCACCTCCTTGTACCGGTTGAGGCTGAGGTCGTAGCCCTGGGCCACCAGGTCGGCCTTGGGCACGGTGAAGCTCTGGGCGGTGCGGGGGCGCTGGCGCTCGGTGGTGGTGCGCTGGGCCCAGCGGGCGAGCACATCGGGCAGGTTGTTCTTGGCGTGCTCTTCGGGGCTGAGGCCCGTGGCCAGGGCGCCCAGCTTCTCCTCGGGGAGGAGGGGGTTGCGCTTGTCGTCCAGGCTCCAGCCGTCGGCTTCCATGTCGTAGAACCAGACGTTGTCGGTGCCGCCACTGTTGGTCTTGGTGAAGATCAGGATGCCGGTGCTCACCCCCGCGTAGGGCCGGAACACGCCGCTCGGCAGGCTGATGACGGCCTCCAGCTTCTGATCCTCCACCAGAGCGCGGCGCAGTTCCTTGTGGGCCTTGCTGCTGCCGAACAGCACGCCGTCGGGCACGATGACCGCCGCCCGCCCGCCGGGCTTGAGCAGGCGAAGGAAGAGGACCAGGAAGAGCAACTCCGTCTTCTTGGTCTTCACCACGTCCAGCAGGTCCTTGGCGGTGCTGTCGTAGTCCAAGCTCCCGGCGAAGGGCGGGTTGGCCAGCACCAGGGTGTACTTCTCCTCCTCGCCCGCATGGTCCTGGCTGAGGCTGTCGCGGTAGACCACCTCGGGGTTCTCCACCCCATGCAGCATTAGGTTCATGCTGCCGATGCGCAGCATGGTGCTGTCGAAATCGAAGCCGTGGAACATCTTGTGGTGAAAGTGCTCCTTAAGCTTGGCATCGCGGAGGATCTCGGGGTGCACGCGGCGCAGGTACTCGCCCACGGCCACCAGGAAGCCGCAGGTGCCCGCCGCCGGATCCACCACCAAGTCCTTGGGCGTGGGGGCCATGAGCTCCACCATGAGCTGGATGATGTGGCGCGGGGTGCGGAACTGGCCGTTCTGCCCTGCGCTGGCGATCTTCCCGAGCATGTACTCGTAGAGGTCGCCCTTGGTGTCGCGATCCTCCATGGGGATCTGGTCGATGAGATCCACCACCTTGGCCAGCAGCTCGGGCTTGGGCACCGTGAACCGGGCATCCTTCATGTGGTGGGCGTAGGTGCTGTCGTCACCCCCCAGGGTGCGGAGGAAGGGGAACACGTGATCCCCCACCACCGTGAACATCTCCCGGGCCTCGAAGTGCTTGAAGCGCGACCACCGCAGATCTTCAAAGGCCCGCCCCTTGGCATCCTTCCCCTCGGGGAAGATGCGGCGCTCCATGGGCCGCTTCAGGGTGGCGCTCTTGCGCTCCTCCAGCGTGTGCAGCTCATCCAAGCGGCGGAGAAAGAGGAGGTAGGTGATCTGCTCGATCACCTCCATGGGGTTGGAGATGCCGCCGGTCCAGAAGGCATTCCACAGGGCATCGATCTGGGAGCGGATTTCGCCGGTCAGCATGGGGGCTCCAGGAGGGTAGGACGAAAGTGAAAGCTTAACTTCATCAAATCACGAGTCGGGATGGTAAGTGATGGCATTTTTGATGTTGGTGATGAGGTGTGATTCGGGATGGGCCCCCCAATTCGGTTTGGGCTGGTCCATCGTTTGTGACAGGCCCGGATGGACAGGGGGTGTCTGAACACGGGTGGGAGGATTCCGAGGATGGGGGGATCCATGACCATGCTCACTCGGCGACCCATTCGAGAAGGAACTCGAGCGGATCGGCGAACCTGGGCATGCAATTTCAAATCAAGTGCATAAATGCCTAGGCTAAGGTTGAAACGATTGGCGCGTGAACTTGGGAATTGGGACGCGATGCTCCGAGGAAATCTGTTAACAATCCTTGAGAAGATGTCGAATAACTGTCTGACCCTTTGGAAATCCTGATCATGGCCCCCATTCCCGTTCGAGGAGTTCGCCCTTGGCTTGTGTTCGCGGCCGGGAAGGGTGACTCGAAGGCGGATGGCCTCACCTCCCAGGGGAAGCCGGGGACCAAATGACTCGGGACTCCAGGCTTCATTGACCACCCCTCTCTTCATTCTTCTTTCTGAATTGGCCTCCCATGAATGAATTCATCCACAAACTCAGCCCCTGGATCCTCGGGGCGACCGCCGGGCTCCTCATTTGGACGGCCTCCATCTTGTTCAAGGTCATGCGGAGGTCCAGCCGCCTGATCGGCCATCTGAGGGCCTTCGAATCGGGATTGCCTGAGATGGAGGAAGGGGTTCCCCACGGGGCTTCGAAGGAATCCCTGGAAGGGGTTCGAATGGCCCTGCAAGGGGGCCCCGGGCCGGTCAGTCGCTGGTGGCGACGCCTGGAGCACCACCTTCAGCCTTATCAGGGGCGCAGTCGGAAGGAGGCGATCTACCTCTCGGTGCCGCCCGAACAAGCCCTGCCGGTTTCGGAAATCATCGACCCCAACTATCCCGCCGCGAGCTTCCAGGTTCACCCCGGCCTCATCACCAGCGTGGGATTGGCCCTCACGTTTATGGCCATCTTGACGGGGCTCTACGGCGTGCGCTACGAGCCCAACAACACGGTGGCGCCGGTGCAGGGCATCGAGGGCCTCATCAACAGCCTGAGTGGCAAGTTCACGACTTCCATCGCCGCTCTGATCTTTGCCGCCCTCCTCACCTTCGTGGAGCGGCGACGGGAGCGGGCCATTCATCAGGCCTATGACGCGATGGTGCAACGGGTGGCCATGGCCTTCCCCATCCTCTCGCCCACCCGGGTGCTGGTGGACTTGCACGATTCGGCGGCCGAGCGGACATCGGCGATCAAGAACATCAGCAGCCAGGTGGTGGATCAGTTCCGGGACGTCTTCACCTCCGATATTAATCCCTCCCTGAGCCAGGGGTTCACGGCGGGATTGGTGGAGAACCTGCAGCCCACCTTGACGGCGATGACCGCGACTTTGGGCAACCTGGAAGCCACCATCCAGCGGCTGGAGAGCTCCAAGCAGGAAAGTCTGCTCACGGAGATGCGTGAGGCCCTCAACGCCATGCACACCTCCCTGGTGGAATCGCTTTCCACCCTCGGCCGGGATTTCCAAAGCGCCATGAGCGGCGCGGCCCAGATGGAATTCGAGAAGATTCAGCGGGTACTGGAATCCAGCGCAGGATTGCTGGAGAAGTCGAACGAGCAGTTCCTCCACGCCCAGCAGGGCTTCGGCACCTCAGTGGGTGAGTACACCGCCCAGATCCAAGACGAGATGGGGAACCGCATGGAGGAGATGCAGGAGCAGATGGCAGCCCTGGGTGCCCGGATGCTCTCGCAGCTGGAAGCGGCCCAGGAGAAGGCGGGTGGACAGGCCACGGAGCAGGTGGAGCGGATCTCCAGGGCGGTGGATGCGGCCCATGGGAAGCTGGCCGAACTGCTGGGTCTCATCGGAGAGCGTGCCGCTGGGCTGGGCGCTTTGACTTCCCGGTTCGAATCCGCGGGCCAGGGGCTCAGCCAGGTGATGGCCTCTTCCCTTGTCTCCTTGGAATCGTTCCAGCGCACGACAGAGACCCTTTCCAAGATCCAGGAAGATGCGGGGGCCCTTCTGCAAACGTCGCAGAAGGCGGTGGAGGCCCAGGCCAAATCCGCAGAGAAGCTGGCCGTTGCCCAGGTGGGTCTGACCAAGGCGCAGGCGGTTGGGGCGGAAATCTTGGAGTCGTACCGCAACACTTTCGATGGGGCCAAGGGGCAGCTCTCCCATATGGACAAGGACCTGGCCAAGGCCTTTGAAGTGATCCACGACGGATTGCGGGATTGGACCTTGGGCGTGGATCAGGCCCTTCAGAAGCTCACCCAGCGGACCAACGACCACCTCAGTGTGGTGAACCGCACCTTGGCGGGAACCCTAGAGGAACTCAACGGGAAGCTGGAGGACTTCAATGAGTCCATCGATCGGGTGATCGGGGAGCGGGCGTGAGTGCCAAATCCGACCATCTGTTGAGTTCCCTGACGGACCTCGTGACCAGCCTCATGGTGATCTTCATCCTGTTGCTGCTGGTCTTCCTGAACAACCGGGCGAGCCAGCAAGCCGCCGTGGTGCGGGATCTGATGACGGATCTTCGGGTCGAGTTCAAGGATGGGGGATTCAACAACGAGAACATCCGGAAGGATGAAAAGGATCCCGGCATGCTGCTGTTCATCGTCCCCGAGCGGGTGATGAACTTCGCCCCCAACGAAAGCCGCCTGAAGCCCGAAGGCGAGGTTTTCATCAAAACCCGAATTCCACAGCTGGCTCAAACCTTGGGTGGCCCCAAATTCCGGAATGCCATCGAGGCGATCATCGTCGAGGGCCATACGGATCGAACCCGCCCGCGCCATCTCGATGAGGCAGGTGGCGAGCAGTGGAACCTCCGGCTCAGCCAGGATCGATCCATGGAAGTGGTGAAGCAGAGCCTCGCCGCCTTGGAATCGACCCCTGATATGCGACGGCTGTTCTTGGACAAACTTTCCGCCAATGGCCGAGGGGAGAGCGATCCCGCCAATCCGAATGCCCCGGATGCAGAGGAGAATCGCCGGGTGGTCTTCAAAATCCGCATCAAGCCGGACCAAGCGAAATCCCTGAGCGATGCAATTCAAGTCACCGGATTGAATTCACAGGAGGCCACGCGTGCAGCTGGCCGGTGAAGGCCTCAAGCGACTGACGCGACTGCCTTCCGCATGGAAGGCCTTGCCCGCGACCGGCCACATGATGAGCACCGAGGCCCTGGACCAATTGGCCGCCTTGGCCCAATCGCTGAGCCGGGGGGGCCTTCGAGGGAAGACGCCCATTCCTCAGGCGGAACAACACAAACGGTTGATGGCCCTGTGGAGAAACGCCGATGGGAAGTTAGAGGCCATCAATCGGAAGGACATCCGCGGCCTTTGCCAGATCCCGGAAATCGCCCTTGAATCCCGGTTCATCCGGGCCCTTGCGGCGCATCCCCAGGCGGGGCGGAGCCGGGCCTGGGCCGATGGCATCCTGGCCAGCTACTTCAATCGCTGGCGAGAAATGCCCGATCCCGAGGGCGTGGAGCGGGCGATTAAAGATTTGCTAGACACCTATCCAGCCCAGGCGAGTTGGCTTGATCCCTTGAGGCCGGGGCCATGGCAAGCCATCGGTCCCGAGGCGGCGGAGGTGTTCGCCAGCCAATTGGAAAACCCATCCGAGGACCTGGATTCCCTGCTTTCCGCTTGGGGATTGAGTTCGGAACGCGGGCTCGGTCGAGCCGTGACCGAAGCTTGCCTAAGGGCGGAAGTCGAGGAACTCTGCGGGATCCGGAAAGGCATTTCCGAGAAGGAAGCCAAGCAATGGGTTGAGGCCTTGTTCCAGCACCTGTTTATCCGAGTCCCCAAGGGGGAGGCCTTCGATCAGTCCTTGGAGCGCCTCATCCTGAGCGAATGGGCGAAGCGCTCCCCAGGCTTGAGGGAACTGATTCTGAATTGGTGTTTGGCCCATCCTGAGTTGGGAGATCCGCGTCGCGCGCCAGGATGGCACCCCATTCCCTTGGCCCGCCAGGCATTGGTTTCATGGATGGCCCGGCGGGATCTGACCTTCTTCTACGACTCCGTGGTGGCCAATCACGAGGACGATCAAGGTCGGAAGGCCTTCTGGTTGCGCTACCTGGATGCCGTCCAGGATTTCCGGTTGGTGCTCTCGGATTCGGATCGCACCAAATTGGATGCCCGTTTCCGGGGGAGGGGACTGGTCTCCCACATGGACGGCAACACCGATGTGAGCGCCTTTCTGTTGCGCTTCAAGGATGACGATCGCGGCGATTTCATTTGCGTGGAGTTCAGCCACACCGGGCATGCCCTGTTTATTTACGAGGCTGACACCTTCGAGGATGACATCGCCCGGATGGATGCGGTCTCCTTCCGGATCACCCCCGGGCCTAGGAACATCAAGGACACTGCGCTGGCGACCCACCGGCAGGTGCATGCGGGGGACTGGCAATACAAAGTTGGTTACTACTTGAAGCAGCGTGGAGTCACCCCCCAATGAGCACCTGGATTCTCACGAACCTTGGGGGACGCATCCAGGTATCTGCGGATTCGGCCTCCCTGATCTTTCGCCTGGATGGCACCGGGGACCTTCGGGAGCCGGATGGGTGGCCCCGCGAAGCCCTGCTTGCCCGGCATGGTCGGAAGGCTGCAGCCGAGCTTTCCATGGTGCTTGAAATGGGCCTCGGCGCTGGCTCCGCGAATGAAATCATGGTGCCCTTCTCGGGGCTCGATGAACTCCGCCGCACTGGGATCGATCTGATGGGACTTTGGGCTGATCCGAGCCCCTACTCCCTGCTGATTGAAAGCAGAAGCTTCATTGGCGCGGGCGATTTCTCGTATCGGTACACCTATTTCCTCGGCAACCAGGAACGAGCCTTGGCTCGAATGGGGGCTTTCCTCAAGGAACCCTCCACCGGCCGCCCCTTCCTTATGGATCCTCAGACCCATGCCCTCCTTGAGGCCATGGACCATTTCAATGCGCTGCCCGAAACGGAACGCCGAGGGGATGGAGCCTGGCTGACCTTTGGAACCATCAAAGGGTGTGCCCGGGGGGTGGGGGCCCAATTGGACGCCTATCTGGAATCCAATGATGTGGTCGTTCCCCCGGCTCTGGGGGTGACCCTTCTGGAATCGGAATCAGGGGAACTCACCCTGCTTCCTCGCTGCGAAGGGCTTCCCGATGAAGCTTTTGCGGGGTCCTTCCTGCGGGCCCGGGATGGCCAAAGCCTTTACCACCTGGATGCGCCCGACGGCCGAAAGCTGCGGGTGGTCTTCGGGGAGAGCCAGCGTCAGGCCTTGGAGCGTATGCGGAAGGTGCGGCGGCTCAAGGGTCCCATGGCGGATCAGATCCGGGCCCGCCCGGATGTTGCATTTGAAGGGCTGCTGGACGTGGTTGATCCCCATTACGCCCGAAGGGTGCAAGGCGTGGGGGATTGGAAGCCTCAGCCCATTCCGAAGGATGGGCGCATAGGTCCCAGCCTTTTGGATGCAGAGGGCTTGGACCTTGAAGGGGATGACACCCCGGTGGACCTCGCGTGGCCGAAATTGCGGGGCGGGTTGGAAACCCCGGTGACGGTGGAAGTGCCCCGGCCTCCAGATCCGGAACCTCTTCGGATCCCCCTGGATACTCCTGAGGAGGCCGCGGCCTTCGTCGAGGCCATGCGGAAAGCCCAATCCGAGGGAGAACCCGAATTCTCCTTCCGGGGCGAATCAATTGGTGTGGATGGAGAACTCTTGGAGAGCTTGGAGGGGACGGAAGGGCGGCAGCGTCCCAAGTCGAAGAAATTCCTCCTGATTTACACCGACGAGGAAGTGCTCAGCCCCTTGGATGAGGCGGAAGTTGAGCGGGCTGTCCTGGTACCTGATGATCTGAATGGAATGCCGGCCTACGAGGCTCCAAAGGCGTTGTTGGCGAGCACACGGCTCAAGCCTCACCAGGAAGAGGGTGTGGCTTGGCTCCAGGGCTGCATCCGTAGCCGCCCCCATCGCCGAGGCGCACTCCTTGCCGATGAAATGGGACTGGGGAAATCCCTTGAAGTGCTGACCTTCGCGGCCTGGTGCCTGGAAAAGGAGGTGCTCGATGGGTTCCACTCGGGACCGGGGCCCTATCGCCCCATGCTTTTGGTCGCGCCACTGATGTTGGTGGAGAACGAGACCTGGCAGCAGGACATGCGGAAATTCTTTGATGCGCATGCCTTCGGGCCGATCCTCACGCTCTACGGGGACCAATTGCAGGCCTTGCGGCGTGGCCGGGGGAAAGAGACAGAGGTTGGTGTCCCACTGCTGGATTTGGATCGCATCCGACAGCATCGGGTGGTCATCACCAACTACGACACGCTGACCAATTTTCAGCATTCATTCGCTCAGGCACCCGATGGCCGGTCCATCTGGTCGCTCGTGGTTACGGATGAAGCCCAGACCTTCAAAACGCCCAACACGAGGACCTCGCATGCCTTGAAGGCCATCCACCCAGATTTCCACATCGCATGCACTGGGACGCCGGTCGAAAACCGCCTGCTGGATGTATGGAACATCCTTGATGCGGTTCAACCATCCCTGCTGGGTACAGCACGGGATTTCAAAAAACGCTACGAGAGCGAATCCGGGGAATCAGGTGGATTGGACGAACTCCGTGAACGACTGCACTACCAAAGGCCAACGGCCTTCCTGCTCCGAAGAGAGAAATCGATCGTTGGTGGGTTTCCCCTGAAGCATGTTCGAACCCTTGAATGCGCGATGGGCTCTGAAGAAGTTGATCGCCATATCGGCCTATTGCGGGCTCTGCACAAGGCGGACAAGCAGAAGGGGATTCATCTGGCCTGCTTGCATGAGCTCGTCAACCTCTACCAACATCCCCTGGCCCAGGATCCGGAATTCGATGAACTCCCGGTGGAAGATCTCGTCGCCTCCTCCAGCAAGCTTCAAGCGGCCATCGCTTGCCTGGAGAGCATTCAGACTAAGGGCGAGAAGGTGATCATCTTTGCGCGGCATATTCGGATCCAGCGCATGTTGGCGCGGGTCCTGGGGCATCGATTCGGGATCTCGATCGACATTCTGAACGGAGAAACGCCGTCCAAAGTCGGCCGGAGTCCAGTGGGCCAGGATGCCGCAAGGAGCCAGCGAGCCCGCATCCTCCAACGGTTCAAGGATCGAGATGGCTTTCATGTTCTGGTTCTGAGCCCCTTCGTGGCCGGTGTGGGGCTCACCATCACCGAAGCGAACCATGTCATCCACTATGGGCGTTGGTGGAATCCAGCCGTGGAATCTCAGGCAACAGATCGTGTGTATCGAATCGGGCAGGAGAGGGAGGTTCACGTTCATCTCCCCATCCTTAAGGACCATTCGGGGCGCCTCCCGGCCACGCTGGATGAAAGGATCCACGACCTCCTGAACCGAAAGCAGTCTCTGGCGAGCGACTTCCTTAATCCGGGTTCAACGGAGGACCAGAATTTACGGGAGCTGTACCGGGAGCTGGAGGGCGATGCGATGGCCGTCCAATGACCTCCTATGAGAAGGCAGCTACCTGATTATTTGTAGCACTTATCATATGTAGTGCCGACGTGGGATCCTTGAAACTACTCCAAGGCTGTGTAGTTGAATCTAAAACAGGGTGAGTCCTTATTTTAGATATTTGCAAATTTCTAAAACAGCATGCATCCTTGTTTTCGTTTCTGGGGGCGGCATGAAGCGGGAGATGACGGGGCGCTACCTAGTTCAAACGACCCAGGGCGAGGCCGTTCGGGCTTTCGTGCCGGATCCCCTTCCGCCTGCTCCGGGCATCGAGTGGACGCCCGCCCTGCTGGCCGCCCAGCAGCGGGCGGCGCTGGCGCTGGGGCGACTCGATGGGGTCACGGCTCTCCTGCCGGACCCCGCGCTCTTCCTCTACAGCTACGTTCGGAAGGAGGCCGTGCTCTCCAGCCAGATCGAAGGCACGCAGTCCTCCCTTTCCGATCTCCTGGCCTACGAGAACCAGCACGCCCCCGGGGTGCCCTTGGATGACGTGCAAGAGGTCTCCAACTATGTGGCGGCCCTGGATCATGGCCTGAAGCGTCTCAAGGAGGGCTTCCCCCTCTGCCTGCGCCTCATCCGGGAGATCCACGAGGTTCTGCTGACCTCCGGGAGAGGCAGCGGCAAGCAGCCTGGGGAATTCCGGATGAGCCAGAACTGGATCGGAGGAAGTCGCCCTGGCAACGCCAAGTTCGTTCCGCCTCCCCATGAGGCGTTGCCGGAGTGCCTGCGGGCGTGGGAGACCTTCCTCCACGGGGATGACACCATCGCGGACCCGCTGACCCGGGCTGCTCTGGCCCATGTGCAGTTCGAGACCATGCACCCCTTCCTGGATGGCAATGGTCGCGTCGGACGCCTGTTGGTAACCCTCCTGCTCCATGTCGAAGGCGTCCTCCGTGAACCGCTGCTCTACCTCAGCCTCTTCCTGAAGCAGCACCGGGAGATGTACTACGAGCTCTTACAGAACGTGCGCATGGAGGGCGACTGGGAGGCTTGGCTGGACTTCTTCTTCCAGGGGGTCACGGAGACCTCCGATAGCGCCGTGGCCACCGCCCAACGCATGCTCCATCTCTTCTCGGAAGATCGGAAGCGTATCCAGGCGAGCGGCAAGGTCGCTGGTTCCGTGCTCCAGGTTCACCACCACTTACAGGGGCGGCCGATCTCCTCGGCTTCGAGCATCGGAGCCGCGGAGAAACTCTCCCCGGCGACTGTGAACAAGGCGCTGGCGACCTTGACCGGTATGGGGATCGTCCGGGAGATCACCGGCGGTCAGCGCAACCGGCTGTTTGCCTACGATGAAGTGCTGCGGCTGTTGTCTGAGGGAACGGATTAGGGCGCTCGCTCAGGCGGGTAGGCAATACTTTATCGATCCTGGCTCTGTCCTCCGGACACGCGCAACGCGATCACAATGGCCTCGGATTCCGGCATGCCGGCATTCACCAGGGGCAAAACGATGCGGGTGTAGTCCGATGGGGTGACGAGGGCCCTAAGATCGATGAGTTCGGAGGATGGCGTCTCAGCCTTCGGCTCTGAAGGGAAGGCCATTGAGCCCATCTTCACCAGACCTGCTCTCATGGTTTTGTGGTCGAGACGAGTGTAATGAAGCGTGGTGCCGAGGTCTTTGTGGCGAAGGATGCTCTGGATCGTAATGGAAGGCACCCCAAGTTGGTTCAGGATCGTAGCGCAGGAGGCACGGAGCTTATGGGGACTCCAGTTCCCCGGGAGCCCAAGTTCCTCAGTGATCTTCTTGATCCAGCGATTGGTGAAGGAATTCCCATAGTGCTTCCCCTTCTTGGACCAGAAGACCCATTGAGGCATGGGTTTTCCGGAGGCCGCCCAAGTCGTTTTGGTGAATTCCTTCCATTCCCTGAATCGATGGGAAAGCTCAGGAATGATCGGAATGGCGTCGGCTTCCCTTCCCTTTGTTTCAGTGGGTGTGTACTGCTCAAAATCTGCCCCAAAGAAGCCCCACCGCATTGAGGTGAGTTCAGAGATTCGCAGTCCCATGAAAAGCATGGTGAGAATACCCAAGGCCACATGCTTGGGAATACAGGGATAGTTGTCTACCGCTCGGGTGAAATCCAACAATCGATCTGAGGAGATCGCGAGGATAGCCTTCTTTGGGGCCTTGGGGAGTTCCACTCGAAGGGGGAGGTGTGTGACGAGCCGTGTCTTCACCGCGTAATTGAGAAGGGTCCTGGTGTTAATCATCAATTGCCGGGCCCCACCGCGTGCATGCGGTTTCCCATTTGGCCCAGAGGCTTTGAGGTAATTCGCAGTGACGTCCGCAAGGTCACTCAGTTTCAATCGGTCCACCCTGATCTTGCCGATGATCGGAATCACCCACCGGCTGATTCCAGACCTGAAGGAAACCATGGTGGATGGTTGGATCAGCGAGGCCTTTTCCCGGACGTATCTCTGGTAAAGGGCCTCGATCGTCGGAGGCTCTCCGAGGCCGAGGGGCTCCTTGGCCTTCTCATTTCGGAGGGTGAAAAGAAACTTCCTGGCATCCTCCAGGGATTCGCATCGCGTGCTGCCATGGTGGAGCTGGCCGTGCATTTTGAATTTGTAGTGCCAGACTCGACCGACCTTCTTGAGTCCGTTCTTGAAACCCTTGCTCATGCAGTGCTCCTGGCACAGGGCCCCGGATGAGTCAGCCCTGTGGTGGTGTGGGGGTCATTTGGTCTGGCGAGGTCGGCGGCCTTGGTGCACCAAGTCCACGGCTTCCTGGACGAGGTCTCGGCTGCAGGTGGCACCCTTGAGCCAGGCGTAGACTTCGCTGAACAGGAACCAGCGGCTGGAGCGACCGCCCTTCCCTCGGCCGCGTGGCTTGAGGTGATAGGGCATTCCTTGCTGAACCCAGCGCTGAACCGTCCGAGAACAGGGCCTGCGCGGCAGGACCCTGGCGAGCTCCTGGGTGATGCCGCTTAAATCGAGGATCGGTTCAAGGACTGGCTGATTGGCCTGCGGAGTGGGTAGGGCATGGTATGTAAAGATTTGTTTTTGATACTGGTTAGCAGTTGATTGCAGGGGTGATGAAGAAATTCCAAAAATCTTGGGAACCTTTGTCTTCATTGGCGCACTCTCTCCAATCATTGGCTGTGCCGGGTTAGTCGTACTTGGTCGGCAAAACCAGTTGAACAGCGCCTTGATTTGCTTGTATTTCTAAGAAATAGGGC
>CAZVKM010000048.1:0-4168 GCA_964627685.1 uncultured Solibacteraceae bacterium | reverse complement strand
ACTTAAATAGCATTCCCGTAAAGCAAGAAGCGGAGTCGGGCTCCGCTTCTTGTGAAATGCCGATGGGATCGATTCCCTCCTACTCAGGCTTGATAATCGGGGCCGGCTTCGACCCCAGATTCAGAGCGCTCTCCGTCCGTTGGAGGTTGGAGATGAGCATGGACAGCGCGGTTTCCTTGCCGTCCGGCCTGAATGAGAGGATTTCGAGAAGGGCGCGACAATCCGCCAGGGCGCGGTGGTTGGGTAGGGGAATCCGAGCCGCTTCACACAGTTTGCTGAGGGAACTGCTCGGGTGACCGAACTGCTTCCACGGGATCTGCCGCTGGCTGCAGAGCCAGGGAAGATTGGCGAATTCGGGGAGATGCTTGGTGATGAAGGAGCGATCAAAGCTGGCATTGTGGGCGATCACGGCATCAGCCCTGCGAGCGATCTTCCGGATCCGTTGCCGGTCCAGCCGCTTCCGGCGCAGTGAGGCCAGGGGAATACGATTGACCTTCATCGCGAAGGGATCGATCTCGGCATGACCCGGATCCTGGAAGCCCGAATAGGCGTCCAAAACTCCAAGGACGGTGCGCTGCTCGGGCTCCCCCTGGCGGTAGACGAAGGAGATGATGCCCAACTCGATGAGGGCATGCTTTTCAGGGCTAAGGCCAGTGGTCTCGCAGTCCACAATCAGGCCGATGAGGTGCTGGCCCTTGATGACCCGCCCAGTGAAAGCGACCACGCCCTCAAGCTCCGGAGGAAGGTCCTTGCGGGCCGGCTTTCGGTGGGGGGTGTCCAAGCCCCAGATATGCTCCCTCGCCAATCCCAGGGGACTGAGGTGGCGGGCGATGGTTCCCTCGACCATGTCGCTTCGGCGGACGCGGGTGATGACATGGTCGACGTAGTGGGGCTGGACCCCAACTTCGATTGCGACCTGCTCACGCGTAAGGTCCCTGCGGTCCATCAACACCCGGATGCCCTTGGGCTCCAGGCCAGTCGCGGGTTCCCAGTACAGGTGGAAAAACGCTTCAAGTTCGATGGGAAGATTGGGGGGGAGAGCTTTCACGCTTCACCTCTTCGATGCGCAACGGCGCACCTCAGAGCAGAAGCCCTCGGAATTTCAGCTTGTTTCTCAGAAGGAAGAAGCCAAAACCATGGTGTATGGCGAATTGCCGAATGAATCCGCGATACGCATCGGCCTCAGACCAAGTCCACCCATGATGGGCGAGTGGGTCGGCTGACATTCCTCGTCGCAGATGGAGGCGTTCACAAACATCCGGCCCTCTGCATCGGTGATCCTTCCGTGCGAGTGGTGGATATGTGATCGAGGGCTCCCTGTGCGATCTCGCTCGCTTTCTCTCACGGAGCCTTTGTCTCGGCCTTCAACGAAATGCTTCTTCACGGATTTTCCTCAGGGGAAGCGAATTTCGAATTTCGAAAATTCCTGTGGTGGCCTTCTGGAGCCCAAAACACAGAGGGCTTTCGTGGCTTGGCCCACCGTTGGGCGCCGAAACCTTGGGCCACCAAGTGGGTCGAATCGACCGCTCCAAATTGACCCTCTCGAAATGATGCGCTGATGATCGGAGCAATGAGACCCCTCTGTCTTAATTAATAATTTTTATTAATATTTTTCATTTGCATCACGACAAGAGGATTTATAAATGTTGATGTTATATAATTTAATAAATTCATCAAAATTTTTGAGATGGAGGCCCTGCCTTGGGGTGGGTATTTCTTTTTCAACCTTTTGGTAGGCTGACGCCTTTGCGGGAATTTCTACCTATGCGCATGAGTCGGCTCCAGGTGTTGTTGATGGCGGGCACGTCGGCCCTCGTGGCCCAGGCGAGTTTGGCCTTGAAGGTCCCCTCGCCGGCCGAGATCGGCTCTTGGCGGGTCTTCGAAGAGCCATTGGTTTCCCTTGGTGGCACTCCGGGGCCGGAAGAGACCCAGGCTCTGGTGCTGGCTATTCAGCGCTACCAGGCTGCGGGCCAAACCGAGAGGGTGGGGCCCTTCCTGGAGTTCCTGGATCGGTACCCCGCCAGTTCCTGGCGGGCGTCGTTGCTGATGAACCTCGGGCTCACTTATCGCCGCACCGGCTACTACACGCGGGCGCTGGAGGTGCTTGGGCAGGCCTGGGATCAAGCCAAGGGGCTGCAGGATCCCCTGGCGGGTGCAGTCGGGGATCGGGCGGCGGGGGATTTGGCTGAGCTGCTGGCGAGGCTGGGCCGCGTGGACCGCCTTCAGACCCTCCTGAAGGAGACCGCCTCCCGTCGGGTTCGAGGCAGCGCTTCCGAGAAGCTGATCAAGGCCAAGGAAAGCCTGAACCAAATGACCTTGGATCCCACCCGCAATTTCCGCTGCGGGCCGGTCAGCCTCGCGTCCATTCGGATGGCCCAAGGCCAGCCTGAGCCGAAGCTGTTCCAGGAGCCCTCGACGGACCATGGGACTTCCCTGGCCCACAACCAGCAGCTGGCGGCCAAGTATGGAATGTCCTTCCAGATGGCCAAACGGACCCCCGGGGCTTCCGTGGTGGTGCCCTCGATGGTGCATTGGAGGACGGGGCACTTCGCCGCAATCGTGAAGGAATCCAACGGCCGGTACCTGCTTCAGGACCCCATTTTCCCGGACGACATCTGGGTGACGAAAGCCGCCCTGGATGATGAAGCCTCGGGCTACGCCTTGATTCCCGCAGGTGCCCTGCCGGAGGGATGGACCCAGGTTTCGCAGCCTGAAGGCGAATCCGTGTGGGGGAAGGGTGGGGCACCCTGGCCCGATCGCAATGCGCTCGGAAAGCGGAACGGGAAGGAAGGCAGCTGTGAGGGGAACAAGGGGATGGCTGGCCACAGCTTCCACTCCCTGCTGGCCAGTCTGTGCATCACCGATACGCCCGTGGGTCATGTCCCGGCCAAGGGCCCGTCGGCCTTGTTCGAATTGACGTACACCCAACGCGAGGAACGCACCCCCCAGCTTCCGACCTACTCCAACCTGGGGCCCAAGTGGACGCATGCGTTCCTGAGCTTCATTGAAGATGACCCCACGATCGCCATCGACACGCCGACGGTATCCATGCGGGTTTGGTCCTTCGAGCGCGGAGGTGGATGGGCTCCCTTCCAGTTCACCAATGCCAAGGGTGCCGATGTGGCGACCTCCATGGCCACGGGGCCCAGCGACCCCCAGAAGGATGACTTCAGTCGCCTCATCCGGTTGAACCTGACCAGCTATGCGCGGATTCATCCCGATGGGTCCCAGGAGATCTATGAGCACAGTGACGGTGCCCGCACGGCGCCTCGGCGGATCTTCCTGACGCGGATCATCGATTCGACTGGGGCCCAGCTCACCCTGAACTATGATGCCCAGCATCGGCTGGCTTCGATCACGGATGCCCAGGGCCGCAGCACTCAGCTGGCCTATGAGCTAGCCAGCGATCCCCTGAAGATCACGAAGGTCACAGATCCCTTCGACCGCACGGCGACCTTTGAGTACAACGCCCAAGGGCAGTTGAGCTCCATCACGGACGTGGTGGGAATCACCTCATCCTTCACCTACGGGCCGACGGTCGAGGCTCCTGGCCTCCCGGCCGATTTCGTGAATGCGCTGACCACCCCCTATGGCACGCACAACTACACGACGGGCCAGGATTCCGATGGCTTCTGGGTGGAAGCTCAGGATCCCTTGGGCAACAAGGAACGGATGGAATTCAAGCGCCATCCGGTGGTGGCGGCCCATGCCGATCCCCTGCCGGATGGCTATGGTTACTTCCGCCCGGGCGGGTCCCTGTACTGGGGGAAGCGAGCCATGGCCTTGGCTCCTGGGGACTACAACCAGGCCAAGTACACCCGGTGGGTTATCGGCCAGGATGGGGAGGGGTCCATTGACGTTCCGGCGATGCTCAAGCCCGCCGGGAGCCCTGTCTTCACCCACATCTTCATGTACCCCGGACAGCCATCGGCGGGGTACGCCGGTACGGTCAATCAGCCGAGCAAGATCTTCCAACCTCAGGCCGACGGGAAATGGTCTCTTTCCCAGGCTGAGTACAACGCCATCGGAAAGCCCACGAAGGTGTCCGATCCTCTGGGACGGGAGACGTCCTTCGTCTATGGCCCCGGAGGGATGGATCTTCTGGAGGTCCGACAGACCTCTCATGGGCGGAATGATCTCCTGGCCAGCTACACCTACGATGATCACC
>CAZVKM010000047.1:9542-17515 GCA_964627685.1 uncultured Solibacteraceae bacterium | reverse complement strand
TCGCCACCCTGCTCGGCGATGATCCCCTCGAACTGCTTCACGAGCTCGTCAGCCTGCTCGTCCGTCAGCACGGGGGAGGCGATGAAGATGGTCTCGTAGTGACGCATCTGTCCTCCTTGTGGATGTGAAGCCCCCCTATGGGTTCCGGGGAGCAAGGAAGGCTCCATCTCCCATCGGCGGCGCCGAGGGGGGCAGGGTCAACGGACCATGCGTGCGATGGAGGCGCCTTAATGGGAAGGCGCGAGGGGCCAGTTTCCCACGAGAAGGGCTTGGAATCCATGGGAAATCGGGCCGGAAGGACCCCATGGCGGCCCAGTTCCCCGGCCCGCCCTGGTAGGCTGAGGGTATTTCGGGTCGATTTGTCCGCTTTTGTTTGCACTCCGCCCATCGAAAGGCACCCATGCCCTTGAGTTTCCTTCTTCGACGTGGCCTCCAGGTGGCGTTTTCCGGGGCCCTGGCCTTGGCGCCGCTCCTTGCGCAGAATCCAAGCCCCGCGGCGGTCCTCCAGGGCCGCCTGCGCAGCTTCTCCCCCAAGGGGCGCTTCGCCGTGGTGCAGGACGGGACGAGGCTGAAGGTCTATGAGACCGCCACCTGGAAGGCCTCCGAAGGGCTGGAGACCGAAGGGGCGCCCTGGGAGGCCTTCGGGGCCATTCTCGTGGACGACGCGGCGCGGGTGGCGGCCGCCCGGGCGGAGGAACTCCGGGTCTTCGACTTCTCCGGGGCCCCCCGGTGCCTCATCACCCTCCCCCATTCTCCGACCTTCCTTGCCCTCCCTCGCATGGCCGAAGAGGGGTTGCTGGTGAAGATCCTCTCAGTTCCCCCAAAGCCGACTGGGGAGCGGGTTCAGTCCTTTACTAAGGTCCGCTTCGTCCTGAAATACAAATCGTCCCTCCGGGTCTACAAGTATGACATCGTGCCCTTTTCCGTTCGCTTGGCGGATCTGCTGGACGTGCGCACCCGAGTGGGGGGCACAGGTGTCCCTGGGGCGGCGGAGGTGGAGACCCTCCGGCAGGTGGCCGTTCCGGGGGCCAAGGAAGAGCCCCTTGGTTTCCGATTCAACGAGGCTCCCACGGATCAGGGTTCCCGGGGCAGCCTCCGCCTCCTCCAACTTCGGGACGATTTCGCCAGAGTCCGGGCCAAGGGGTGGCGCCTTTGGGTCCATAGCAGTTCCCCGGGGTCGGCGGACGATGCCACCGATTGGGTCTGGGACTTATACCCCCCCCTCTACGAGGTCAAGGCCCCTGGGGTGGACTTCGAGAATGAGCGCCGCCCGCAAAAAGGTGAAGATGAAGCTATGGTCCCCCAGGTCCCTCGCGTATTCAGACTCAGGGATTGCGACGTTTGGAGATGGGGGCGTGTAATTCCCAAGGGTCCCGATACGCTGGGCAGCTTCGAGCCTCGCTTCAAGCCCGCCACGAATTCCGCGGATGGCCGCTGGCTGGGGGCGGAGCCCGTGGCCGTCGCCGGGGGAGGCTGGACCACGGCCGTGTACGCCAGCGAGACCGTGGCCGATCCCTTCGCTGGCTATGCGCCGGACGTGCTGCAGGACCTGCTCCTGGGGAAGATCATCGGCTTCATCAAGGGCAAGCAGCCGGCCTCGGCGCTCCCCTACTTCCGGCGCCTGGAGCAGACGGGGGTGGCGCAGCCTCAGAGCTTCTTCTACTACCGGATGAAGGCCTTGGAGGAGGTGGGCCGGAAGCAGGAGGCCCGCGCGGAGGCGGAGACCTACCTCAAACGGCACGGGAAGAAGGGCGAGTTCTACGAGGAGGTGATCGCCCTCCTCAACCGGCTGGGGTGAGCCATGACGCGTGAACTGTGCATCGCTGGGCTGTGCCTGGCCCTGGGGGCCCAGGATCCAGGCGTGAAGAAGGATCCGTTGAAGGAGGCCCTGGGGGGTGGCCGCAAGGGCAGGGCCTCGGAGCTGGGCTTCGCGGGTATCGAGGCGGCCTTCAAAGGGGTCCAGGCGGGGAACGCCCAGGCCATGGCCGCGCAGGTGGTGGGCCTCCTAGGGACCCTTACGGCGGAGGCGGAGCAGGCCCTCGCCGATCTTGAACGGGCCCAGGCGGAGGAGGCCCGCGCCTTGGCCCTGATGGAGCAGCGCCGCCGCGCGAAGGATGAATACATGGCGGAGTACCGCCAGGGCCTGTTCTGCAGCGGCTGCCAGAAGTCCAAATCGGAGATCGAGCGCAAAGGGGAGTCGTTCCCGCACCCCGGCCAGCACATCGTCCGGCCCACCCGCGACGAGATCAGGGAGAAGGATCGAGATCTCCAGGTCGGCGTGAACGAGGCTTCAGCCGAATGGCGGAGCGCCCTGCGAAGATCCGGTTCCTTGAAGGAGAAGGTGGACGGCCTGCTGGATCAGATCCCCCAGGGCCACGCCCTCTGGTGCACCGCGAGCACCTACGCCCGGAACCTGGCCGCCCGGGGGAAGGCCCAGTCCACCCAGGAGCTGCGCGCGGAGTTGCGCGAGGCCGAGAGACGGGCTGACGACGCCAACGGGGCCTGGCTGGCCGCGCGGGGGCCAAAGGAGGGGCAGGCCTGGGAGGCGAAGCAGGCCACCCGGGACGCGGTGGAGCGGATCCAGAAGCGCCTGAAGGTGGAGCAACGCCGGGCCGCCGAGGAGCAGGCGATGCTCGCGCGGACCCGCGACGAACACACCGCGCGGCTCGCGGCCTGCCTGGACAGGCCCCACCTCCGGCGCGCTCTGAGCCTCAACCCCGCCTATGCGGCTTCCAGCCGCATGGCCGAGAGCGGGGCCCTGGGCGGGCGCTTCCTCATGGGGCGCCTGCCTTCCCCTTCCGCCCCGAGCGCGCCCCTGGCCTCGGTTCAGGCCTTCCTCGCCGAGTTCCGGGCTTGCGATCCCAGTTCTGATTCCTCGGTCCACTGAGCGTCAAGGTCGCCAGCCTTCGGCTCACGGAATCAGGGGGCGGGAGTCCAAAAGGCCTCGGGGTTCACGAGATTCCCCAGCTTGGAGAGGTCCCCGCAGCCCCCCAGCAACTCCAGGAAGCGGGCGAAGGGGGCGTCCAGCCCGTCGATGAGGTCCCATTGGTCGTCCGTCCAGGTCCCCAGTACGTAATCCGCCAAAGGCCGCTCGAAGGGCCCGATGCCCAAGCGGAGCCGGGCCACCTTGGAGGTGCCCAGCTCGTCGAAGACGGACTTCAGCCCGTTATGGCCCCCGTCGGAGCCATCCAGGCGGAAGCGGCCCAGCCCCAGGGGCAGGTCCTTGTCGTCGTAGAGCAGCACGAGGCGGTGCGGATCCAACCCGGCGCGAGCGGCCTGGAAGCAGACCTCCCCACTGAGGTTCATGTAGGTGGAGGGCACCAGGGCCTGCAGCTTCGGCGAGAGGCTGTAGAGCCTGCCGCTGGCGAACTTCTTCACCACGGGCGGGGTCAGGTTCCGGTCCTCCATCCAGCGCTGGAGGAGGAGGCGACCGAGGTTATGGCGCGTGTCGGCGTACTCAGGGCCGGGATTGCCGAGGGGGACGAGGGTCCACATGGGGTGCCTTCGGGATCGTAGGGCCACGGTCATCGGTCTTCGGCCGGAAACGGAAGCGGGCGCCATGAGGCGCCCGCACCGAGGACCGAGGACCGAAGTCCGAAGACCTGGTTACTTCTTGTCCTTCTTGCCCTTGCCACCCACCACTTCGGGCTCGGCGGGGGCGGCCTCGGCGGCCACTTCCTCGGCGGGCTTGCCGTGGATGGCGCAGATCACCTCGTGGGCCTCGCCGACGATCTTCAGGGTGGAAGCCAGGGTCAGCTGGTCGAAGCGGACGGAATCGCCGATGCGGAGGGCCTCGACGTTCACGGGGATGCTGGTGGGGATCAGGCTGGGGAGGCACTCGATCTCGATCTCGCGGTGCACGAAGTCGAGGAGGCCGCCCTGGGTCTTCACGCCGTAGGCCACGCCGAGGATCTTCACGGGGACCTTCACGCGCACCTTGTGGGTGGGATCCACGCGGAGGAAGTCCACGTGCTTCAGGCGGCCGGTCTTGGGATCGCGCTGCAGGTCGTGGATGATGACGTGGCGCTTGATGTCGGTGCCTTCACGCTGCAGGAAGACCACGCTGTTCATGCCGCTCTCGCTGGCGATGATGCGGGCCACGACCTTGGGGCTGATGGCGACGTGCACGGTGGGCTCGTTCAGGCCGTAGACCACGGCGGGGATCATGCCGTTCTTGCGCATGGCCTTCGTGGCGGTCTTGCCCAGCTCGGTGCGCAGGGACACCTGGATGGTTTCGTTGCTCATGGTTCCTCCTACCAAGCCCAGGTCCGACTTCGGATGGGCCCTCTCGTTGGGGTGGGCGCCCGTCGTGGGCACCCGGAACCGATGAGTATCGCGGAATTTACATTGGGATGAAAGGCTTTTCTGGCGATGAGTACCCTGTTGGAAGCCATGAAGCCCCGAACCCCCCGCCCCGAGGAGCTCCTCAACCGCGAGTTGAGCTGGCTGGACTTCAACGCCCGGGTGCTCGAGGAGGCGGAGGATGAGAGCGTGCCCCTGCTGGAGCGCGTGAAGTTCCTCTCCATCGCCAGCAGCAACTGGGACGAATTTTTCATGGTCCGGGTGGCGGGGATCTGGCGGGAGATCGATGCGGGGATCACCCAGGAGGGGCCCGATGGACTCACGCCCCGGCAGGTGCTGGACCGGGTCTCCGGCAAGATCCACACGGCGGCCCGGCGGCAGCACCTGCTCTTCCAGGAGGTCCTGGAGCCCCGGCTGGAGGCCGAGGGCGTACGCATCCTGGAGCCCGCCCAGCTGGATGGGGCCCAGGCCGCCTTCGTGGAGGCCCACTGGCGCAGCACCCTCATGCCCCTGGTGACCCCCCTGGCCGTGGATCCGGGCCACCCCTTCCCCCGCCTGGGCAACCGGGCCCTGGTGCTCGTCTGCGAGCTGGAGGGCCCGGATCCGGGGCCCGGAGGCCTGCCCGTGAGCGAGCTCAGCTTCATCCCCATCCCCACCACCGTGGCCCAGCGCTTCCTCCGCCTCCCCTCCGCGCCGGACCGCTACGACTTCGTGACGCTGGAGGACCTGGTCCGCCACAACCTCGGCCGCATCTACAGCGGCTACACCGTGAAGGCCAGCCACGCCATCCGCGTGACCCGAGACTCCGACATCCCCCTGGATGAGGAGGAGAGCGAGGACCTCCTCAAGAGCATCGAGGAGAGCCTGCGGGACCGCCGCCGGGGCGCCGTGGTGCGGCTGCAGTACGAGCGGGGGCTCGGCTCCGATCTGCTTCAGCTGCTCATCCGGGAGCTGGACCTGGCGCCCGAGGACCTGTATCCCGCCGAGGGCATGGCGGCCTTCAGCGACCTCATGCAGCTCTACACCCAGGTGGACCTGCCCCATCTGAAGGACGCGGCGCTCCCGCCCCTCCCCGTCCCCCAGCTGGAGGGCGTCCCGACCATCTTCGAGGCGATCGCCAAGCACGACATCCTGCTCAGCCACCCCTACCAGACCTTCGACGACTCCGTGGTGCGCTTCGTGCGGGAGGCCGCCGCGGATCCCAAGGTGCTGGCCATCAAGATGACCCTGTACCGCATGAGCCCGGGCAGCCCCATCGCCCAGGCCCTGGAGCAGGCGGCGGAGCGGGGCAAGCAGGTGGCGGCCATCGTGGAGCTGCGGGCCCGCTTTGACGAGGAGGCGAACATCGCCTGGGCGCGCCGCTTGGAGAAGGCGGGCGTCCACGTGGTGTACGGCCTGCCGGGCTACAAGACCCACTGCAAGGCCACCCTGGTGGTGCGCCAGGAGGAGACGGGCATCCGCCGGTACTGCCACCTGGGCACCGGCAACTACAACGAGCGCAGCTCCAGGCTCTATGCGGACTTCGGCCTGCTCACCGCCCGGGAGGAGTTCGGCGAAGACCTGAGCCACTTCTTCAACCTGCTCACGGGGTACACCCGGCCGCCCCGCTTCCACCGGCTGCTGCCGGCGCCGACCCACCTCAAGGCGGCCCTCCTCGAGCGCATCCAGCGGGAGGTCGCCCACGCCCAGGCGGGGCGACCCGCCCGGATGATCCTGAAGGCGAACGCCATCGTGGACGCCGTGATCATCCAGGCCCTCTACGAGGCCAGCCAGGCGGGGGTGCAGGTGGACCTCATCGTGCGGGGGGCCTGCTGCCTGAAGGCCGGAGTGCCGGGCCTCAGCGGGACCATCCGCCTGGTCAGCCTCATCGACCGCTTCCTGGAGCACGCCCGCATCTACCACTTCGCCAACGACGGCCAGCCCGAGACTTGGCTGGCCAGCGCCGACCTCATGCCGCGGAACCTGGACCGCCGCGTGGAGCTGGCCTTCCCCCTGGAGGATCCCCTCCTGGCCGCCGAGGTGGTGGCCCTGCTGGAGCTCCAGCTCCAGGACACCGTGAAGGGCCGGCGCATCGGCCCCGAGGGCCAGACCCTGGGCCGGGGCCTCCAGGAGGGGCCCGCCCTGCGCAGCCAGCTCCGCTTCTACGACCACGCCCGCCTGCGCAGCGGGGTGGGGGACGTGACCCGGCGGCTCTGAGGGGCTGTCCTGACTTCGATCAAGGCCTCCGCCCCCGGGACATGCGAAACTCAAGGGCTCTGGAGAGGTCCATGGAAAAGAAGCTCAGCCGCGCCGCCATCTTCGACGCCGTCAACGCCTACACGGTGCCGGGCACCTCCGCGACCCTGGCCACCCTGAAGGCCCTCAAGGGCATCGATGTCCAGGGCGGGGGCATCACGGTGCAGCTCGGCATGCTCGACGCCTACCAGGACCGGGAGGCGGAGATCCGCGCGGCCCTCACCACGGCCCTCAAGGCCCAGGACGGGGTCACCTCCGTGAACGTCGCCTTCACCTGGGAGAAGACCCCCCAGGTGGAGTTCAAGAACCTCCTGCCCACGGTGAAGCACGCCATCGTGGTGGGCTCCGGGAAGGGCGGCGTGGGCAAGTCCACCGTGGCCTCGAACCTGGCCGTGGCCCTGGCCCAGCAGGGTCTCAAGGTGGGCCTCCTGGACGCCGACCTCTACGGCCCCTCCATGGGCATGATGTTCGGTGTGACCGAGGGGCCCGAGGGCACCCCCGAAGGCAAGATCAAGCCCATCGAGAAGTACGGCCTCAAGCTCATGAGCATGGCCTTCCTCATCGACGAGGACCGCCCCGTGGTGTGGCGCGGGCCCATGCTGAACAAGGCCCTCACCCAGTTCATGGCCGACGTGCTCTGGGGCGACCTCGACGTGCTCCTCATGGACCTGCCCCCGGGCACCGGCGACGTGCAGATCAGCCTCATCCAGAACGCCCACGTGAAGGGCGCCGTCATCGTCTCCACGCCCCAGGACGTGGCCTTCCTCGACGCCAAGAAGGCCATCGGGATGCTCAACGTGGTGAAGGTGCCCGTGCTGGGCATGATCGAGAACATGAGCAGCTACGTGTGCCCCAAGTGCGGCGAGGAGACCCAGATCTTCGGGCACGGGGGCGTGAAGAAGGCCTCCGAGCGCATGGAGATCCCCTTCCTGGGCGAGATCCCCATCGACCTGGCCATCCGGGAGGGCGGCGACGCAGGCAAGCCCCTCGTGGTCGCCCACCCCGACAGCCCCCAGGCCAAGGGCTTCCACGCCCTCGCCAAGGGCCTCCGGGAGAAGCTGGGGCTGTAGGGGCCTCCGGCCCGTCTTCGGTCTTCGGTCGCCGGTCGTCAGGGCCCGGCCCCTGGATCATTGGGGCCCATGGCCGACGCCATGGGATTCAGCGAAGGAGCAAGTCGGACCTGAGGACCGAAGGCCGACGACCGACGACCGACGCCCGACGCCCGTTCTGGCCCATCCCGTGCTATACCCTCCCCCGGGAGGCCCCCATGAGCGCCAAGCCGGTCATCGTCGTGGCAAACCTGAAGGGCGGGGTCGGAAAGTCGACCGTGGCGGTGCACCTGGCCTACTACCTGGAGGCCCTCCTCGTGGACCTGGACCCCCAGGGGGACGCCTCGGACTGGGCGGAGCGCTCCGGCTGGATCCAGGCCCACAAGG
>CAZVKM010000047.1:0-9442 GCA_964627685.1 uncultured Solibacteraceae bacterium | reverse complement strand
CAGGGGGACGCCTCGGACTGGGCGGAGCGCTCCGGCTGGATCCAGGCCCACAAGGTGGGGGGCTGGGCGGAGGCGAGCCGGGCCCTGGCCAAGGCCGAGGGGCCCGTGGTGCTGGACTGCCCTCCCGGGGAGAATCCGCACCTCCACCAGGCCCTCCAGGCGGCGGACGTGGTCATCGTCCCCACCAAGGCGGGGCGCCAGGACCTGCGGGCCGTGGGGCGGATGCTGGAGCTGGTGAAGGAGGCCCGCCACGGGCACCGCAGCCTGCGGGCCGGGGTGGTCTTCAACGAGGTGAAGAGCCAGACCTCCCTGGCCGCCGAAGTGGAGGAGGCCCTGAAGCACCTGAAGGACGCCACCTTCCTGGGGCACCTGGGCAGCCGCCAGGCTTTCGTGGAGGCCTTCGCCGCCGGGAAGGCGGTGACCTCGGGCCCCGCCTACGAGGAACTCCATGCCGTCCTGCGCCGGATCCGGCGCCTCGTGAAGGAGGCCGTGTGAGGCCGAAGCAGGAGCGAAGGGCCACCGCGAATAACGCGGCCCCGAAGGGGTGCCGCACAGGAGGTGCGGCATGAGCAAGCCCGCCGACCACGATCCCCTCGCCTGGATCGCCCAGGGGCGCAAGGAACGCCCGGCCCAGGCCGCGAAGGCCCCGAAGCCGGTCCGGAAGGCCCCCTCGGAGGGGACCCGGGCCACACCCGCCCGCAAGGGCGCGACCCCTTCCCGGAAGCGCACCTGACAGGGGCCCCGGGAGGTCTGGTACTCATCCCTCCCCGGGATGCCTCCGATCCGGAAGGAGGGAGGGCCCATGGCGAAGCGCATCCTGGTGGTGGATGACGAGGCGTCCATGCGCAGCTTCGTGGGCGACATCCTGCAGGAGGCCGGGTACATCCCCACCTTCGCCAAGAGCGGGGAGGAGGCCCTGGTGCTGGCCTCCCGCAAGGTCTACGACGCGGTGCTCACCGACAAGGTGATGGGCGGCATGGATGGGGTGGAGCTCATCGCCAAGCTCAGGGCCACGGAGGGATACCTCGGCGTGCCCATCCTCATGGTCACCGCGGATGGCTCGGACACGGGCCGGCAGTCCGGCCGGCAGGCCGGCGCCACCGGATGGATCACCAAGCCCTTCACCCCCACCCGCCTGGTGGAGGTGCTCGACCGGTTCCTGGGCTGAGACCGGGGGCTACACTGGGCCCATGCCCAAGCCCACCCTTCCCGCGGTCCTGGCTTCGGATCTCCTGGCCCGCCTCCAGGACCGCTTCCACCCCTGGCCCCTCATCAAGGACTGGGACCTCACCATCGATGAGGTGGCCCCGGGCACGGCCCTCATGCGGCTGAAGCCCGGGCCCCGCACCACCAACGGGGGGCGCGGGAACGTGAATGGCGGCGTGCTGGCCACCATGGTGGACATGGTGGGCGCCGTGGCCCTCTCCACGGCCTTCGACGGGGCCATGCCCTTCGCCACCTCGGACCTGCACGTTCGCTACCTGGAGCCGGCGATGGGCCCCGCCGTGGCCACGGCCGCGGTGCTGCGCCTCTCCCGGGCCGGTGCGGTAGTTGAGGCGCGCGTCCACTGCGCCGACAAGCTCGTGGTGGCCGCGACGATGAACTTCAGCATCAAGCCGAACCTCCCCGGATAGGGCGATGAGGGACCTTCCGCCGCTCCACCGGTTCCGCTTCACGGTGCTCCTGCTCACCCTCGTGGTCTTCGTGGGGGCCCTGGGCTACCACTACATCTCCAAGACCAACGTGGTGGACAGCTTCTACATGGCCGTCACCACCCTGTTCACCGTGGGCTTCCGGGAGATGGGCGACGTCTCCACGGGCAGCAAGCTCTTCACCATCGGGTACCTGGTGGCCGGCCTCGGCGTGGCCACCTACGCCCTCTCCAACCTCACGGCCCTCATCGTGGAGGGCGACCTCCAGGGCTACCTTCGGGAGCGACGCATGGACAAGCGGCTCGACGCGCTGCACGACCACATCATCGTCTGCGGCCTGGGCAAGATGGGCTTCCAGGCCGTGCTCGAGTTGAAGGCCGCGGGCGTGCCCTTCGTGGTCATCGAGCAGGACGGCCACAAAGGCAACAACCCGAAGATCCAGGGCGAGATCCTCCTCCATGGCAACGCCATGCAGGACCACGTGCTCATCCGCGCCGGCATCCACCGGGCCAAGGGGCTCATGGCGGCCCTCACCTCCGACGCCGACAACGTGCTCGTGACCCTCATGGCCAAGGAGCTCAACCCCAAGCTCCTCGTGGTGGCGCGCAACGCCAAGCTGGGCACGGAGCGGCAGCTCAAGGCCGCCGGGGCCGACCACATCGTGAGCCCCTACGAGATCGGGGGACGCCGCATGGCGGCCCTGCTCATGAACCCGAACCTCATGGACATGTACGACGTGGTGCTGAGCGAGGACCAGATCGAGCTCGCCCTGGAGCGCATCCAGATCTCCCCGGCCTCCTGGATGGCCGGGAAGGTGCTCCGCGAGGCCCGCATCCGGGACACCACGGGCTGCCTCATCGTCGGCATCCGCCGCGCCGGGAGGCCCCTCCAGTTCAACCCCCAGGGCTCGGACACCTTCGAAGCCGGGGACGAGGTGCTGGTGATGGGCCCCCCCGCCCTGCTCAAGAGCTTCGCGAGCCAGGCCAAGGGCGAGTCCGAGCCGGCGCCCTGACATGCACGAGGTCCCGCGCCTGATCCTCGACCTGGCCCTGGTGCTGGGGGTCTCCGCGGTCATCACCGTGCTCTGCCAGCGCCTGCGGGTGCCGGTGGTCATGGCCTACCTGGTGGCGGGTCTGGTGGTGGGCCCCCACGTGCCCATCCCGCTGGTGGCGGATCCGCACAACGTCGCCACCCTGGCGGAGCTCGGGGTCATCTTCCTCATGTTCTGCATCGGGCTGGAGTTCAGCCCCCGGGCCTTCCTGAAGGCCGCGCCCGTGGCCGGCCTGGTGGGGGCCCTGGAGGTGGGCGCCCTGGCCTGCGGGGGCTTCGCCTTGGCCCGGCTCCTGGGCTGGCCACCCCTCACGGCCCTCTTCGCAGGGGGCGTCAGCGCCATCTCCAGCACCATGATCATCGCCAAGGTGTTCGCGGAGCGGCCCGTCGCGGAGGGCCTCCGGCGTTTCGTGTTCTCGGTGCTCATCGTGGAGGACCTCTTCGCGGTCCTCTTCCTCACCCTGCTGACCGCGGCGGCGACCCTCGGCGCGCTGGAGCCCGGCCACGTGGGGACGCTCTTGCTCCGCCTCCTGGGGTTCGTGGCGGCGGTGCTCGTGGTGGGCCAGGGGCTGGTGCCCCCCCTGTTCCGCTGGCTGGGCCGCCAGGGACGGGATGAGCTCATGGCCGTGGGGGCCATCGGGTTCTGCTTCACCCTGGCCGTGCTCGCGGCCAAGGCGGGCTTCTCCCTGGCCATGGGGGCCTTCCTGGCGGGCATGCTGGTCTCCGAGTCCGGGGAGGGGCGGCGGGTGGAGCATCAGCTCCAGGCCTTCCGGGATGTGTTCGCCGCCATCTTCTTCGTGTCCGTGGGGATGCAGCTGGACCCGCGGACCCTCCCGGCCCTCTGGGCGCCCATCCTCGCCTTTTCGGGGCTGGTGATCCTCGGCAAGGCCCTCGCGGTGACCACGGCGGCCGCGGTGGTCCGCATTCCCCCGCGGATCGGGGTGGAGGCGGGCCTGGCCCTCGGACAGATCGGGGAGTTCTCCTTCATCATGGCCGGCACGGGGCTGGCCCATGGGGTGGTGCGGCCGGAGCTCTTCGCCGTGGCGGTGGGCTGCAGCATCCTCACCTCCCTGGCCACCCCACTGCTCCTGGGGCATGGGGAGGCCTGGGGCCGCCGGTGCGAAGCGCGGCTCCCGGAGGCCTGGCGGGGCCGCTGGGCCCCCCCGGATTGACCCCCCCCCAGGGCTCAACCTCCCAAGGGCCGCACCCGATGCGCTGGACATGGCCAAGCGCATCCTCACCGTCGATGACAGCTCCAGCATCCGCAGCTTCGTACGGCTCACCCTGGAGGGGGCCGGCTACGGGGTGGGGG
This sequence comes from uncultured Solibacteraceae bacterium, assembly GCA_964627685.1. Classification (GTDB taxonomy): domain Bacteria; phylum Acidobacteriota; class Holophagae; order Holophagales; family Holophagaceae; genus JAFDVN01. The sequence continues at coordinate 5,428 of CAZVKM010000047.1, read as the reverse complement.
AGGCGGCGGATGCCGAAGCGGGGATGGCCATGGCCTCCTTGGGCACCTTCGACCTCATCATCACGGACCTCAACATGCCCGGGAAGTCCGGCCTCGAGTTCCTCAAGGAGCTGCGGGCCCTTCCGGCCACGCGGAAGACGCCGGTGGTGCTCCTGACCACCGCCACGGGGGAGGAGCTGAAGCAGGCCGCCAAGGCGGCCGGGGCCAGTGGCTGGATGGGCAAGCCCTTCGAGCCGGAGCGCCTCCTGCAGGTGGTGGGCAAGCTCGTGGACTGAGCCCGCCCACCGCCCGCGCCGGGGTCAGTGGCCCGCGGGGCCCTGGGCCGGCGCCTGGTGGGGCAGGCGGTCTCCGTTGAGGAGGCCCCAGGCCGTGACGGCCATGACCTGGGTGCCCTGGAGGAGGTCCTCCTTCACCACGTGGTCGAAGCTGTCCACCTGGCTGTGGTGGGTGTGGGTGAAGTAGTCCAGGGGCTCCTGGATGGCGGCGAAGCCGGGCACCCCCTTCTGGAAGAAGGGCCAGTGGTCCGTGGCGCCGGGCATGATGGCCGCGGGCAGCTCCACGGCCCCGAGGCCGTTGGCGCCCGCCATGGCCGTGGCCAGAGGGCCCCGCCAGGCTTCCACGCCCATGTCGATGAAGCCCTTGATGCGGCCGGAGCCCAGGTCGTCGATGAGCACGGCCTGGACGTTCTTGAGCTCGGCCTCATGGGCCTTCACGTAGGCGCGGGAGCCCAGCAGGCCCTGCTCCTCCCCGGAGAAGAGCACCACGCGCAGGGTGCGCTTCGGCTTGAGGCCCAGGGCCTTCATGGCCCGCAGCACTTCCATGGCCGCCACCGTGCCGGTGCCGTTGTCCGTGGCCCCGGTGCTCAGGTCCCAGGAGTCCTGGTGCCCGCCCACGATGACGACCTCCTCGGGCTTCTCGGAGCCCCGGAGCTCGGCCACCACGTTGTAGGCCTGGACCTCCTTCTCGCCGAAGCGGCCGGTCAGCTCGATCTCGAGGCTGGGCTTCTGGCCCCGGGCCATGAGGCGCTTCAGGAGGGAGGTGTGCTCCTGGGCGATGAAGGCCGTGGGCACGTTGAAGCGGAAGCGGCCCTCGGGGCTGCCGGTCATGTTCTGCAGGTCGTCCTTCTTGTCGGAGGTCATGAGGACGCAGGCCATCCGGGCCTCGCTCATGGCCTTGGTGAACTCGGCGAAGTAGGCCTCCATGTTCTTGCGCTGCTCGGGCGTCGGGCGGGGCTGGTTGGCCAGGAGCACGATCTTCCCGTTCAGGCCCGGGGCCGCGGCCTTGAGCTCGTCCAGGGTCTTCACGTCGAGGACGGCCACCTCGCCCTTCAGGACGCCCTTGGTGCCCTCGGTCCAGGCCATCTGGGCCACGTTGAGGGACTGGCCGTTGGCGTTGGTGAGGCGGGCGCGGGAGAGGCCCCGGTGCCAGGGCCGGCCGAAGGCGTATCCCTCCTCGTGCACGTTTTCCGCCCCGTAGGCCTTCAGCTTGTCCATGGCCCAGCGCTGGGCGGTGCGGAGCTGCTCGGAGCCCGTCAGCCGGGGGCCGATGGAGTCGCACATCTCCTCCAGGTTCTTCAGGGCCTCGCCCTTCTCGGCGATCTCCTGGATGAGCCGGTTGGTGTCGCTGGCATAGGGCTTCACCGGCTGGAAGAGGGACATGGTGGGGCGGGCGGGGGCCTTCTCGGGGGCCCGCTCCTGGGCGGTGAGGACGGCCGAGGCCAAGGCGGCGGCGAGGAGGTAGGTGAGGCGGCTCATGGGGGCTCCGGGGAGGGGGTGGCGAAGGGTCGGGGAGGCTCAGCGCTGGGGCTGGGAAGGCTGGGCTTCCCGCGCCTCGGGGGCCTTCTGGGGCAGCTTGGCGTCCAGGTTGGCGAGCTCCCAGGCGGTCACGGCCAGGGCCTGGGTGCCCTGGGTCAGGGCCTCGGGCTGCACGCGCTCGAAGCTGTCGACATGGCTGTGGTGGGTGTGGGTGTTGTAGTCCTCCGCGTCCTGCACGGCGGAGAAGGCGGGCACGCCGAAGGGCAGGAAGGAGGCGTGGTCCGTGGCCCCCATGCGGGCCAGGCTCAGCTCCCGGAGGCCGAAGTCGTTCATGGGCGAGATCACCGCGGCCATGGCGCCCTTGAGGTCCTCACGACCCTGCAGGGCCCAGCCCCGGATGCGGCCGGTGCCCATGTCATCCACGATCACGGCCTGGACCTGCTTCAGCTCCTCCTTGTGGGCCTCGGCGTAGGCCTTGGACCCCAGGAGCCCCTGCTCCTCGCCGGAGAAGAGCACCACGCGGATGGTGCGCTTGGGCTTGGCGCCACTGGCGAGGATCGCCCGCAGGGCCTCCAGGGAGGCGCAGGTGCCGGTGCCGTTGTCGTTGGTGCCGGTGGAGAGGTCCCAGCTGTCCATATGGGCGCCGATGATCACCACCTCCTCGGGCTTCTCGCTGCCGCGGATCTCGCCCACCACGTTGTAGTCGTCCACCTTGGCCTTGCCGAGCTTGCCGCCCAGCTGGAGCTCCACCTTCACCGGCTCCTTGCGGGCCAGCAGCCGCTGCAGCTGCTTGAACCCCTCCTGGGTGAGGGTGGCGGTGGGCACGGGCGCCTTGGCGGCCTCCTGCACGGTGCGGCCCCCGGTGGTGAGGAGGCCGTACGGCTTGTTGCTCATGCCGAAGATGGCGAGCACCCCTTCCTCCTTGAGGAACTGGTTGAGGGCCTCCACATCCCGCTGGGCGGGCATGCCCGTGGGGCGGGGAGCGCCGGGGGCGGGACGTGCGCCCATGCTGCGGAGGAGGATCTTGCCCTTGAGCTGGCCCTTGAGGGCCTGCAGGGTCTCCAGGCGGAAGTCCGCAGGCTCCATCACCTCGCCCACCGTGGGTTTCTCCAGGCCGGGCGTGAAGGCGTTGTGGGCGATCATCAGGGGCATCTGGTTGTGGGTGAGGAGGCGGGCCTGATCCAGGCCCCGGACCCAGGGCAGGCCGAAGCTCCAGGCCTCCTCGTGCACGTTGACGGCCCCCATCTGGGTGAGCTTGGCCTGGGCCCAGGCGTGGGCCTTCCGCATGCGCTCCGAGCCCGTGAGGCGCGGGCCGATGGTGTCCACCAGCTCCTGGAGGTCGCCGAGCTGCTGCCCCTTCTCTGCGATGGCCTTCATGAGCTGGCCGGGGACGCCCTCGGGCAGGGGGGCCGGTCGGCCGGCGGCCGGAGCCGGGGCGGGCGGCGGGGTCTGGCCGCAGAGCAACGTCGGGAGCAGGGCCAGCAAGGGGGCGCGCAGGGGGGACCGCATGGGGACTCCGGGGAGGATCCTCCAGCATCCCCCTTCCAGCCCCGGGGGCCGTCGCGCGTGGCCCCCTGGGACAGGCCCCTGGCCCCTGGCCCGACCAGGATTCAGCTCCCCCGGGGCGGGGACCGAAGCGGTGGGGACCGGACGCCCTTTCCCTGGAGGCCCCTTGCCCACTTGGGTGCCAGCTGCTCGATGGACCCCCCTCGGGGCGGTCCTGGCGGCCTCCTCGCTCGGGGCCCAGGCGCCGGACCTGAAGGCCCTCCTGGACACCCGGGTGGAGGTGGCCACGCAGTATCCCCTCTCGGCCCGGGAGAGCCCGGGCATCGTGACGGTGCTCCGCCGGGATGAGATCCGGGCGTCGGGGGCGCGGGACCTCCTGGAGCTGCTGCGTCGGGTTCCGGGATTCGACTTCGGCTCCGACACCAACGGGGTGGTGGGCATCGGGGTCCGGACCGCCTGGGGCCATGACGGGAAGGTGCTGCTCCTCGTGGACGGCCTCGAGATGAACGAGCCGCTCTACGGGACCACGCCCTATGGAGGGCACGTCCTCCTGGCCAACGTGGATCGCATCGAGATCATCCGGGGCCCGGGGAGCGTCCTCTACGGAGGGTTCGCGGAGCTGGCGGTGATCCACGTATTCACCCGTCGGGGGAGCGAAGTGGATGGCCTCGCCGGGGATCTCTGGCTGGGGCGCATGAGCGGATCCGACCAGCCGACGCGGCAGGGGGAGGTGACCTTCGGCAAGGCCTGGGGGGACCAGGAAGTCTCCCTCTCCATCGGGCGCGCCATGGTGCCCCGGGGCGTGGGCCCCAGGGTCACCCCGTCGGGATCCGTGGAGGCTGGGGACGCGGACCGGTTGGCCCAGACCTGGCTGAACCTCGGATACTCCCTCGGCGACCTGAATGTGCGCTTCATCCACGATGCCTACGCGGTGGGGGACTACACCCGGGAGTACAAGCCCACCTTCGCATGGCTGACCTTCCCCTCGGACCTCCTGGGCCTCGACTACACCTGGACCTCCGGGGACTGGACCGTGCAGCCCAGGGTGAGCCTGAAGGGCCAGAGCCCCTGGAACTACACGGACAGCCGGACGGATCGGAACACCCGACTGGTGGGCGGCCTCGCCACCACCTGGGCCGCCACCTCCACCGTGAAGCTCTCCCTGGGGGTGGAGGCGATCCAGGACGACTCCAACATCTTCTGGAGCCGGCTGGGACTCCGTCAGCACTACGTCTACGAGCATCGGGCGGGCACGGCCCAGGTGCTGTGGACCTCCGGGTTCGGGAACCTGGATCTGGGGGTCCGCTACGACCACAACAGCGAGTACGGGTCCGCCACAAGCCCCCGCCTGGCCTATACCCGGGCGACGGAGGAGGGCCACGTGAAGCTCCTGGTGGCCGGGGCCTTCCGGGCGCCCTCCATCGAAAACCTCTTCGTGAACCCGCTCCTCAAGCCGGAGCGCACCCAGAGCTTCGAGGCGGAGGTGGGACGCGCCTTGTCCCCGGCGGTCTACGCCTCGCTGAACGCCTTCGTGATCCGGATCCATGATCCGATCAGCTATGCGAGCCCGGCACCGAGCGTGAACACCTATCTCAACTTTGACTACACCGGGGCCCAGGGGCTGGAGTTCCAGGTGAAGGGGCGAACCGCCTCCCTGAGCGTGGAAGGCTCCCTCTCCTACGCGCAGGCACGGGACCGTGAGGCGGCGTTCTACCGGGTGGAGGGCAAGGAGGGGCACCACGTGGGCTTCGCCCCCCTGAAGGCGGCCTTCCAGGTGCAGTGGCGGTTCTCGGAGGGGTGGTCCTTCAACCCCAGCCTGATCCTCTATGGGCCGCGCTACGGGTATCGGTACGGAGAGACCGTGCCCGCGAAGTTCCACGGGACGGGGCTCCTGGACCTCTACCTCACCCGCACCTTCGGCCGCGGCGCGGAGCTGGGGCTGAGGGTGGGCAACGTCACCGATGCGGCGGTGCCCTTCATCCAGCCCTATGGCATTCCGGGGGTGGGGGGCAATGCCCCCCTGCCCGGGCCGGGCCGGGAGGTGGACCTCCACTTCGGGGTCCGGTTCTGAACGAAGCGGCCCCCGGATGGGGGCCGCTCGCAGAGGTTCGCTCGCCTCAGATGTCGAACTTCACGCCCTGGGCCAGGGGGAGGTTCGTGGAGTAGTT
>CAZVKM010000046.1:0-17677 GCA_964627685.1 uncultured Solibacteraceae bacterium | reverse complement strand
GGCCCGCCGCGGGCTCTGGGACGTGGTGAAGCGCATGAAGGCCGAGGGCCGCACCGTGCTGCTGACCACCCACTACATGGATGAAGCGGAGGTGCTCTGCGACCGCATCGCCATCGTGGACCACGGGAAGGTCCTGAAGGTGGGCACGCCCCGGCAGCTCGTGGCCGAGCTCGGCCTCCCCAGCGTGGCGGAGCTGGCCTTCGACCAGGCCCCGCCGGAGCCCGCCTCCTTCGCCGCCGCCATCGGGCGGCCGGTGGAGGTCGTGGAGGACCGCTGGGACATGCACCTGGAGGATCCCAAGGGCCAGCTGCCCGCGATCCTCGAGGCCGCCGACCGGCTCGGCGTCCCCTACGCCCAACTCCACCTCCGCCGCCCCACCCTCGAAGACGTCTTCCTGCAGCTGACCGGCCGCAGCCTGCGCGATTGACCCGTTCCAGACACGGAGATCACGGAGAAGGCGGAGAACACTGAGGAACCGTGCCCGGAATCCCCGCCCTTCGCTCCGTGATCTCCCTCCCCTCCGCGTTCCCCGTGTCCTTCTTGGAGTTTCCGATGCACCTGCTCTGGCGCCAGTTCCTCATGGAATGGAAGCTCTACGCCCGCGACAAGGGGGCGATGTTCTGGACCTTCGCCTTCCCCGTGCTCATGCTCCTGGGCTTCGGCACCATCTTCCGGGACGGCGGCGGCCCCAAGGTCACCATCGTGCGCATCCAGGCGGGTCCTGAGACCACCCGGGACCAGGCCCTGCGCGAGGCCATCGAGGCCCAGCACGTCACCGTGGAGAAGCTCTCCCCCGAGGCCGCCGAGGCCAAGTGGAAGGACGGCAAGGTGGCCGTTCTCGTGGAGGGGCCCGACACAGCCCCCCGCCTCCGGGTGAACGCCTACCTCATGGCCCAGGGCCTCCAGGGTGCCAGCCTCGTGCAACAGGCCCACCTCATCGCCCAGGCCAAACTCGCCGGCCAACCCGAACCCCAGAGGCTGCCCATCAGCACCGAGAGCCCCGGCAAGGCCAAGGCCACCAACTACGCCGCCTTCCTGCTCCCCGGGCTCCTCGGGATGAACCTCATGAGCATGGGCCTCTTCGCCGTGGGCATGGTGAACGTGGCCTACCGGGAGAAGGGGAAGTTCAAGCGGCTCGGCGTCACCCCCCTGCCCAAGAGCATCTTCCTCGGGGGCCAGATCCTGCACCGCCTCACGGTGGCCGCCATCTCCGTGGTGCTCCTCCTCCTCGTGGGCCGGCTCACCTTCGGGATCGCCAACCAGGGAAGCTACCTCCTGCTCGCCCTGCTCATCGTGCTGGGCACCGCCACCTTCATGGCCCTCGGCTTCGCCCTCTCCAGCTTCGCGAACACCTCGGAGACCTACGCCGCCATCAGCAACCTCCTCTTCTTCCCCATGATGTTCCTGGGAGGGGTCTACTTCTCCCTCGACGGGGCCCCGAAGTGGCTCCAGGTCTCCGTCCAGCTCCTGCCCCTGGGCCCCTTCCTCAAGGCCCTCCGGGCGGTGTTCAACGACGGCGCCAGCCTGACGGGCCATGGCTTCGGCCTCCTGGTGGTCGCCGCCTGGGCCCTGGGCGCCTTCCTCCTGGCGGTGCGGCGGTTCCGCTTCGCCTGACCCGTGGCGTGACGGACGGGGCCCGGCCCTCTATCCTGGAAGGCTGGTGCCCCCGATGTCCGACCTGAGACGAGCCCGCTTCGCCATCTTCCTCACGGTCTTCGTGGACTTGCTCGGCTTCGGGATCGTCATCCCCCTCCTGCCGATCTACGCGAAGCATGTCTCCGAGCATCCCTCGGGGTGGATGACGACCCTGAACGGTTCCCTGGGGCTGGCGGATCCCGGCGCCTTCTGGGCCGGACTGGCCTTCGTGAGCTTCTCCCTCATGCAGTTCCTGGCCTCCCCGCTCCTGGGCCGCCTCAGCGACCTGGTGGGTCGCCGGCCGGTTCTTTGGGTGTCCCTCCTCGGCAGCGCGCTGGGGTACCTCATGCTGGGCCTCACCATGCGCTACGAGTGGGTGCTGGTGGCCCGGATCCTCGATGGCGTGACGGGCGGAAACATCTCCGTGGCCCAGGCGGCCATGGCCGACTGCTCGGCCCCGGAGGAACGCAGCAAGGCGCTCGGCATGATCGGTGCGGCCTTCGGCCTCGGCTTCGTGCTGGGCCCGGCGCTGGCGGGCATCCTAAGCGGAAGCGCCTGGGGCCTGCACCTGGCGGAGCAGCACATCCAGCTCCCCTTCCTCGTGGCGGCGGGGCTCAGCCTCGTGGCCTCCCTCCTCGTGCTCGCCTGGCTGCCGGAGACCCTCACGGCCGAATCGCGGCTCCGTGCCAAGGCCGAGGAGAGCCGGGGCCACGCCCTCGCCCGCGCCTTCGGCCGGAAGGGGATGCCCTCCCTTCTTCTCATCGCCCTGCTCGCCATGACCGGGTTCTCGATGATGGAGGGGACCTTCAGCCTCATGGCCCACGCGCGGTTCGGCTTCGGTCCCAAGCAGGTCGGCTGGCTCTTCGCCTTCGTGGGCATCTGCATCGTGATCTACCAGGGCGGACTGGTGCGGGTCGTGGCCAAGCGCATTCCCGAGCGCGTGGCGATGGGCGTCGGCCTGCTCTTCATGACAGGGGCCCTCTTCCTGCTCCCCCGCGCCCCCTGGGCCTGGCCCTTCCTCCTGCTGATGATCCCCCTCGCCTGGGGCAGCGGCATGAACGGCACCGCGACCTTCGCCCTCGCCAGCCAGCTGACCCCCAGCGAGGAGCAGGGCGGCATCTTCGGCGTGCTCAACGCCATGCAGGGCCTCGGGCGCATCCTGGGCCCCTTCCTCGGGGGCCTTTGCTTCGCCAAGTGGGGTTACGCCGCGCCCTATCTGGCCGCCACCGGCGTGGTGGGCTCCGCCTGGCTCGTCGCCCTGACCTTCCGCAAGCCACAGGAGGCTTCCCGATGATCCTGCTCAATGGTCGTGACCTCACCGCCGCCCAGCTCACCGCCATCGCCGAAGGGGAGCCCGTGGCCCTCGACGGCGCCGCCCTGGCCGCCGTCTCCGCCAACCGGGCCGTGATCGATCGCATCCTCCGGGAGGGTCGCACCGTCTATGGCATCAACACCGGGTTCGGCCAGTTCGCCACCGTGGTGATCCCCCCGGACCAACTGCGTCAGCTCCAGCTCAACCTCGTGCGCAGCCACGCCGCGGGCGTCGGCGACCCCCTGCCGAAGGCCCAGACGCGGGCCCTCATGGCCGCCCGCATCAACTGCCTGCTCAAGGCCCACAGCGGGATCCGGCCGGAGCCCATCCAGCTGCTCATGGAGTGCCTGAACCGGGACGTGGTGCCGGTGGTGCCCAGCCAGGGCAGCGTGGGCGCCAGTGGCGACCTCGCCCCCCTGGCCCACATGGCGCTGCTCCTCGTGGGGGAGGGCCAGGCCTGGTCCGGCGCGACCTTCATCCCCGGCGGGCAGGCCCTCGCGAAGGCCGGCCTGACCCCGGTCACCCTCGAGGCCAAGGAGGGCCTGGCGCTCATCAACGGCACCCAGCTGATCACCTCCCTGGGCTGCCTCGCCCTCGACCGCCTCCGCACCCTCGTGGATGCCAGCGAGGAGATCGCCGCCCTCAGCCTGGAGGCCCTCCAGGGCACCCGGGCCGCCTTCGATCCCCGCATCCACGCCGCCCGCCCCCATCCCGGGCAGGTGGAGGTGGCCCTCCGCATGCGCGCCATCCTCGGGGACTCCAGCGAGATCGGCGAGAGCCACAAGGACTGCGCCCGGGTCCAGGACGCCTAGTCCCTGCGCTGCATCCCTCAGGTGCATGGCGTGAGCCGGGATGCCCTGGTCTTCGCTGGGGACATCCTCGAGCGGGAGCTGAACAGCGCCACGGACAACCCCATGATCTTCACGGACACGGAGGAGAGCCGGTCCGGCGGCAACTTCCACGGCCAGTATCCGGCCTTCGCCTGCGACGTCCTCTGCATCGCCTCCGCCGACCTGGCCTCCATCAGCGAGCGGCGGCAGGAGCGGCTCGTGAATCCCGCATACTCCGATCTGCCCGCCTTCCTCACCCGGAACGGGGGCCTGGAGTCCGGGTTCATGATGGCGCACGTCACCTCCGCGGCGCTGGTCAGCGAGATGAAAGGCCTCGCGCATCCCGCCTGCGTGGACACCATCCCCACCAGCGCCGGCAAGGAGGATCACGTGAGCATGGGCCCCATCGCGGCCCGCAAGCTCCTCCGTGCGGTGGACGCCCTGGAGCAGGTCCTGGCCCTGGAGGCCCGCATGGCCCTCGAAGGGGTGCGGCTCCTCGGCCTCCAGCCCGCTTCGGGCCTGCAGCCCCTCGTGGATCGCCTGTCGGCGGCCTGCCCGCCCTGGGAGGATCGCCCCATGTACGAGGAGATCCAGGCCACCGTCCAGGCCCTCCGCTTCCACTGCGGAGCCTGATCCGGTTCGTCGGCACGGGAGCCGCGTTCGTCACACCTGGTGCCGTTTCCGTCCCAGTGGCCCTGTTCCAGCGCCTCGCCTCTGTGTAGTTTGGGTAGGTGATGCCGACAACACCTTGGCGCCAAGCCTGTGAAGAGGCCCTCCGCTCCTACTCGGACGCGGATGCGATCCGCTTCTGGCAGGTGTCGCACGCGACGGCCGAAGGTCCCCGCCCCATCTTCAACTACCGCTTCGAGCACACCTTCGCCGCCGTGAAGCTGGCGCGCTGGCTGTGCCCGCTCGTGGGCGCGGACCTGGACGTGGTGGAGTGCGCCGCCTGGCTCCACGACGTGCGGAAGCGGCTCAAGGATCCCCAGAGCAAGGACACCCACGCCCAGGACGCCAGCGCCGCCGTGGAGGGCCTCCTGGCGGGCACCGATTTCCCCATCGCGAAGATCCCCGCGGTGCGCCATGCCATCGACCACCACGTGGGGCTCCGCCTGACCCGGCGCCTCGAGCCCCTCGAGACGGCCTGCCTCTGGGATTGCGACAAGCTCAGCAAGATCGGGGCGGCGAGCCTCATCCACTTCGGATGCATCAGCGGGGCCTTCCAGCCCATCGACACCGCCGAGATCCTGCGCCGAGGCCAGGCTTGGCTCCCCCTCGCCCGGGGCATCGTGGACAGCTTCAACACCGAGCCCGCCCGGGAGGAGGGCCGTCGCAGGCTGGCCTTCCTGGAAGCCCACTACGCCCAGCTCTCGCGTGAATGGCAGGACCCCATGGGCCCCTGCCCGGAGGCCACCGCATGAAGGACTTCCTCCCGATCGCCCAGGCCCTGGCCATGGGGCTCAAGGGCATCCAGATGTACACCGCGGCCCACCCGCGCAGCCAGGACGCCCTGAAGAACGCCCACGCCGCGCTCGGGGAGTGGCTGCGGGACACGCCCCAGCTGCAGTTCGTCGTGGCCTCCGGGAAGGCCTTCGTGAACGGCCTGCCCGTGGAGGTCCACGGTCCCCACATGACCGCCCTGGTCCGCACCCTCACGGACCGCCATGTGAGCGGCTTCATCTTCCAGGCCGGCGTCAGCGCGAAGGACCTCCAGGTGATGCTCGAGATCCTCCTGCTGAAGCCCCAGCGGCTCGAGGAGCTCGGCGGCGTGCAGGCCCTCCTGGACAAGAACGGGATCACCTCCCTGCGGGTGAGCCAGATCCAGTACCGGGAAGTGCGCGAGGGCGAGGGCGGGGACGGCGCCGGGGAAGCGGCCCAGGTCGCGGCCCCCGCCACCTTCCCCGCCGCGGCCACCCCGCGCCCGGCCCTCCCCGCGGCTGCGGCCGCCCCTTCGGCCCCTTCCCCCGCATCCCCCTCCGCGCCCCCCCCTCCACGGCCCACGGGCGCCGAGAGCGGGGGTTGGGCGATCCCCACCTCCGGCGAGTACCGGGCCTTCGGCCCCCCCGAGCAGCTGCTGCTCCTGGTCCGCCAGGCCCTCCTGCGCACCCTCCCGCCCCCCCCGGTCCGTGACCGCCTGACGGGCATCGGCAGCGCGATCCTCGATGGGTTCGAGCCGGCGGACCTCAGCAGCCTGGGGGCCCTGGGGCAGAGCCTCGGCCTTACGGACAACATGCCCACCACCGCCCAGCTCGGCGTGCTCCGCCAGGTCCTGATGGACCTGCCACCGGAGCGCCAGATGAGCATCCTGGCGGGCATCAGCACCCTGCCGGATCGCCCTCAGGGCCTGGGGCTGGGCATCAAGGCGCTGGCCCCCGAGCTGCTCTCGGTGGCCGTGAGCACGCTGCTCTCCCGCAACATCCCCTGGGAGGCCCTGGAGGAGCCCCTCCACACCATCCTCTCCCCGCTGCCCGACCAGGCCGGCCTCACCCGGGCCCTCGGCACCCACCTCCGCGGCATGAACATGGACGCCTCGCCGGTGGAGGGGATCCAGCGGCGGCTCTCCTGGGAGGCGCTCTCCCCGGAGGCCAAGCTGGTGAAGGTGCTCGAGGAGGGTGCGCTCTTCCGCCTCAGCGTCGAGCAGCGGCTGGCCCTTCTGCGGGAGCTGCTGGATTCCCGCCGCACCGAGGCGATGGTGCGCTGCCTCGACCGCCTGCTCGATGCCCTGCAGTCGGACCATGCGGAGCTGCGCGGCCAGGCCGCCGAGACCCTCCTGGGCATGGCCCACTGGGCCCTGGATCCCGGCCTCCCCGCCGAGGTCGAGAACCCCATGGACCATGGCCTCCGGGCCCACTTCGGCTGGGAGTCGGATCCCCTGGTCCACCGGCATTCTTCGGAGGCCCTCCAGCGCCTGATGCTCGCACCCCTCCAGCGGGGGCAACTGGTCCTCCTCGCCGAGGAGCTCCAGGAACTCGAGAACCATGCCGCCATGCTGAACGAGGCCCACCCCTGGCGCACGGAGGCCCTGGGCCAACTCAAGCTCGCCCTGCAGACCCCAGAGGCCATGGACATGGCCCTCCAGTGCCTCTTCCGGCATGACAAGGAGCAGGCTGCGGTCGTCACCGCGATCTACTACGAGATGCTGGGCGGCCCCATGGTCCGCCACCTCATCCAGGCCCTGGGGAAGGAGCCCGACCGGGCCCGAAGAGGTCGGATCATGGACGCCCTGCGCACCTACGGCCCGCTGGCCATGCAGCCCCTCCGCGAGGCCCTGGGTGGGGCCATCCCCTGGTACCTCGCCCGGAACCTGCTGACCCTCGTCAGCGAATCCGGCGACGCGGGGTCCCTCCCCGCCATCCTGCCCCTGCTCCGCGCCAAGGAGGTGCGGGTCCAGCGCACCGCGGTGCGGGCCGCCTGGAAGCTCGGCGGGCCCGCCGCCGAACCCCACCTCCTGGCCCTGCTGAAGGATTCGGATGCCGAAACGCAGCTGGAGATCATCTTCGGGTTGGGTCAGCTCCGCTCGGAGTCCGCGGTGCCCGTGCTCCTCGAGTCCGCCCAGGACCGGAAACTCCCGGAACCCCTGCGGCTGAAGGTGCTCGAGACCCTGGCCCTGATCCAGAGCCCCCGCTCCGTTCAGCCGCTGGTGGAGCTCATCCGCAAGAAGGGCTTCTTCTCCGGTTCCGAGAGCCCGGGCATCCGCCTCGGCGCCGCCAAGGCTCTGGCCGCGATCTGGCCCGCCGGGCGCCAGGGCCTCCAGGAGCTGGCCAACGCCGAGCCCAAGGGCGAGCTGAAGGATGCCTTCACCGCGCTCCTCCGCTGACATGGACACCCAGAAGCTGCTCGAGGCCTTCCAGGCCTTCACGGCCGCCAGCGACCAGCTCCAGGCCCGGTACACGGCCCTCCAGGGCCAGCTGGGCCAGCTCCAGGGGGAGCTCCAGGCGGTGCTCGAGAGCATGCCCTTCGCCATCTGGGTGGTGGGCGAGGGCGACGACCTGCGCTTCACCAACCGTCCCGAGGGCCTGAACGGCCTCACCCTCGAGGGCCCCGCCCCCTGGGAGCGGGCCAGCCAGCCCGGCCTCAAGCGCCTCCAGGCCCCCGAGGGCCCCGAGCGGTTCATGGAGGAGGAGCATCGCCCGGTGCCGGGCGGCGGCCGCATCGTGGTGTGGCGGGACATCACCGAGCAGGTGCTGCGGCGCCAGCAGGACACCCGGGAGGAGCGCCTGGAGGCCATGGGGCGCATGGCCGCGGAGCTGGCCCACGAGATCCGGAACCCCCTGGGCGCGCTGAACCTGTACATCGGGATGCTCAAGCAGGACCTCGCCGGGCAGGAGGGCCCCCTGGACCTCGTGCGGAAGCTCCAGGACGATGTGGGGCGCCTCAACCGGGTGGTGAGCAACACCCTCACCTTCAGCCGGGACCTCCATCCCAAGCCCCAGCCCTTGGACCTCCACGCCTTCTGGAACGAGGCCCTGGGCACCGCCACCCTGGCCGAGGGCGCGGCCTGGGAGAACCGGATCCCGAAGAAGGCCCGCTGGCTGGCCGACCCGGACCTCCTCCGGCAGGTGGCCCTGAACCTCCTCCAGAACGCCTGGCGGGCCACCGAGGGCCAGGCGAAGCCTCGGGTCACCCTGCGGGCCGCGGAGGAGGAGCTGGAGGGGACCCTCCACTGGCACCTCGCCCTCAAGGACAACGGCTGCGGCATCCCCTCCGACGACCTCACCCGGGTCTTCGACCCCTTCTTCACCACCTTCGGTGGGGGCACCGGTCTCGGCCTGGCCGTCTGCCACCGCATCGTGGTGGCCCACGGGGGGCTTCTCTTCCTGGAGAGCGAGCCCGGCAAGGGCACCACGGTGCACCTCCGGCTGCCGGCTCCGGCGCATCTGTGACTTTTATCTATTGATTCTCAGTCTCAGTTGCCAAATACTGGATCCCGGAGTGGGACCCATGTACGTCTGCAACTGCAACGGCATCTCGGAGAAGGCCCTGGACCGGGCCCTCGAGGACGGCGCGGAGACGCCCGCCGCGATCTTCCGGGCCTGCGGAAGCGAGCGGGCCTGCGGCCGGTGCGTGCCCGAGATGCAGGACGCCCTGGCCGCGTTCCGCACCCTCCAGGGCTGCGGCCCGTGCCCCTTCCGGACCCTGGGTGAGGTGGCGCCCCGCGTGGCCGCCGCTTCCTGAGCCCGCCCCGTTCCCGCGCCTTGCCCTCCCCGGGGCGGGCGCCTAGCCTGGGGGTTCCACCCCCCTCGGAGTCCCCATGCAAGGCGATCGCCGCGTCATCCAGCTCCTGAACCGGGTGCTCGTCAACGAGCTCACGGCCATCAACCAGTATTTCCTCCACAGCCGGATGCTGAAGAACTGGGGCATGAAGCGCCTGGGCGACTACGAGTACAAGGAGTCCATCGACGAGATGAAGCACGCCGACCGCATCATCGAGCGGGTGCTCTTCCTCGAGGGGCTGCCCAACCTCCAGGACCTCAACAAGCTGCGCATCGGGGAGAACGTGGAGGAGATCCTCAGGGGCGACTTGGCCCTGGAGATGGATGCCCTGCCCCCCCTCAAGGAAGGCATCCGCCTCTGCGAGGAAGTGGGCGACTTCGTCACCCGCGACCTGCTCAAGGGCATCCTCCACAGCGAGGAGGAGCACGTGGACTTCCTGGAGACCCAGCTGGACCTCGTCCAGAAAATGGGCCTGCCCAACTACATCCAGAGCGCCACGGGCGAGATCGGCAGCTGACCTGTGACCCAAGTCGTGGGACACTGGTGGTTCCAGGTTCTTTGAGGAGCAGCCATGTCCCCGCTCAAGATGGAAGCCGGTGCCGACGCGCCGGTGGTCGTCAACGCCATCATCGAGATCCCCGCCGGATCGCGCATCAAGTACGAGATCGACAAGGACACCGGCCTGGTGACCGTGGACCGGGTGCTGTACAGCCCCTTCCACTACCCCGCCGAGTACGGCTTCATCCCCAAGACCCTGGCCCCTGACGGCGATCCCGCCGACGTGCTGGTGCTGATCAACGGCAGCACCTACCCCGGCGTGGTCATCCGTGCGCGGCCCATCGGCCTGCTCAAGATGCACGACGACAAGGGTGGCGACGACAAGATCCTCTGCGTGGCCCACGATGATCCGAATTACGCCCACGTGGAGTCCCTCAAGGACCTGCCCCCCCACTTCATGAAGGAAGTGGAGCACTTCTTCGTGACCTACAAGGACCTCGAGGAGAAGGACGTGCACAGCGACGGCTGGCAGGGCAAGGAGGAGGCCCACGCCTTCATCCGCAAGTGCATCGCCGCCTACGAAGCCTCCAAGGACTGAGTCGCCCCCCATTTTGGACCGCGCGCGGGCCCCGGCCGGCGCGCGGTCCTTCTGGTAGCGTGGCCCCATGACCCACCCCACCTTCGCCGTGAGCCGCGGGCGCCTGGATGCCCTCACCGATGGCCTCTTCGCCATCGCCATGACCATCCTCGTGCTGGAACTCCACGCGCCGGACCTGCCGGCGGGCGCCGGACTCCCGGCCTTCCAGGAGGCCCTGGCGAGGCAGTGGCCCTCCGTGGTGGGCTACGTCGCGAGCTTCGGCCTGCTCGGCCTCTTCTGGTACCTGCATCACTGGCTCACCTATAGCCTGCGACGCATCGACGCCCCCTTCTTCGCCGCCAACCTGGTGTTCCTCCTGCTGGCGGCCTCCTTCCCCTTCACGCTCACGCTGATGCTGCGTCTGAGGTCCGTCGGGGAAGGCGGACTGACCCTCCTGCCCTACTTCATCTGCCTGGGCGGCCTCATGCTCTCCCTGGCGGCCATGAGCCTCCTCGCCATCCACCGCGACCTGCTGGCACCCCACGCACCGGTCGCCGAGCTGAGGCGACGGGGCATCCTGTGGCTCCTCACGGGACTCTACCTGATCGGCCTGGCCCTCTTCCGTCGCGCCCTGGCCCCCCTGATGCCGCATGTGTGGGTGCCCTTCGTCCCCCTCTTCCTGTGGCGGTGGTGGCGGCGGCGTCAGGCCAAGACTTCGGCCGCGGCCTGAGCCCTGGGAGACTGGAACCATGTCCGGACTGATCTGCTTCGACCTCGACGGCACCCTGGTGGACCCCCTCCTGGGGGTGAAGAACTGCGTGGCCAAGGTGTGCCGCCAGATGGACCTCCCCTGTCCCGAGGAGGCGACGATCCGCGACTGGATCGGCTTCGGCATGCGCGAGAGCTTGGGCCAGATCCCGGGCCTGGAGGACCCGGCCCGCCGGGAGGAGGCCCTGGACCGTTACTGGGAGGCCTACCGGGAGGACGGCGTCTTCGAGCACGAGCTCTACCCCGGGGTGGTGCACGTGCTGCACCGCCTCAAGCGGCAGGGGCACCGCATCTACATCGTGAGCGCCAAGCCCGGCATCTTCGCGCGGCGCATCGCCTACCAGTTCGACCTCAATCTGATCTTCGATGACATCTTCGGCTCCACCCTCAAGGGGAAGTGGCAGGAGAAGGTGGACGTGATGAGCGGGCTGCGCCAGAACGGCACCATCTGGCCCGGTGGCGTGATGGTGGGTGACCGCAACCAGGACATGTGGGCCGCCAAGGCCCATGGCCTCACGGCCATCGGCGTGACCTGGGGCTACGGCAGCCGGGAGGAGCTCACCTCCACCGGGGCCGACCTCCTCGTGGACACCATGGCGGAGCTCGATGCAGCGCTCGCCCGGCTGCTGCCGGGCGAGGAGATCCACGACGCCTTCACGCGCTCCGAGTAGGGCTACTGGTAGATCACCGAGCCGATGGGGCCCCCGAAATTGTTGAGCCGGTTGCCCACGATGAGCACCGTGCCGTCGTAGAGCAGGATGCAGCGCCCCGTGAGCTGGTCCGTCCCGATGCCCGGGGAGGGCACGTTGAAGCCCAGCGTCGGCATGGCCGTGGTGATGGGGTTGTAGACGTCCAGGGTCCCCGCTGGGGTCGTGCCCGCCAGGTCGGAGCTGCCCCCCAAGGCCAGCGCATTCCCATCCGCCAGCAGGGTGGTGAGGGGGCGGTTCTTCCCCCCGCTCAGGGAGCTCGTGGCCAGGGAGAAGGTTCCGGTGGTGGGGTTGTAGCGGTCGATGCCGCCGCTCACCACGGGCACGCTGGGCGTGAAGATGCCACCCAGGAGGGAGACGAAGCCGTCGGCGCCCAGCACCGCGCCGGCATTGCGGCGGGTGGTGGACATGAGGCCCGTGGTGGCCGTCACCGTGCCGGTGAGCGGATTGAACAGATCGGCGGTGTTGGCGAGGTTGCTGTCGGTGCCATCCTTGCTCCCGCCGGCCAGCAGGATCCGGCCATCCAGGAGGGCCACGGCGCTGTGGTCCACCCGGGGGTTGGCCATGGGCGTGGCCACGGGGCTGAAGGTGTTCGTGGCGGGATCGAAGACCTCTAGGCTCGCCAGGGTGCCCGAGGGGCCCTGCCCGCCCGCGATCAGAACGCGGCCATCCACGAGGAGCGTGGCGGTGTGATCGGCACGGGCGGTGCCCAAGGTACCCGCCAGGGGCGTGATCGTGTCGAAGGCGGGATCGAAGAGCTCCGCGCTGGCGAGGGGGTTGCCTCCCGCATCCTGCCCGCCCACGAGAAGGATCAGGCCCGTGGGCAGCAGCGTGGCCGTGTGGCGGGACCGGGCCGTGGCCAGAGTGGCCCCGCTCACCGTCCAGAACTGGCCCGACGGGTTGAAGGTCTCGATGGAGGCCAGGGTCGTGGAGCCATTGAGGCCTCCCGCCGCCACCACCAGGTCATTCAGGGTGCGGACCAGGGGCACCTGGATGCGCCGGGTGGTGATGGGGGCACCGGAGGACACCGTGAGGGTGTTGGTGTAGGCGAAGCTGGGCTGCACCGTCACGAAGGCGCTGGCGGAGATCGTGGGGAAGGCCACGGAGGTGGCCGTCACCGTCACGGAGCCCGTCGTCCCATTGGAGGTGAACACGCCGTTGGCGCTGATGGATCCCGCCGCGGCGGGGGTGATGGCCCAGGTCACCGCCGGGTTCGCGAGGCCCAGGGAGGCCGCGCGGAAGGTGAAGCTGGCGTTCGGGGCCACCACCTGGCTCTGGGGGTACACGAGGGGGATGACATTCAGGGTGATGGTGAGGGACACGGTGGGATCGGCCACGCTGGTGACGGTCACCGTGCAGGGCTGCACGCTCATGGGTGCGGTGAAGCCCCCGACCGGGGTGACGGTGCCCCCGGTGGCGGAGAAGGTGACGGCCGTGTTCGTGGCGTTGTACACGGTGTAGAGCACGGAGACCTTCTCCCCCGGCCGGAGGTCGGAGGGGCTCGAGGGCGACTCGACGGTGATCTGGATGTTGCTCACCGTGCGGGTCACGCTATCCCCGGCCGCATTGGTCACGGTGAGCGTGTACACGTCGATGGGCGTTCCGCCAAGGTTCAGCTGCACCCCGCTGAGGATGGCGCCGACCCCCCGGTCGATGGTGCCGGTGCCCCCCGTGAAGGTGGCGTCGAAGACCCACTGCGGAACGGAGGAGCCGATGTCGATGAGGGTGAAGGCGGTGATGGCCGGCAAGGCCACCACGGTCACCGTGGTGGTGGCGGACTTGGTGCCGTCCTCCACGGAGGTCGCGGTGATGGTGACCGTCTGGGGCGCGGCGGGGGCCGTCCAGGCCCCGGTGCTGGGGTTGATGGTGCCGGCGCTGGCGGACCAGGTGAGGGCGTTGCTCACGCCTCCCGTGGCCGTGGCCGCGAAGGTGCGGGCGGCGTTCACGGAGACCGTGGGCGAGGCGGGCGTGACGGGACCCACGGCCACCGGGGTGACCGTCACGGTGACGGCCTGGGTGGCCGTGGCACCGGCGGCGTTGGTCACGGTGAGGGTGTAGGTGCGGGTGGCCGTGAGGGCCCCGGTCCCGGAGGTGCCGCCGGAGGTCACGGCGCCGACGCCCTGGTCGATGCTGCCCGTGCCGCCGGTGAAGGTGTAGGCGAGGGCGCTGGCGGCCCCGTAGGCCACGGTCCCCGGGGTGGCCGTGAAGGCGGTGATGGCGGGCAGGGCCACCACGTTCACGGTGGTGCTCGCGGATTTGGTGGCGTCCTCCTGGGAGGTGGCCGTGATGGTGACCACCTGGGCCGTGGCGGGCGCGGTCCAGGCCCCCGTGGTGGGATTCATGGTGCCCGCCGAGGCACTCCAGGTGAGCGCGTTGGACACGCCTCCCGTGGCGGTGGCGCTGAAGGTGCGGGCCCCCCCCACGGAGATGACCGAGGCCGCGGGCGTGACCGCCCCCACCGCCACCGGCGTGACCGTGAAGGTGGCCGTCTGGGAGACGGTGGTCCCGGCGGCGTTGGTCACGGTGAGCGTGTAGGTGCGGGTGGCCGTGAGGGCCGGCGTCGGCGTCGTCCCTCCGCTGGTGACCGCCCCCACGCCCTGGTCGAGGCTGCCGGTGCCATTGCCGAAAGTGTAGGCGAGGCTGCCGGTGCCCCCATAGGCCAAGGTTCCGGGCGTCGCGGTGAAGGTCGAGATGAAGGGGGCCGCCACCACGGTCACGGTGGTTGAGGCGGAGCGCTGGGGGTTCTCCACGGAGGTGGCCGTGATGGTCGCCGGGCCGGGGGTCACGGGCGCCGTCCAGAGGCCCGTCGTCGGGTTGATGGTGCCGGCAGAGGCGGACCACACCAGCTGGTTGGTGACCCCACCCGTGACCGTGGCCGTGAAGGTCTGGGTGGTGCCCACCGTGCGCACGGGCGCACCCGGTGTCACGGGCCCCACCACCACCGGCGGCGGTCCGGCGATCACAGTCACCAGGGCCTTGGCGCAGAGGGTCCTGTCCACGGTGCTCGTGGCGCTCACCAGGTAGGATCCGGGCGTGCTGGGGGCCACATGCACGCCATTGGCATCGATGCGGCCCTGCTCCGCGAACCAGGTGACCCCTCCGGAAGGCAGACCCGCGGCGGTGGCGGTGAAGGTCGTGCTCGTGCCCACGCCGAGGGTCACCGTGGCCGGGCTGATGTCCAGCGAGCGGGTGCCCACCGTCACCGTGGTGGTGGCGATGGCGGTGTCGCCCTTGGTGCCCTTCACGGTGAGGGTGTACGTGGTGGTCTGGGCCGGGGAAACGCTGAGGGGCGTGCCGCTCAGGATCGGGCCCACGCCCTGGTCCACGGTGGCCGTGCCCCCCAGGTAGTTCGCCACAAGGAGGGTGGAGCCCCCGGGGGCGATGTTGGCCTTGGCGGGGATGAACTGGACGATGATGGGCACGCTTCCGCCATCCTCGGAGGTGCTGCAGCCGAGGATCGCGAGGAAGGCCAGGAGGACGAGGGAGAGGCGGGCGCGCATCGGCATGTCCTAGTAGGTGTATCGCGCTTCGAAGCTGTAGCTGGGACGGGCCGCGGGGTAGCCGTAGACCATGAAGGTGTCGTTCTGGCTGTCCTTCATCCGGGCCACCCACTCCGCGGCATCCACCTTCGGCTGCAGGAGGTGCTCCCCGCGCCAGATCAGGGTCCACCGCTTCCCCGCCTTCACGGTGGTGGTCATGCCCACATCGCGGAACACGGCCTGGATCGGCCGGATGGTGGGCACCGGGGCCGCGCAGTCGCAGTCGCCGATGGAGGCGAACTGATGGCCCACCAGGGTGTAGTGGATGTCCACCCGCACGGCGTCGGCGCCGATGCGGGTCTTCAGCCCATGGGTGGAGAAGGGGCGCCGCTGCACCGCCGGGGTGGCGAACTCCTGGCCCGCGGCGGCGTTGAGGTCCCGGGCCTCCTGGGCGCGCACGAAGGCCTCCAGGCCCAGGTGCTTCAGGGGGGTCCAGCCGAAGGTGGTCTCCACCCCCTGGAGGCGGATCCGGTCCTGGTTCACATAGCCGTTGCCGGCGGCGACGTTGGCCCCCGCCATCCCCTTCACCAGGCGTGGACCCGTCAAGGTGCTCTGGGCCTCCACACCGATGGCGTCGGTCATGCGGACCTGCTGGGCCTCCATGCGGGCGTAGGCGCGGCCCGTGCCCCAGCCCAGGCCGATCTGGGTGAAGGTGAGCTTCTCGGTCTTCAGCGGGCTGGCCGTGGGGATCTCGGCATTGCGGAGCTGCTGGATGAGGTGGGGGGCCTGGGTGCCGGTGCCGGCCCCGGCGTAGAGACGGAAGCCCCAGGGGAGCTCCTTGTTGAGCCCCAGCTTAAACAGGGCCCCGCTTCCGGAGAGGAGGTCGGCGTCAGTGCCGTCCGCCCGCAGGAGGGTCTGCTTGAACCAGGCATTCCGCCCCTGCCCGATGAACCGCAGCCCGGGCACGGGCTCGAAGCGCCACTCGAAGCCAAGGCCATAGGACCGCTGCCGCGCACGGCCCGTGACATCGGGGTCCTCGGTCCCATCCTGGCGGCTCTCGCCGTAGTCCAATCGCAGGGAGAGGCCCGTGCGGGGGGTGACTTGGCGATGGTAGGCGAGCTGGAGACGCGCATCCCGGCCCTCGAAGCGTTGCGGGAGGGCGGTGCCTTCATCCGGAGCCTCATGGCGGAAGCGGCTCATTGAGAAGGTGGTCTCGAAGCTGGAGGTTTCCGTGAGCGCGAAGTCCAGCTTCAGGAGCCCGGAGTCGCCCTGCTGGCGGCTCTCGCGCCCGGGGTTGTACACGCGGGTGGTCTCGGTGACGTCCTGGAAGGGCGTGGGCACGCCGAAGGCCGTGTGGCGCCAACCCAGGGTCCAGGTGACGTCCTCCACCTTCTGGGAGAAGGCCAGGAAGTTGGAGACCTGGCGATAGGGCCGCGTGGTGTCGGTGGTCTGCTTCTCCTCGGCGGTGTAGGTGCCGCCACGCAGGTACCCGTCCTCCCAGCCGTAGCCCGGCGCGACGGTGGCGCCGCCGCGCCCACGGCCGCCGCCGAGCCCGCTGAGATCCGCGCTGGGGCCATCCATCCTCGGCTTGCCGGTGTAGAGCGCGATGGTGCCGCCCGACCCCGAGAACCCCATGCCGGGCGAGCCGGTGATCACCTCGATGCGGGCGACCCCCACCAGCGGGATCTCGTTGAGGTCGGTACCCAGCCGCCCGGGATCGCTGACGGGGATGCCGTCGAAGAGCACCACGGTGTCCTGCGGCCTGAGCCCGCCCAGGAAGGAGCGGGAGGGCAGGCCGGGGCCCCCCTCGTTCTGGATCTGGCCCGGCATCTCCCGCACCAGGAACTCGCCCAGGGTGCGGGCGCCGCTGCGCCCGATCTCCTCGGCCCCATAGACCCGCACCTGGGCGGGCGTTCCCGAGAGGCGCACGGGACGCGACTCGGCGGCCCAGCTCTCCGGCGGCGCGGGAGGCTTGGGGGGGGCGGGCATCCCCTCGGGCGGAGGTCCCTGGGGCATCGTCGGCATGGGCGCCTGGGCGCTCAGGCCGGAGGCCAGCAGGCCCATCCAGGCGAAGCTCCGGAGGGATGCCACCTTTCGGAAAGGGACCTTGACCATCTCGACCTCAATGCGTTGTTAAGGCATTGGATCACGATGGAAAGAAACGGCCAAGCCCAACCGTGGTCACGGGTTTGGCCGAGGGTTCCCGGAGGGTCAGCTGAGGCCGATCACCTGCCCTGTGGTGAGGTCGATGTCCACGTCGTAGAACCCGGGCCGCGCCGGAAGGCCGGGCATGGTGCTCATCTGCCCCACGAGGGGGTAGAGAAAGCCCGCGCCCACGCTGGCCCGGATGTCGCGGATGGGGAGCCGGAAGCCCGTGGGGACCCCCTTGGCGGCCGGATCCGGGCCCAGGCTCAGGTGGGTCTTGGCCATGCAGATGGGCATCTTGTCGTAGCCCAGGCGGGTGAACTCCTCGATGTGGGCCTCGGCCTCGGGGCTGTAGTCCACCCCTTCGGCGCCATAGACCTCCTTTGCGATGGTCTCGATCTTCCGCTTGATGGACCAGTCCAGCGGATACAGGAAGCGGAAGTCGGACTCCTTGTCCGTCACCTTCAGCACGACACCCGCCAGCTCCTCGCAGCCCGCGCCGCCCTTCGACC
>CAZVKM010000045.1:0-17740 GCA_964627685.1 uncultured Solibacteraceae bacterium | reverse complement strand
GTTCACGTGCTGACCGCCGGCGCCGCTGGCGCGGAACACGTCGATCTTGAGGTCCTTCTCCGGGATCTCGATCTCGATGGTGTCGTCCAGCTCGGGGCTCACGTAGACCGCGGCGAAGCTGGTGTGGCGGCGCTTGGCGCTGTCGAAGGGGCTGATGCGGACCAGGCGGTGCACGCCCGCTTCGGCCCGCAGGTAACCATAGGCGTAGGCGGCCTCCACGGTGAAGGTGGCGCCCTTGATGCCCGCCTCCTCCCCGTCCTGCTGGTCGATGATCTCGGTCTTCCAGCCCTTGGACTCGCAGAAGCGCAGGTACATGCGCAGCAGCATGGCCGCCCAGTCCTGGCTCTCGGTGCCTCCGGCGCCCGCGCTGATGCTCACGATGGCGTTGTTCTGGTCCAGCTCCCCGCTGAGCATCATCCGGAGCTCCGCGTCCTCGACGGTCCCCCGCAGGGAGCCTTCCACCCCCTCGGCCTCCGTGAGCATGGAGTCGTCCTCCCGGGCCAGCTCCAGGGCGGTCTCCAGGTCCTCGAGGTGGCCGGTGAGCTTCTTGGCCAGGGCGATGGCGTCCGTGAGCACGCCGCGCTGCTTCAGGATGGGCCGGGCGGCGTCGGGATCGTCCCAGAAACCCGGGGCCAGGGTGCGCTCCTCCACCTGCTCCAGCTCGAGCTTCTTGCGCTCGGGATCCAGGTGCCCCACCAGCTGGGTCACCCGGGGCGCGAGCTCGTTCTTGGCGCGGACCAGGCTTTCAAAATCCATGCGGTTTCCTCGGCCTGGGGACAGGCAACCTTCCATCTTAGCGGAGCGGGGCCCTTCTCCGGAGGGCCGGGGGGGTGGGGGCAGGGTCCGGCCGGTGGGGCAAGCCCTCAGGGGCCGGGCTTTTCGGGGGAAGGAAGGCCCGGGGGTGGCGATCGCCCCGAAGGGGGAAGGGGCCTCCGGCCCGAAGCCCGATAGACTGGTCGGATGCCCGAATACCATCCGCTCCTTCCTGCGGACCTGGAGCCCACGATGCGGGGGTTCCTGAAGGGTCATGCCGGGACGGACCTCGCGTTCTGCCGCTGGGAGCATTCCCGGCCCCGGGGGCGGGTGGTCATCTCCCACGGCTTCGGCGAGCACGGGGAGCGCTACCGGCACATCGCCCACTGGCTCCATCACCTGGGCTGGAGCGTCTCCAGCGTGGACCACAAGGGCTTCGGCCGCTCAGGAGGCATCCGGGGCGATGCGGATGCGGGCATCCGGGGCTTCGTGGACGACTTCGCGCTCTTCCTGCGCCAGGAGCGCCGCTACGACGCCGCCCGGGTGGGCGCGCCGCCCCGGGTGAAGGACGGCGTGCCCCTGCCGCCGCTCCCGGTCTGCCCTCAGCTGGTGCTGGCCCACAGCTTCGGCGCCCTGGTGGCCCTGCTCACCCTGCTCTGGCATGGCGACACCCTCGATGGGCTGGTGCTCAGCTCCCCGGCCATCCACCTCCGGGAGGGGTCCCGGGCCTGGCAGCTGCTGGGCAAGGTGCTGGTCCACCTGGTCCCCCACCGGACCCTGACCATTGGCGGGGACAAGAACGACGTCAGCTCCGATCCCGTGCTCGTGCAGCGCTATTACGCGGACGCGCTCTGCCACAAACTGGCGACGCCCGCCTTCGGCGCCGCCCTCACGGAGGGGCGCCGGGAGCTCCTGCCCCTGGGGCACGAACTGGAGAAGCCGATCCTCCTGCTGGAAGCGGGGCAGGACACGGTGGCGGACCCGGACCGGGCGGCCTCCTTCTGGGCCACGGTCAACCCCGCCATCCTGGAAGCCCACCGGATGGAGGGCTTCCGCCACGAGATCTTCCACGACCGCCGGCGGGCCGAGGCCCAGGACCTGGTGGAGGCGTGGTTCACCAAGGTGGTGGGGGCCCGGAACCCCGAGGCCGCCGCCCGCACGCAAGCATGATGGAGTCCTTGATGAAGCGCATGATCCCGACCCTCGCCCTGGTCCTGCTGGCCGCGGCGCTGGGCTGCAAGAAACCCCAGAAGGCTCCCGGGAGCCAGGGGGTGTCCGCCTCCCAGTTGCTGATGGAAGGCGAGAGCCTCATGAAGATCGGGAAGCACACCGAGGGGCGGCAGAAGCTCCGCATCCTCGAGGAGAACCTTCCGGGGACCCCGGAGTACCCCCGGGCCAAGCTGCTCCTCGCGGACAGCTTCTTCTTCCAGAGCGGGCCCAGCTACCCCGAGGCCGCGATGGAGTACCAGAGCTTCCTGAACTACTTCCCCCGGGATGAGCGCAAGGATTACGCGCTCTACCACCTGGCGCTCTGCCACTACGCCAGCATCGAGAGCGCCGAGCGGGACCAGTCCACCACCCGGAAGGCCATGGACGCCTTCGAGACCCTCCTCCGGGAGACCCCCGGCAGTCCCTACATCCCCGAGGCCCGGGCCAAGCTCGTCCAGTGCTGGCGCCGCATCGCCGAGCATGAGGTCCTGGTGGGGATCTTCTACGTGAACTCCTACCACTTCTCCGGGGCCGAGACCCGCCTGAAGGGGGCCCTGGAGACCTATCCCGACCACGTGGACCGGGAGCGGGCCTACTACTACCTGGGGGAGGCCCTGCGCCGGAAGTACCTCCCCTACACGGAGATCGAGCGCTTCTACAAGGCCTACCTGGCCAAGGTGGGCAAGACCGAGAAGGACACCCTGGAGCCCGCGGACCTCAAGGCCTACGAGGCGGAGCTCAAGGCCTTCGCGGACACCGAGGTCAAGCGCTACCGGGAGGAATCCAAGAGCTACTACCAGAAGCTGGTGGAGTCCTATCCCAACACCGAGTGGGCCCGTCGCGCCCAGGATCGCCTCCTGGAGATGGGCACGGTGGTGAAGGAAGGGCTGGACGCCTAGCCCCATGACCCCCCTCAGCCGCCTGGGCCTCGGAACCTACCTCGGTGAGGAAGGGCCCGAGGCCCAGGCCGGGTATGTGGCGGCCATCCGGAGGTTCCACGCCCTCGGGGGCACGGTGTTCGACACCGCGGCGAACTACCGGCGCGGGCGCTCGGAGCGGGCCCTGGGGGAAGCCCTCGAGGGGACGCCCCGGGACGCCTACTTCCTCTCCACCAAGGCGGGCTACCTGCCCATGGGCGACGGGGTCACGGACGAGCATCCCCGGGACTGGTTCCATCGGGTGCTCCTGGGGCCCGGCGTGCTCACGCCGGAGGACCTCGTGGAAGGCATCCACTGCCTCAGCCCCGGGTACCTGCGCCATCAGCTCTCCGTGAGCCTGGAAGCGCTCCGGGTGGAGGCCGTGGATGTCTTCCACCTGCACAACCCGGAGCATGCCCGGCCGCGGCTCGGACCGCGGCGCTTCGAGGAGGTGATGCGGGAGGCCTTCCGGACCTGTGAGGCGCTGGTGGAGGAAGGGCGGATCCGGGCCTATGGGGTCGCCACCTGGAGCGGGTTCCGCGTGGGGCCGGACCGGCCGGATCACCTGAGCCTGGAGGCCCTGCTGCGCCTGGCCGAGGAGGCCGGGGGGAAGGCCCACCACTTCCAGTGGGTCCAAGTGCCCCTGAACCTCGGGATGCCCGAGGCCCTGCTGGAGCCCACCCAGGTGTCCGGGGGGCGGCGGATCTCCCTCCTCCAAGCCGCCCGGAACGCCAAGCTCAAGGTCCAAGCCAGTGCGGCCATGCTCCAGGCCCGGATCCTGCCCCAGGTGGCGGAGCAGCTGGGCCCCTTCCGGGAGCTGTTCCCGGGGTGCGAGACCCCGGCCCAGGTGGCACTCCAGTTCACGGCCAGTGCGCCCGGGGTGACCACCGCCCTCTGCGGCATGGGACAGGTGGCCCATGTGGAGGCCAATGCCCCGGTGCTGAAGCTCCCCCCGGTGCCCCCGGGGGAGCTGGCCCGGCTGTTTGCCTGATTCCAAAAAATTCGAAATAGGTCCTTGCGCGATATTTCGAATTTTGTAGAATTAACTCAGGAGGAACCCATGACCCCGTCCCTGGAAGCCCACGCCGAGGCCCTCGCGGCCCTGGGGCATCCTGTGCGGCTGGCCATCCTCCGGTGCGTGGTCCGGGGCCCCGAGGTGGGCACGCCGGCCGGCGAGATCCAGGCATCCCTGCAGATCCCCGCCTCGACCCTGAGCCACCACCTCGCCACCCTCAGCGCCGCCGGCCTCGTGCAGGCGGAGCGCCAGGGCACCTTCCTCCGCTACCGGGCCGACTTCGGCACCCTGCGGGCCCTGACCGACTTCATCTGGAAGGACTGCTGCGGCAGCGGCACCTGCTGCTGAGTTTTTTTACCTTCATATTTCCAAATTTCTGGAATCATCAAAGGAGATGACCATGACCGGCATCCTCAAGCCCCACTTCTCCCTCAACGTGGCCGACCTCGAGTCTGCCGTGGCCTTCTACCGTGCCTTCTTCGGGACGGAGCCCCTCAAGCGCCGCCCCGGCTACGCCAAATTCGACCTGGCCGAACCGAGCTTGAACCTGGCCCTGGTGGAGAAGGCCCCCACGGGGCAGAACGTGAACCATTTCGGCGTGCAGGTGGCCACCTCCGCCGACGTCGCCGCAGCTGAGGCGCGCCTCCAGGCCGCCGGCCTCCTCGACCTCGTGGAGACGGGCACCGCCTGCTGCTACGCCAAGCAGGACAAGGTGTGGGCCGTGGACCCCGATGGCAACCGCTGGGAGGTCTTCACGGTGCTCGCCGATGCGGACGTGATGAAGGAAGCGGGAGGGTCCTGTTGCACCTCCGCCTCCGACGTCCCCACCACCTGCAGCACCCCCGTGGCCTGTGCGGCCCCGGCCCCCGGCGCCTCCTCCGCCTGCGGGTGCGGCGCATGATCCGGTCCCGAGAAGCCCGCGACTTGCCCGCGGTGGCGGCCCTCCTCACCTCGGCGGGTCTGCCCGCCGAGGGTCTGGAGCGGACCGTGGGGTGGGTGGTCGAAGGGGAGGGCGCGCTCCAGGGCCACGTGGCCCTGGAGGCCACCCCGGAGGCAGGTGTGATCCGCTCCCTCGTGGTGGCGCCCACCCTGAGGGGTGGCGGCCTGGGCCGGGCCCTCCTGGACGTGGCCGAAGCCGCCGTGACCGCAGGCCCCCTCGTGCTGAAGACCGACACCATCGCCGCCTGGGTGCAGCGCCGGGGCTACCGGCCCGTGACCCTGGGCGAAGTCCCGCCCACCGTGCGGGCCACCACCCAATTCGAAGGTTCCCTGTGCGCGAGCACTCCCGTGTTCCGAAAGGAGCGGCCATGAGCACCCTGCACGACCTCGTGAAGACCAAGTACGGGCAGATCGCCCAGGGCGCGGCGTCCTGCTGCGGTCCCGCCTCCACCTGCTGTGGCGGGGGCGGCGAGGCCGAGGCCCTGGCCCAGGCCGTGGGCTACTCCGCGGAGCAGCTGGCGGCCCTCCCCGAGGGGGCCAACCTCGGGCTCTCCTGCGGCAACCCCACGGCCCTGGCGGGGCTGCAGCCCGGGGAGGTGGTCCTCGATCTGGGCAGCGGGGCGGGGCTCGACGTGTTCATCGCCGCGGCGAAGGTGGGTCCCACGGGCCATGTGCACGGCGTGGACATGACCAAGGAGATGGTGATGAAGGCCCGGCACAACGCCGCGGCCTTCCGCCGCCGTGCCGGACTCGGCAACGTCACCTTCCACCACGCGCAGATCGAGGCGATCCCCCTGCCGGATGCTTCGGTGGACGTGGTCATCTCCAACTGCGTGCTGAACCTCAGTCCCGACCAGGCCGCGGTGTGGCGGGAGATCGCCCGGGTGCTGAAGCCAAGCGGACGGGTGAGCATCTCGGACATCGTGCTGCGGCGGCCCCTTCCGGAATCGGTGAAGGGGCTCGTGGAGGCCTACGTGGGCTGCATCGCCGGCGCCCAGCTCCTGGCGGACATCGAGGGGTGGGTGAACGCCGCGGGGCTCCAAGGCTGGCGGGTGGAGGCCAAGGACGACGCCTTCGCCGGCATGATGTCGAGCGAGGATCCCCTCTACCGGTCCATCCTCGCGGCCCTCCCGCCGGGCGTGAAGCCCGGGGATTACGCCACCAGCGCCCTGCTTCATGCGGTGAAGCCTCGATGAGGGCCTTCCTGCGCCGCGGGGGCTGGGTGCTCCCGGCCCTGGCGATGTGGGCCCTGGTCTATGCGGGCCTCCACCCGGGGGCCACCTGGCTTGCCACCAAGGGGCTGGGCCTGGATCCGGGCACGCACCTGGGGACCGCCGTGGCCTTCTTCCTCTACGACGCCCCCAAGGTGGCGATGCTGCTGAGCCTCGTGGTCTTCGGGGTCACCTTCCTGCAGACCTGGGTGAAGCCCGAGGCCGCCCGGGAGGCCCTCACGGGGCGGCGGGAGGGCCTGGGGAACGTGCTGGCGGCGGGCCTCGGCATCGTGACGCCCTTCTGCTCCTGCTCCGCGGTGCCCCTCTTCATCGGCTTCGTGCGGGCGGGCATCCCGTTGGGGGTCACCTTCTCCTACCTGGTGGCCGCGCCCATGGTGAACGAGGTGGCCCTGCTGCTCCTCTTCGCCACCTTCGGCTGGAAGATCGCCCTGGTGTACGCCGCTACGGGCGTGAGCGTGGCCCTGGTGGCGGGCTGGATCCTGGGACGGCTCCACCTGGAGGCGCACCTGGAGGGCTGGGTGCGGGCCCTGCCGCCCCAGGCTGCAGGGAGCGAGACCTACCATCCCACCCTGGCGGACCGCCTGGACGAGGCCCGGGCCGCGGTCCTGGACATCCTCGGCAAGGTCTGGCCCTACCTGCTGGTGGGCATCGGGGTGGGCGCCCTCATCCACGGCTACGTGCCCGAGGCCTTCCTGGTGAAGGTGCTGGGCCGGGGCGCCTGGTGGAGCGTGCCCCTGGCGGTGCTCATCGGCGTGCCCCTCTACGCCAACGCGGCCACCATCCTGCCCGTGGTCCAGGCCCTCCTCGTCAAGGGGGCGGCCCTGGGGCCGGTGCTCGCCTTCATGATGGCGGTGACGGGCCTCTCACTGCCGGAGACGATCCTGCTCCGCAAGGTGCTCAAGCCCCGCCTCATCGCCACCTTCATCGCCGTCGTCGCCTGCGGCATCCTTGCCGTGGGCTTCCTCTTCCTCGCCCTTTTCTAGGAGGTCCCATGCGCCTTGAAATCCTCGGCACCGGCTGCACCAAGTGCAAGCTCCTGGCGGAGCGGACGGAGGAGGCGGCCAAGGCCGCCGGCCTGCCCTTCGAACTCGTGAAGGTCACGGAGATCCAGGAGATCCTGGCCACGGGCGTGTCCAGCACCCCGGCGCTGCGGGTGGATGGCAGAATCGCCGTGCAGGGCCACGTGCCCACCGTGACCGCCCTCACCGACCTCCTCGCCTCCGGGAAGGCCTGAATGAAGCTCCTCTTCCTCTGCACCGGAAACAGCTGCCGCTCCCAGATGGGCGAGATCCTCCTGCGCCGCCTGCGGCCCGAATGGGCCGTGTTCAGCGCAGGGGTGGAGGCCCACGGCCTGAACCCCCGCATGAAGGGGGTGATGGCGGAGACGGGCGAGCTGCCCCTGGACCTCCGCTCCAAGACCCTGGACGACCTGGCTACCGAGGGGCACCCCCTCGCTTCCTTCGACGTGGTCCTGACCCTCTGCGGGGATGCCCTGGACCGGTGTCCGGTGTTGCCGAAGGCCATCACCCACGAGCACTGGGGACTGCCGGACCCCGCCAAGGCCACCGGGACGGAGGACCAGATCCTGGACCAGTTCCGCGCCGTGCGGGAGGACCTCGCCGCCCGCCTGGCGACCTTCGCGGAGGGACGCTGATGCGCGGCAAGGTGCTTGCGGAGTTCCTGGGCACGGGCCTGCTGGTCTGCGCCGTGGTCGGCAGTGGGATCATGGCCCAGCGCCTCTTCCCCGGCCAGGAGGGGCTCGCCTTGCTGGCCAACACCCTCGCCACGGTGGGGGCGCTGCTCACCCTGATCCTCGCGCTGGGCCCCGTGAGCGGCGCCCATTTCAATCCCGTGGTGACCCTGGATGCCCTCCGTCGGGGGGAGCTGTCCGGGGGGCTGGCGGCCACCTATGCCGGGGTGCAGATCCTGGGGGCCATCCAGGGGGCCATCCTGGCCAACGCCATGTTCGGGCGGCCCCTCCCCGAGGTGGCGACGCGCCTTCGAACCGGTGGACCGCTCTGGCTGGCCGAGGGCGTGGCGACGTTCACCCTCCTCCTGGTGATCCGGGGCTGCCTGCGCTCCAAGAGCCCCCACACCCCCTTCGCCGTGGCGGGGGTGATCATGGGCGCCTACTGGTTCACCAGCTCCACGAGCTTCGCCAACCCCGCGGTCACCCTGGGGCGGATGTTCAGCGATTCCTTCGCGGGGATCGCACCCGCCAGCGCACCGGCCTTCCTCCTCGCCCAGATGGCGGGGGGCACCCTGGCCACCTACGTGGCGGATCTCCTGGAGACGCCGTGAACCTCCGGGGCATGGCGGCCTCGGACTGGGCGGAGGTCCGGCGGATCTACGTCGAGGGGCTCGCCACGCGGCTGGCCACCTTCCAGACGGAGGCACCGGGCTGGGAGGCCTGGGATGCGGCCCACCGACCCACCTGCCGCCTGGTGGCCGAAGGGGAGGAGGGTCTTGTGGGATGGGCGGCCCTGAGCCCCGTGTCCGCCCGTCCGGTCTATGCGGGCGTGGCCGAGGTGAGCGTCTACGTCTCCGCCGACGCCCGGGGGCGTGGGGTGGGGGATCGGCTCATGGCCTCGCTGATCGAGACCTCCGAGGCGGAGGGGCTCTGGACGCTCCAGTCCAGCATCTTCCCGGAGAATGGGCCGAGCCTCGCCCTGCATGCGAGGCACGGGTTCCGTGAGGTGGGCCGCCGGGAGCGCATCGGCCGCCTGGACGGGGTGTGGCGCGACACGCTCCTGTGGGAGCGGCGGAGCGACCGGACATGACCTGCCACCTGCTGGCGATCACTCCGGGGCTGGGCTTCGATCCCAGGCGCTGGGAGCCCGTGCTCGCCAGTGGGATCGATGCCCTGTTGATCCGGGAGCCCGACCTCGGGAGGGCCCACCTGGAAGCCGCGGCCACCTGGTGCCGTGGGGAGCACCCCGAGGTCGCGCTGTGGATTCGGAGCCATCAGCTGCCGGGCTGTGGGCTCCACCTGCCGGAGGGGATGGAGGGCGGGGGCCGCGGCGTGAGCCGGCCCCTCCATGATCCCGGCCAGTGGGAAGCCCGCTCCCGGGCGGCGCAGTTGCTGATCTCCCCCATCTGCCCGACGCCGGGCAAAGGGGAGGCCTGGGGGGTGGGCAAGCTCCACACCTTCCTGGAGGCGCTGCCGGAAGGGGGGCCCCGGCTGCTGGCCCTGGGGGGCCTCACGCCGACGCACGTGCGGGCCGTCCGGCATCCACGGCTCCAGGGCTTGGCCGCCATCCGGCCCTTCTGGCAGGGGGAGGCGCGGGCAGCGGTCGAGGCGTTCCGTGAGGCCTGGGGCTGAGCTCAGCCGGAGCCCAGGTGCTTCCGGAGGGTGTGGGAGAGCACGGCCAGGTCGATGGGCTTGGCGAGGAAGTCGTCCATGCCGCTCGTCTTGCAGCGACCCATGTCGTCCTCCGTGCTGGAGGCGGTGAGCGCCACGATGGGGACATGCCCATCGGCTTCCGAGGCGCGGAAGCGGCGGGTGGCCTCCCAGCCATCCATCACCGGCATCTGGCAGTCCATGAGGATGAGGTCGAACCCTCCCTCTGCGAGCTTGGCCAGGGCGATCTCGCCATTTGCGGCCACCTCGGAGCTGAGCCCCAGGGCCGCGAGCAGGCTGGTGGCGACCAGCTGGTTGATGGCGTTGTCCTCCACGACGAGCACCCGGCCGGAGAGCCCCGCGCGGGCCGTGCCCGCGGGGGTGGGGGCGGGGCGCTCCTGGAGCTCCAGCAGGACCGTGGCCCGGGTCCCGGTGCCCACTTCGCTCCACAGCTCGAGCTGCCCGTCGAGGAATCCCACCACCTCCTTGGTGAGGGCGAGCCCGAGGCCGAGCCCCCCATGGCGGCGGGTGTCGGATTCGTCGGCCTGGACGAAGGGGAGGTGGACGCGGTCCAGCTCCGACGGGGGGATCCCCGGGCCGGTGTCCTCCACCTCCAGGGCGAGCTTGAAGCCCTCATCCCCCCGGGCCACCAGGCGGGCCCGGAGCACGACCCGCCCCTGGGCCGTGAACCGGACGGCATTGTCGAGCAGGGGGAGCAGGGCCTGCCGGATGCGATCCTCGTCGCCCTGGACCCAGCGTGGGAGGCCGGGGTCGAGTTCGGTGTCCAGGCGGATCTCGCGGCCCTCGAACTCGGGTCGGATGAGGTCCGCCAGGCTGTCCAGGAAGGCGGGCAGGGAGAAGGTCCGCTGCTCGTGACGGGCCCGGCGGGACTGGAACTGCGCGTATTCCAGGAGGGTGTTCACCATCCGGAGCAGCCGGCGGCCGGCGCCCTTGATCTCAGAGGCGCGCTGGTGCTGGGCCGCGGTCAGCGGCTCGGTGAGCAGCAGGTCGGAGAAGCCCAGCACGGCATTGAGGGGCGTGCGGAGCTCATGGCTCACGTTCGCCAGGAACTGGCTCTTGGCCAAGCTGGCGGCCAAGGCCGAATCGCGGGCCCGGGAGATCCCGGCGATGAGGATGCGCCGGTCCACGAAGCGGCCGAAGGTGCCCCCGATGGAGGTGAGCACCTCGAGGAGGGCGGGATCCGGCTCCAGGGGCGCCGGCCCGGTGAAGACCAGGACGCCGTGGAGGCGCTCCCCCTGCACCGGGATCGCGTAGGCGTTGCCTTCGGGCCAGCGGAAGGCCGGGGGGAGGTCGCCGAGGGCCTCCGGCGCCGAGCCCCATTGCACCTGCCCCTCCTCGGCCACCTGGCTCACCAGGCCGTTGGGAGTTGCCGGGGTCATGAGCTCGGCCCCGGGGGCGTCCTCGGGGAAGGCGTAGCCGCACTGCATGTGATCGGGGCCCCGGAACCAGTAGAGGCCGAGCTCCCAGTCGAAGACCGCGCACAGGGTCTCCATGATCAGGGGGAGCGCGGCCTCCACCCGATCCTGCTCCACCAGGATCCGGGAGACCGCCACCTGGGCGTTGAGGCGCCGGTTGGTGGCCCGGAGTTCCATGAGCTGGTCGGACAGGCGCCCCTGCGCCTCGCGGGGAGCGGAGGGCGTGGCCTGGGGCGGGCGGGAAGGCGCCATGCCCCATCCATCGGCCCCCTCCTGCGCGAGGCTGAAGATCGGCCCCGGCGCGGGGCCGCCCACCTGGGCCGGATCCCGCCTACACTCAGCCCATGTTCCGGGACCTTCGCGAGCGCGTGACCCCCACCCGTCGGCTCCTGGCCTGGGTGCTCCTGGCCCTGCTGGTGGCCCTTGGGGCCCTCTGGCTGCCCCGGATCAGCCAGCACCCGGCGCTCATGCGCGTGACCGACCTCCTGTTCTGGGCGGCCGTGGCCTACGCGGGGGTCCGGCTGGTGACCTTCCTGCTCCTGGATCCCCTGCTGAGGCGACGGCAGAACGCCACCCCGGGGTTCGCCCGGGATCTGATCGTGGTGTTCCTCTGGATCTTCGCCCTGGGTGGCATCCTCCGGGAGGTGATCGGCATTTCGCTGGGCCAGCTGCTCGGGACGGGCGCCCTGGCGGCGGCCATCGTGGGTCTCAGCCTCCAGCAGACCCTGGGGAACCTCTTCGCGGGCATCAGCCTCCACCTGGACCCGGCCTTCCAGGAGGGGGACTGGATCGAAGTCTCCGGGAGCCTGCGTCCGGGCGGGGGCCGGGAGTCCTACGTGGGCGAGGTCATGGCCATGACCTGGCGCACGGTGCAGCTCCGCACCGAGAACGGGGACACGGACCTCTTCCCCAATCAGGTCATCGCCCAGTCGGTGGTGACCAACCTCTACGTCCCCTCGGGCCTCCATCGCCGCACGACGAAGGTGGTGGTGGAACCCCACCCCAAGCTCCACGAGGCCCTCGCCAAGCTGGGACCGGCCCTGGCGGGCCTTCCCCACCTGCCGGCGCACCGGCCCGAGGTGGTGGTGCACAGCCTGGACCTGGGTGGCGCCGTGCTGGAGGCCCGGTTCTGGACGCTGGGGTTCCGCCATGGGCGTGCCGCCACCTACCAGGCCAACCGCCTGCTGGCCTCGGTGCTGCCCCGGGAGGGCTTCAGCCTCCTGGGGCCCCATGGCCCCACGACCTCCCATCCCCGCCCCGTGGCGCCGGAGCCCCGGCTGATGGGGGAGGTGGTCCGGCTGCTGCACCTCCCGGCCCACTGGGCGGAGGACCTCCAGCCCCATATCCAGGTCCGCCACGTGGCCCCGGGGGAGGGGGTGATCCGCGAGGGGGACCCCGGGGAGAGCCTCTTCGCCGTGCTCTCCGGCACCCTCCAGGTGGTGAAGGCGGAGGAGCGGGAGACCCCCTACCACGGCCTCTACTGGCGGGTCCTCGCGGAACTGCATGCGGGGGATTGGGCGGGGGAGCACAGCCTCCTGACGGGGGCGCCCCGGAGCGCCACCATCGTGGCGGCCACGGAGGCCCTCCTGGTGGAGATCCCCAAGGCGGGATTCGAGGCGAGCCTGCGCCGGGAACCCGAGGTGCTGGAGCGGCTGATGGCCCTCATGGAGCGCCGCCGGGAGGTGCGGGACGACGGGGCGGTGGCCGCGGAGCGGCGCCGGGAGGACTGGCGGGCGCAGGTGAAGGCCTGGTTCGGGTTGGCCTGATTCCCCAGCGAGGCCCGTACACTGGTCCCGGGAGGCCCGTCATGGACGGACGCGAGGAGTTGCCGGAGCTGGTGGGTGAGCTGGGCGAAGCCCTCGTGCGGGCCCTCACGGAGGATCCCGAGTGCCGGCTCCTGGCGCAGCGGATCCAGGCCCTGGGCTTCGGCCTGGCCCTCTCCCTCGAGGCCGCCCCGCTGGGGCAGGAGGCCGACCCCGAGCCGGCGGAGGGGTGGTCGGAGGAGGACCGCCGCATGATGAAGTCCTTCCGCATCGCCCTGGACTGAGCGTGGCCGCCCTCTGGGACCTTCCCGCCCCCGAGCGGAACCTCTCCGGCGCCCCCAACGCGGCGGGGCTCGATCGCGCGGCCCTGCGGGCCCTGGTCAAGGATCTCGGTGAGCCGGCCTTCCGGGCGGACCAGCTCTTCGAGGGCATCTACGCCCGGGCCTGGCGTTCCTGGGAGGCCTTCACCAACCTGCCCAAGCCCCTGCGGGAGCGCCTGGGAAGGGAGGTCCGGCTGGAGGTGCCGCGCCTCGTCCAGAGCCTCCCCAGCTCCGATGGGAGCACCAAACATGGCTTCGAGCTGGAGGATGGGAAGGTCGTGGAGGGGGTCCACATGCCCTACCGCACCCGCACCACCCTCTGCCTCTCCAGCCAGGTGGGCTGCGCCATGGGGTGCACCTTCTGCGCCACCGGACAGATGGGGATCCTGCGGAACCTCACGTCCGCGGAGATCGTGGGGCAGGTGATGGCCATGGTGGACCACCACGGCTGGCCCATGGGCCCCGATGGGGAGCGGGATCCCCTGAACCTGGTGTTCATGGGGATGGGGGAGCCCCTCCACAACCTGGACCACCTGATGGCGGCCTTCGACCTGATGACGGATCCGAAGGGGCTGGACCTGAGCCCGCGCCGCATCACCGTGTCCACATCGGGCCTCGTGAGCGGCATCGAGCGGTTGGGGACCCATGCCCGGCGACCCCGTCTGGCCGTGAGCCTGAACGCCACCACCGATGAGTACCGATCGAAGATCATGCCCGTGAACCGGGCCTGGGATCTGGAGGCCCTGGCCCAGGCCCTGGCCGCCTTCCCCCTCCAGCGGGGCGAGCGCATCACCCTGGAGTACGTGCTCCTGAAGGGGGTGACCGACAGCCTGGAGGATGGCCGCCGCCTGGCGGACTACGCCCGGCGCTTCCCTTCCAAGGTGAACCTCATCCCCTTCAACCCCCACGAGGGGAGCGGCTACGAGGCTCCGGAGGAAGGGCGGATCCAGGCCCTGTGTGATCTGCTGGCGCGGGCGGGGCTGACCGTCAGTGTCCGCCGATCCCGGGGGCAGGATGTGGCCGGTGCCTGCGGCCAGCTGGTGCGGGAAGGGGTCCGGCGCCCCCGGAATTGAAGGGCGGGCCCTGTCCGGCCGATGGAGCAGGCACATGGGCCGCTGGCTTCGATTCCTGACCACCGGGGTGGTCGCCCTCGGCCTTCGGGCCCAGGCCCCCGTGTACACGGAGGTGGCCCGCTCCGGATTCGAGATGAAGGGGAACGCCTTCAGCCGCGCCACCCTTGAAGTGGACATGGACGCCGTCCGGAGGGTGCTGGCCCGGCCGGGGGCTCCCGGAGAGGAAGCCCTGGTGAAGGTGCTGAAGGGCATGAAGGATGGCCGCATCCGGTTCCGAATCCGACAGGGCTGGGAGGTGGATGTGAGCGGCTCCCAGCGGCGGGCCTTCAATGAGCGGGTCGCGCGGGAGGTCTGGCGGCCCCTGCCTCCGGCCCTGAAGCCCTCCCTCGAGCGGTTCCTCGCCCACTCCGAGCGCAGTGTGAACCCGGGGCAGCATTGGGAACACGAGGCGGTGGGGGGTGGCCGCATGCGCAGCCGCTACCTGGAGGAGCCCTGGAAGGTCTGGTCCGACCCGAACATGGCGGCGCTCTTCCTGGGGATGTACCTGGAGGGGCCGGAGGAGACCCCGGGCACCCGGGTGGACTTCCGCCGGGGCCTGTCGGAGCGCCTGGCCCGGATCCCGCCCATCCACCCCTGAGCTACTCCAGCCAGCGGAGGGCGCGGAAGAGCAGCGGCTTGAGCGGGCCCGTGTAGGGGGGCCGGAAGAGCCGCAGCGGCTCCAGGAGGCCCTGGCGCAGGATCGCGCGGGCATGGGTGAACGCCCAGAACCCGTGTTCCCCGTGGTAGGCGCCGAGGCCGGAGGGGCCGCGGCCGCCGAAGGGGAGGTTCGGGTTGGCCAGGTGGACCACCGTCTGCCCCAGGGCCGTCCCCCCGGCCCGGGTGCGCTGGATCCAGGCGGCCTCCTCGGCGGCGCGCCCCGCGAACACATACATGGCCAGGGGTTCGTCCAGAGTCCCGATCACCTCGAGGGCCTCGGCGTCCGTGCGGTAGGGGAGCACCGGCAGGAGGGGACCGAAGAGCTCCTCCCGCATCACGGGATGGTCCAGGGGCACGTCCGTGAGCACGGCCGTCTCGAAGCGCCGGGTGACCGGGTCCCGGCGGCCGCCGCCCACCAGGCGGGCCCCGGCGGCGAGGGCGCTCTCGAGGAGCCCCACCTGACGGGCGTATCCGGCCTCATCCAGGAGGCAGGCCCCCGGCCCGCCCTGGGCCCCGACCTGGGCGGTGAGCCGGCTGAGGAAGGCGGGGAGCACCTCGGCCTGCACCAGGACGTAGTCGGGAGCCACGCAGGTCTGACCGGCATTGACCGCCTTCCCCCAGGCGATGCGGGCCGCAGCCTGGTCCAGGTCCGCCGTGGCCGTGACCAGGGCCGGGCTCTTGCCGCCCAGCTCCAGGGTCACGGAGCTCAGGTGCTTGGCCGCGGCCATCGCGACCTTCCGGCCGATCCGGGTGCTGCCGGTGAAGAAGATGTGGTTCCAGGGCAGGTCGAGCAGGGCTTCCGCCACCTCGGGACCCCCGCGGGCCACCTCCACCTCCCCGTCCGGGAAGGCCTCCTGGAGCAGCGCCAGGAGGGCCCGCTCCGTGGCCGGTGCCTTCTCCGAGGGCTTCAGCATCACCGCGTTCCCGGCGCTGAGGGCGGCGGCCAAGGGGGGGAGCAGGAGGAACACGGGGTAGTTCCAGGGTGCGAGGATCAGCACCACCCCCTTGGGCTCGGGCTGGATGCGGCTTCGCGTCCCCATCAGGGTCAGGGGGGTGCCCACCCGGCGGGGCTTCATCCAGCGGGTCACATGGCGCAGGGCATGCCGGAGCTCCGCGCCCGTGGGGTGCAGCTCCACGAGCTCCGACTCGAGGGGGTGGCGGCCCAGATCCTCGCTCAGGGCTTCGGTGAGGGCGCCCCGGTGCGTTTCGTAGGCGGCCACGAAGCGGGCCAGGCGGGCCCTGCGGGCAGCGGGGCCCTCCTGGGCGAGGGCGACCGCCTTCCGCTTCAGGGCTTCGAATCGGGTGGCCAGGGAAGGAGGGGTCATGAGGCCGAGTTTAGGCCATGTCATCCTCTTCCCATGCCCCGCCCATTCTTCGAGACCCTCCGGAGCCTCCTGGATGCCGAAGGCACGCTCACCCTGGGTGAGTTCATGGATCGGGCCGGGGAGCAGACCTACGGCTTCATGGTGCTCCTCTTCGCCATGCCCTCCCTGATCCCGGGCCTCAACGTGGTCGGGGCGCCCGTCGGCGGCGGCGTGATCATGCGGATGGGCTGGCAGATGGCCAAGGGCCAGCCGCACCCGTGGGTGCCCGAGCGGCTCCAGGCCCTGGAGCTGCACAAGGGCCGCCTCCAGGACGCCCTGGCCCGCCTGGAGCACCTCTTCAGCAAGGTCCGCTGGGAGCGCTTCGAGCAGCGCCCGCTCGCCCGCCGCTGGATGGGCCTGCTGCTGATGTGGACCGGCTTCCTCCTGGCCTTGCCCGTGCCCCTCCCCTTCGGCAACATCGCCCCGGCGGGGGTGCTGATGGTCCAGGGGGTCGCGCTGCTGGAGGAGCGTCCCCTCCTGGGCTGGTTGGGGGCCATGGGCTCCCTGGCGGTCACGATCTACTTCGCCCTCTCCGCCAAGCTCATCCTCACGGAGCTCCGGAGGGGCGCCCTCTGGCTCTGGCGCCGGTTGGCCTGATGCGCTTCGACGTCCTCACCCTCCTTCCGGAGTACTTCCAGGTGGCCCAGTTGGGGGTCACGGGGCGCGCCTTCCGGGAGCTGGGTCATGGCCTGCACCTGCACAGCTACCGGCCCTTCTCGGGCAATGCCCACGGCCATGTGGATGCCCCTCCCTATGGGGGAGGCCCCGGCATGGTGCTGCGGCCCGAGGTGCTGCAGGCCACCCTCACGGCCGTGCCCCGGGAGGGGCGCAGCCTCGTGGTGCACTTCAGCCCCGCGGCCCCGCCGCTGGACCATGCGGCGGTGGTCGATCTGGCGACCTTCGACCAGCTCATCCTCGTCTGCAGCCGCTTTGAGGGCGTGGACCAGCGGGCGGTGGCAGGCTGCATCGACCGGGAATACCGTGTGGGCGAGGCGGTGCTCAGCGGCGGGGAACTGCCGGCCCTCATCCTCATCGACGCCGTCCTCCGGTGGCTGCCGGGGGTCCTGGGCAACGCGGGCAGCGCCGAGGCGGACAGCTTCGCCACGGGGCTCCTGGACCACCCCCACTTCACCCGGCCGGAGGTCTTCGAGGGCCTGGGGGTGCCGGAGGTCCTGCTGGGGGGGAACCACGAGGCCATCCGCCTGTGGCGCCTGCGGGAGGCCATGGCCCGGACCCGGGACCGCCGCCCCGACCTGTGGGAAGCCTTCCAGAGGGAGCGCCTGCCCGATCTGTCGAGATCCGACCAATGGTGCGCCTGGCAGGTGCTCCACCCGGAGGCTTGGGGCCAGCCCAAGCCCAAAGGGTGGAAGGGGCTCAAAACGCGTTGAATTCCGGGCCCATTCCGGTAGACTCATCGGTTCACCCCTGCGGGGGCATCGAGCCATGTCCACCCATCGGGGTACGGGACCGCTGGCCCACAGGAGATCCCATGACCAACATCATCGACAAGCTGGAGCAGAGCCTCCTCCGCACCGACCTCCCCAAGATCGCCTCCGGCGACACCGTGAAGGTCCACGTGAAGGTGCGTGAGGGCGAGAAGGAGCGCGTCCAGATCTTCCAGGGCACCGTCATCGGCATCAAGGGCGGCGGCATGCGCGCTTCCTTCACCGTGCGCAAGATCGC
>CAZVKM010000044.1:0-17741 GCA_964627685.1 uncultured Solibacteraceae bacterium | reverse complement strand
AGGGCTGAAAGCTTTTCGATTTCCCAATCCACGCGCAGGGTTTCGGTGGCTGGGCCGTACACCTTCAGGACTGCCTCGGTCCCATCGATGTCTCTGCATCCAAAAACGGCACCCTGGCCTCCTTGGCCGAGGTAGCCATTGATATGAAGTTCTGGAAAGCCCGTCCGAACTTCATCAATGCTCAGTACTGGTGTGAAGGCTGGTGGCATAGCCGTTTTTTAACACGAAATCTCGGAGGATACCCACGTAGCTTTGTTGCCTGATGGTTTGCCACTTGGGTTCCGGAGCTGCTGGCTCGACCGCCTGGAAGCCTTCACCATTTGCTTGCAGAAGGATGAGGCCTACTCCTTTGGCTTCGCAGGCGGCGTACACATCTGCTCGCCCGGCGAAGGAAAGGGGTAGAGCGACGGAAGCGGCATCCGCGAACCGGCGATAGTTGGCGGCTTGACCAACCGCCTGCTCCCAATCGTCGAGCTTCGCCTCGATGAGGTGCAGCGACGTGGGCAATGCGTCCTTCCAGTCCGTGAGGCGGAAAGTTCCCCAGGGCCCATCAGGCATCGCCTCAATAAGGCTGAGTTGCTCAAGTCGAGTGAGGGCACGATCCACGATCTCTGCACGAAGGTAAAGGCGGGCTGCTAGAAAATTTCCGTCGCAGGGCCGTTCTACCATGCCTGCAAGCACCGAAAGCTCAATCATTGTGAGACGACCCAAGCCCCTGAGGCGCGGACTCAGGTGTGGCCGAGAGTCGAAGGTGGACACAGCCACATCGGCGATGCGATTGCTGACCGCCCACTCGGTCCTCACCTCGTGGTGGCCCGCTCTAAGGCCGAATCTGGCTGCGTGAGC
This sequence comes from uncultured Solibacteraceae bacterium, assembly GCA_964627685.1. Classification (GTDB taxonomy): domain Bacteria; phylum Acidobacteriota; class Holophagae; order Holophagales; family Holophagaceae; genus JAFDVN01. Next base: position 16,895 of record CAZVKM010000044.1, on the reverse strand, counting down.
ACAGAGAACATCCACGAGGCCCGCTTCCCAGCCGAAGGAATGCTTGGCCAGCCGCCGATCGGCGTGAGGCGTGGCTTGGCGGGGGGGAACCGGGCGCGAGGTCGTCAACATGATCCGGCGTCCTTTCAAGGAAGCGTCAAGGGACTGCCCCTCTTAGGGATAGGAGGGGCAACATCCCTGCCAGGGGTCAAGAGGCGCGGGAAGTTGCGCTTGAAGAATGGCGAAAATAACACGAAAATCAACTGGCACCTCTACTTTTCTGGTCTGGTGGGGGTGCCATATCTGCAACTTTGGTCTTCAAGGCAATCTGCGGGGCCGCCCGCCCCACCAGCCGCCAATACGGGACCGGAGGGCTTGAGAGGAGGTTGTTGAAGGCCGCCCAGCGCCTCCCCGGGGATGGGCACCTCACCCATAGCTGGCGTTCCGCCCAATAGGCGCGACCGTGCTTGGCGCTGCTTCGACCCGCATTGAGGCTGATTAACCAGGTATGGAATTCGGAGATTTGGGGGGATCGGCGAAGAGACGTGCAGAGTTTGGCGAGGCTTTCTTTTTGTTCGCCACGCCAACCATGGATTTCGGAAGGCCTTGACGCTTCTTCCTCCACCAAAAGCGTGGCATCAAGGGCTTGAAATGCTGAGGCCCATTGAGGATGGTTCTGGATCGCGGCCCTGAACTTGTGGCACCAGGTCCATGCGGTTTGATAGCTTCCAAGCCCAAGCTCCTCCTGGAGCCTGGAGGCTGTCATCCCGCCACGAGCATGGGTGTACAACCAGAGGCCCCAGAACCAAAGCCTGAGGGGCTTCTTTATGGATTCGGCGATGGTGCCCACTGTTGGGGACTCCCAGTGGGGGCACCCCTTCCGTGCGCAGACCCACTTGCGCCCGCCTTGCCGTTCCAGGGCGGTACGGTGATGGCATCTCGGGCATTCGAATCCGTTTGGCCATTTCTTCCCGAAGAGGAACCGCCGGCATTGGCGTTCGGACCCGAACGCCGCCCTAAAGGCGGCGGGTGGCTGGGAGCAATTTGAGTGTAGTTTTGGTCTCATTCTGGATACTTTGTTATTCAATAATGATGCCCTATCAATTGATCAACAACCCAAAATTTTGGCGACCGAAAGCACCCCGTCTCCGACTCCTCTCCTTTGATTGAAGTCACAATGAAGCTGTCTTGACGGAGGGAGAGAATTCATTACACTCCTTCATGTATCCATATGACCGCCATGCCCCCACCAAAGCCGATCGCTTGCTCCCCGAAGGCGCCCCTCTCTGAGCGCCCGCTGCTTAGCGCTACTAAGGCGACAGAGTTGTCGCGCATCTTCGACGTCCTAGGCTCGGATACGCGTCTCCGATTGCTTCACGCCCTGATCTTAAAGGGCGATCCCTGCATGACGGATCTTGCAGATGCCGTGGGCATGAAGCCTCAGGCCGTCTCCAACCAGCTGCGGCGATTGGTGGACATGGGGATCCTGGATACGCGGCGCCATGGGAACCACGTTCACTACCGCATCGTGGACCCCTGCATCGCCAAACTTATGTACCACGGCCTGTGCCTCCATGAAGAAACCCAAGCTCACGCCCATGTGAGCGCCGGATGAGGCGCTGGGTCGCGGCGCTCTTCCTGGTCCTCGCGGCTTTCTATTTGGGAGCCTCGATCCAGGATCGCTGCGCTGAAGGCCCTTCGGACTGCGGGCAAGTCTGCCACATTCTATGCAATGACGGCTGCGCGACGGCACCCATCCCGGAGCCGCCTATTCCGCCACCTCACGATCCCCTGCCTGGTCCGAGCTTCGAGGCTGAAAAGGTAGAGCACCTTGTCTGCCTTGAGTTTGAACCGGAGAAGGATCCGCCTCGGGCTTGATCTAGGACTGCGTTGAATCGCGGCGGGCTTCGCCCTGCCGTGCCGTCCTTCGTTCATTCATCGAGGCATGTATGAGACTCCTCCTTCTGGGGGCATTGCCCTGGGCGTTGATGGCCCAGGCGCCCCCTCTCTCGTTTAGCGACATCCAAGGCCGGGCCCGGACGAGCCCAGACCAGTACCGCACCAAGGCGCTATTGGCCGAGCGGCAGCGTGCCCTCGCGTCCTCCAAGGGATTCCTTCGCGATGGCCCTTCCTTTGGGGTAACCGCAGGACCCCGCACCAACCCAGGCGGGTCCGCTACCACGGATCAGGCTGTGGATCTCGACCTGCCCCTCTTTCTGGCGGGTGGGACGCGGAAACGGCTGGAGGCGGCCCTTGGCAAGGCGGACCCAGCCCTCCAGAAGGGCGCGGGCATCGAGGCGAAGTTCCGTCTCCGCCAGGCCTACCTAGATGCCTGGCTGGCCGAGCAACTGTTATCCCTCCGCGAGGCGGATCTCGTGACCGTTCAGTCCTGGAGGAAGGCCGCCCAAGCTCGTTTGGATGTTGGCGCCGACCCAGCCTTCCAAGTGAGCCTCGTGGACGGCGAAGTCCTCAAGACCCAGCTTGAATTGGAGGAGGCCCGCAAGCAGCGCGTGCTGGCCTGGGCGGGCCTCCAGTCCCTGGCCGAAGTTCCTATCCAGCCCGTGCCCCTGGAACAGCCTGGAGACCCGACCCCCATCGAAGGGACTGACCTCACCCCCCGGTTCGAGAGGGGGGCTATTCGGCAGGCGCTCCAGGCCCGCCTGGATCTGGAACAGCAGACGCTTCGCCATCAGGAGGCTCTGGCCACCAGCCGATGGAGCCTTCGCGCCAACTACTCCAAGGAAGAGCCCGGCGTCAGCATCGCCAAGTTAGGGCTGGCCTATCGCTTCACGCGACCAGGTGAGGGGAGGGCTCTCCGACAGGAAACAGAAGCCAACTTCCAGGTCATCAAACGTGAACTGGAGATAGCGCTGTTGGAACTGGGCGCCCGGTTCCAGTCCGCCTTGCAGCGGCTCCAATCCCTCCCGGCGCCCATGCCCTCCCTCGATTTTGAGTCGTCACTGCGCGCAGTGGGGCTCCGTTTGGCGGAAGGCAAGGAGCGCCCCTCCGAAGCGCTTCCCATTCGACGCCAGCTTCTGGAAGCGCAGGTCGCCCACCTCCGCCGCCTTCACGCCACCCATCTCCTTATCGCCGAACTCCAGGCCCTCACCGAAGGGGTGAACTGATGACTCTCCCGATCAAGCATGCCCTCCTGGCCGTGGCCCTCGCGTCCGCAGTCGGGTGCAACAAGAAGGACGCGCCTCCGAAAGCCGAAGGAGAAGCCCATGAGGCCGAGCGCGGGGAAGCGGAGTCCAGCCGGATCCCTCTGAAGGAGGTCCGCGGCCTTCGTTTCATGGAGGTTCCGGAACCCAAGGCTGAAGGCGCCTGGTATCCAGCCGAGGCCATCGGCGACGAATCGGCGCAGGCCATCCTTACCTCTCCCGTGAAGGGCATAGTCTCCAGCATCCTCGTGCCCCCCGGTCGTCATGTGGGCGCGGGAACGCCTTTGCTCGTAATCCAAAGCCCCGAGCTGGCTCGCCTCAAGGCGGACTGGCTGTCCGCCAGGGCGAAGCGTGAACGCGCTGAAGCCGAACTGGCCCGAGAACAGCGCTTATTCGAGGCGCAGGCCGGATCCCGGCGAGAGCTGGAACTGGCTCGAAGCGAGGCGGCCACCGCCAAGGCCGATGAGGAGGCGGCAAGGTTGGCTCTTGAAGCCAGAGGCGTAGCCCCCGAAAGCGCAGGGGCGACCTTCACGGTGAAAGCCCCCAAGGCCGGTTCGGTCGTCACTGCCTATAAGGTTCAACTCGGCCAAGGCGTGGAGGCTGCCCAGGAGCTCGGTAGCTTCCAGGCCGCCTCCGCCACGCTGGCCCGGCTGGAGCTGCCTCTCCCCGCGCCGGAGCATTGGCGGACAGGGGCCCTCACCGAGGTGCGCAAGGGGGATGGTCAGCATTGGAAGGCCCGCCTGGAGGGCACGCCCGCGACCCTGACCTCGGATACGCGGCGTTTGAGCTACCGCCTACGCCTCCAAGGCGGATCGTTGCCGTTCCCTGGTACGCCGCTGGAGGTGCATGTACCTCTGGCTAAGACTGTCGTGCTCCCCCAGAGTGCCCTACAGCAGATCGAAGGTACCTGGGGGGTGTTCGTAAAGGAGGGGGAGCAAGCCGAGTTCCGACCCGTCCGTCGGGGTGCAGAGTTGGGCGGAGACGTGATGGTGCTCTCTGGACTCAAGCCGGGAGAGACGGTGGTGGGCGACGGCGCCTACCTCCTGAAGTCCCTCGTCATCAAGCGCAAGAGCGGGGGTGAGGATCATGACCACTGAGCCGAACTTCCCGAATGAGAACGAACCAGACATTCCCCTCGATCCCGCCATGCCGGATGACCCCTACAAGGTCTACGTTCCGCAACACCGCACCCTCATTCGCCGCTGGTTCGACTGGCTGCTTCCCCGCAAGGGCTGGGTATTCGCTCTCGGCCTCCTCTGGGGCGTCGCGGGTCTTGCCGCCTTTTTCGGGCTCAAGCGGGATCTCTTCCCGGACCTGACCCTTCCCTCCCTCAGTCTCCTTATTCAAAGCCCCGGGCGGGCGGCCTCGGAACTGGAGCTGACCGTCGCTCAACCTGTGGAGCAGGCCGTGGGCGGCCTCCCCGGCGTCAAGCGCGTGGTGACGACCGTCCAGGCGGAGGTGATCCAAGTGGTCATCGCCTTCGAGGGGGACACGGACCCGTGGCGCGCACGCCAGCTTGTGGCGGAGCGCCTCTCCGGCGTCGTCGGGTCCTTCCCTGAAGGTACCCGGCCACCCCTCATGTCCAGCGCTGCGGGCCGCCTTCAGGAGATCCAAGAGATCGTCCTGGAGGGCCCGGCCGTGGATCCCATGCGCCTGAGGGACCACACGGAAAAGGTGCTCGTGCCGCGCCTCCAGGCTGTGCCCGGCGTGGCGCGAGTCGAACGCCTGGGTGGCGAGGAGCGCCAACTCCAAGTGACCCTCAACCCTGAATCCATGCGCCTCCACGGCGTGAGCCTAGAGGAGGTGGCCGTGGCCCTCAAGGGCAGTGCTCAGGATCAGGCCGCGGGCGTTATGGAGATTCAGGACAAGGGCTGGTTCATGACCGTGGGGAGCCTTGCGGCCTCCCCCGAGGAAGTGCGGCACTTGCCCCTTAAAACCCAGCGCGGCCAGGTCCAGCTTGGCGACGTGGCCGAGATTCGGGAGGGCACGGGTTTCCGTCGCGGACTCGCAAGGCACCAGGGTCACGAGGATGTGAGCCTTCGGGTGGTCAAACAACCCACGGCGGAGACGCTCGCCACCGCGAAGGAAGTTCGGAAGGCCCTGGAGGAGCTGAGAGGAAGCCTGCCGGAAGGGATGGCTCTCACCTTGATGTACGACCAGGGGAACCTCGTGACCCACGCCTTGGGCGGTGTGACGAACGCGCTGATGCTCGGCGGGTTCTTCGTGGCCCTCGTGTTGGTGCTACTCCTCGGGAACGTCCGGGGCGCATTGCTCGTCATCGTGGTCCTTCCGCTCGCCACCTTCGGAGCGGCCATTCCCTTGCGGGCGGCCGGGCTCGGCCTCAATGCCATGACCCTTGGGGGCCTCGCCATCTCTGTGGGGCTCCTTGTGGACGCCGCGGTCATCATGGTGGAGAACCTAGCCCATCGGCTCTATGAGCACCGGGATCACATCGAACCCCGACGTGTAGCTCTTGTACGTGCGGCGGCGGAAGTCGGCATGCCGATCCTCACGGCGGTGCTGGTGATCCTGGCGGTCTTCATCCCGTTGCTCGCCATCGGCGGCGTGGCGGGTCGGCTCTACGCCCCTCTGTCCCTGGCCGTGGCATCCGCCATGACCATCAGCCTCGTGCTCAGCTTCACCCTCGTGCCCGCCCTGGTGGAGAAGTTTCTACCACCGGGAGCCTCCCTCGACGAACCCCGCTTTGTATTGGCCATCAAGGCGTTCTACAAGCCCGGATTGGAGTGGGCCATGCGCCATGGCGTGATCGTGCGTGTCCTCGCGCTTGGCCTCACGATTCCTAGCCTTTGGCTTGCCGCCCATCTCGGGAGCAACTTCCTACCCAAGCTGGATGAAGGCGCGCTGATGCTCAACTCCAAGCTGCCTTCCGAGACCAGCCTCGCCGCCGTGGACGAAGCGAACCTCCAGATGGAAGACAAGCTGACACGAATCCCCGGAGTGGCCTCCGTCTACCGCCGAACCGGCCGGGCGGAGCTTACGGAGGACCCCATGCCTCACACCATCAGCGATGTCCTGGTTGTGATGGACGGATCCCGGAGCAGCAAGGCTGTCGAACATGAGGTTGGCGAGGCCATCGAGGAACTTCCCTATCCCGTGGAACTCACAACCCCCATGCAGATGCGCATCGCCGAAGGCATCGGCGGCACCCCCGCCGATCTCCAAGTGAAGCTGTTCCACCCGGACCTCGCCGCGCTCCAGGCCAAGCTCCCGGAGATCCAGGAACGGTTATCCAAAGTCGTAGGAGTGGCCTCCGTGAGTCCGGACAGCGGGGGGCCTCTGCCGAGGTGGCGCATCATCCCGGATGACGATGCCCTCCGTCGCCTAGGGGTGCCCCGAAGCCTGGTGGTTCAGACCCTGAGGGCGGGCCTCCAGGGCCTGGAAACGGAACCTCGTTTCGATGGCCCCCAGCGCATCGAACGGATGATCCGCTTCCCCAACGATGGGCGCATCAGCCCAGAGACCTTGAAGCGGCTGCCCATCATTCTGGAAGGCGGGCGCATCATCGACCTCGGGCAGGTCACCCGCTTCGAGGAAGCCAGCACCCCCAGCATGATCCGGCGAGAGGCGGCCCAGCGGCGTTTGGCGCTCAACATCCGCACCACTGGGGACCTGGGAGGCACTGCCAACCGGGTAGAGCAGGCGATGGCTGGTATGGACCTCCCGAAGGGAGCCGTCGTCAAGATCGGCGGCCAGATCGAGGAGGCCCGGGAAACCCAAAAACGGCTGACTGTGGCCATCGCCGTGGCCCTGGCCCTCGTCGTAGGTCTGCTCTACATGGCCTTGGGCCGGTGGCGGGAAGTGCTCGTGGTCGTTGCCACGTTGCCCGATGCCTTCGCGGGCGGGCTTTTCGCGCTGTGGCTCGCGGGAGAGACCTGGAACATCAGCTCAATCGTCGGCATGATCGGACTCTTCGGCGTGGCCGTACAGAACAGCCTTGTGCTCATCACCCAGGCCAAACACCTCATGGATGAAGGGAAGCCCTTCGCCGAGGCCCTTCAGGAGGCCTCCCTGGGCCGTGTCCGTCCCAAGCTCATGACGGCTGGAAGCGCCATCCTCGGCTTGATGCCCATGCTCTTCGGCATCGGCGGCAGCGAGTTGGAACGGCCCCTCGCCATCGTCATGGTGGGCGGGCTCGTCACGAGCACGCTCTTCACCCTCTTGGCCCTTCCGAGCTTTTACGCCTGGGTCGGTCAGCCCAAACCTTTCCCCGAAACCAACCTGGAGTCCTAGCCATGGCCTCATTGATCGTGATACTTGCAGCTGCACTAAGCAGTCCTACGTTCTCCCAGGATCTCGCCACTTTCAAATCCTTCCTGGCCTCGCACGCCCCGGCGGATGTGAGGTCCGTTCCCTTGGCCTACAAGGTTGATTACCGCGCCTACTCGGACGGAAAACCCAAAGGCCGATTTCAGCAGTCAGGGACCCTGGTCGCGGGCCTGACCCTCGATGGGGTCACCTTCGTAGGTGCTCCAAAGGCTTCGCAGTCCGTGGAACTCGGGGAACTCACGGCCCCCGCAGAAGGAGAAGCCTGGTTCAGGGGCCTCAGTGACCCCACCCGGATGGTCCCCTGGGTGGATCCGGCCGCTGTGTTGGGCTCCTTGACTGAAAGGGGCCCAGCCAAAGCGATCGAGCCGCCCCAGCGGGAGGCCGCGACCGAGGGGGAACGGATCCTGGTCTTCTCCATGGAGGTTCCACGCCCGAATGCCAAGTTCTGGGCCTTCCAGGTCAAGGCTGGCGAAGCGCGCCTGCACATTCAAAAGGACGGGACGCCGCTCCGCCTCGACGTGATCCAGGCTTATGGGGGACGCCTTTCTCCCCATTTCGGTAGATACGGCCTGGATCGCCGCGAGACCTGGACCTTCTTCATGGACAAGGGACGACTGCGCACCAGAACCTATCACCTCGTTCTCCATCGGCAAGACTGGAAGCATTCCTTCCAAGTGGAAGTGGACATGACGGCGGGAGGTAGCCAATGAGCCCCCTCCAGATGGCCTTCAAGATCCATGGCATGGACTGCGCCGAGGAAGTCGCCGTCCTCAAGCGGGAGGTCGGATCTCTGGTGGGAGGCGAAAGCCATCTCGCCTTCGATCTCGTTAATAGCAAGATGATCGTCTCGGAGGGGAAGGCCTCCTCCGAGGCCATTCTCGACACTGTCGCCAGGACGGGCATGCGGGCCGAGCCGTGGGTGGATCTCGCCCCCGAGGCGCGGGGCCGGAAATCCGGTCGCCAAGAGCTGCAACTCGCCCTGATGATCGCAAGCGGGGTGTTGACGGCCCTGGGTTTCGCCCTCCACGTCCACGACGCGGGAGGCCTATTGGAAGCCCTGGGATCCGAAGGCGCGGGACACGCGCACGGGACCCCTGTTGCCGCCCAGGCCGTCTACCTCCTCGGCATCATCTCCGCCTGTTGGTTCATCGCCCCCAAGGCCTGGCTCTCCGCCCGGCGGCTGCGCCCCGACATGAACTTATTGGAGATCGTGGCCGTGACCGGCGCGGTGTTTATTGGCGAATGGTTCGAGGCCGCCACGGTCTCCTTCCTCTTCGCGGTGTCCTTTGTACTGGAGGCCTGGAGCATCAGCCGCGCTCGGCGGGCCGTGGAAGCCCTCATGGACCTCACGCCGCCCACCGCCCATTTGGTGGAGGGTGGCGAGGCCCGGGAGGTTCCCGCAGAGACCGTGCCCTTGGGAGGGATTTTTGTCGTGAAACCTGGGGAACGCGTGCCCTTGGATGGCCGGGTGCTCCAGGGAGAGAGCGCCCTGAACCAGGCGCCCATTACGGGCGAAAGCCTTCCAGTGCCTAAGGAGGCGGGCCAGGAGGTTTTCGCCGGCAGCATCAATGGCGATGGAACCCTCACGGTGGAGAGCACCAAGGTGGCCAGCGACACGGTACTCGCCCGCATTATTCGCCTCATCGGGGAGGCCCAAAGCAAGCGGGCCCCTTCCGAGCAATGGGTGGACCGTTTTGCCCGGATCTACACACCCTTGGTAATGGGTTTGGCCCTGTTTGTGGCCCTGGCGCCGCTCCTCACCGGGGCGGCCTGGACACCATGGGTGTACCGGGCCCTCGTACTCCTCGTGATCGCCTGCCCCTGTGCCCTTGTCATCTCCACTCCGGTGAGCATCGTGGCGGGCCTGGCCTCCGCAGCCCGCCACGGCGTTCTCATCAAGGGCGGCATGTACTTGGAGGCCCCGGCACGTCTTCGCGCCATCGCCTTCGACAAAACCGGTACCCTTACGGAAGGGCGGCCGAGGGTCATAGGAACCTTCCTCCTCGGAACCCACTCCGAGGGCCAACTCCTGCGGGTGGCCGGGGCCCTAGAATCCCAAAGCAGCCATCCGTTGGCCCAGGCCATCATGACCTTCGTTCGCTCCCGGGGCATCACCTTCGCCCCGGCCGAAAGGTTCCAGGCTCTCCAAGGCAGAGGGGCGACCGGAATGGTGGAAGGCCGTTCCTACTGGCTGGGTTCCCATCGCCTTCTGGAAGAACGCGGGCTGGAGACCCCGGAGATTCACGCGCTTCTGACCAGTCATGAGGCGGAAGGTCGCACCCTCGTCGCCATCGGGACCGGGGACGAAGTAGCGGGATTCATTGCTCTCGCTGACGCGGTTCGCCAGGAGACACCTCAAACTCTAGTGGATCTACGGGAAGCGGGGGTTGCTCACCTCGTAATGCTCACGGGGGACAACCTGGGCACGGCCCAAGCTGTGGCCCGACAGGCGGGCATCAAGGAGTTCCAAGCAACCTTGCTTCCCGAGGACAAGGTGTCTGCTGTGGAAGCGCTGGTGGCCCAATACCACTCCGTGGCCATGGTGGGCGACGGTGTGAACGACGCTCCCGCCATGGCTCGCGCCTCCTTGGGCATCGCCATGGGCGCCATGGGTTCGGATGCCGCCATTGAAACTGCCGACATCGCTCTGATGAAGGACGACCTCGCCAGAATTCCCTGGCTCATCGACCATTCGAAACGCACATTGCAAGTCATCCGCCAGAACATCGGCTTCGCGCTAGGCGTAAAGGTCGTGTTCGTCGGCCTCACCCTTGCGGGGCACGCATCACTCTGGTCCGCCATCGCTGCGGATATGGGGGCGTCTCTTCTGGTGATTTTGAATGGGCTGCGGCTACTGAGGGATTGATGTAATTGGTGGCGGAACGGAGTCGTGAAGCGGGCTTCCTATTCAAAGGCCTCGGAAATCACTTGAGTTCCAGGGCAACACTAAAGCCGCGAATCGACTCCCACCGTCACCCAGTGGACGTTTTTCTCTTACACATTAGGTGCCCTTGTTAGGACCGCTGAATCACCCACCACGGGGTAAACCCAACAAACATGCAATGAGCCGCCATTTCGGGTATCCCAACAAATGTGCAACAAGGGATCAAGTAGCGCCCATGGTCCTTGAAGGGACCCAAAGAAAGTTTTTCCGACCCCTTGCGTTTATACCTAGGTATAGACCATACCCTTCCAACCGGGAGGTGGTCATGCCACCTGGGGCCTTCAAGATGCGCGACCTCACCGAGGCCTGCGGGGTGAGCGATCAGGCGGTCCGCCTCTACGAGCGCCTGGGCCTCCTGGAGCCGGTGGGCCGGACCGCCAAGGGCTACCGGCTGTACGACGCCTCCTCGGTGGAGACGGTGCGTTTCATCAAGCAGGCCCAGCGCAGCGGTTTCATCCTGGAGGAGATCAAGATCCTGCTCCGCACGGACATCCGGGACGAGCACGCCTGCGATGAGATGAGGACCCTGTTGGACCGGAAGCTCCACACCCTCACGGAGCGCCTAGTGGAACTTCAGGGTATGAAGGATGTCCTCCACAGCTTGCGGCAGGCCTGCGAGGGCGAGCCGGGGCCGCTGTGCCCGGCCTTCCTCAAGCTCTGCGTCCCCCATTGCGCAGCCCCGGACCCCAAGGGCGTGCGTCCCTTGCGAAGGAGGTGAACCATGCGAATCGAACTGCTGGTCTTCGAAGGTTGCCCCAACCTGGAACCGGCCCGGGAGCTGCTCCAGGCGGGCATGGCCTCCCTGGGCATCGCCGACGAGGTGCGGGAGATCCGGGTGGAGACGCCGGAAGCGGCCTGCCGGTTGAACTTTCCGGGGTCCCCCACCCTGCGGGTGAACGGCGAGGACGTGGCGCCCCTTCCAGAGGCCTTCGAGCCCGCGCTCGGATGCCGGACCTACCTGGTCCAGGGGCGCCGCCAGGGCCTGCCTGACGCGGCCTGGGTGCTGGAGACCCTGCGAAAAGCCCAGGACTCCGAGGCCGATGCCTGCTGCACGCCCCTCTCCAAGCCCAAGACGGCGGCCTCGTGCCCGGCCTGCGGAACGGAAGGGAAGCCGGTGAAGCCGGTCACGCTTCGCGCCCTGCTTCAGCCCCACCTTCGCGCCGAGGTTCGAGACGAGGTGTACCGCTTCTGCGCCAACCCCGAATGCGCGCTGGTCTATTTCAGCGCCAACGACTCCCCGACCTTCGCCCGGGCCGACCTCACGGTGCGGGTGGGGGTGAAGGAGCGGAGCGGGCCGCGCCCCCTGTGCTACTGCTTCGGCCACAGCGCCGAAAGCATCCGTAACGAGTGGGCCACGACCCGAAAAAGCACCGTGATCGACGCCATCAAGGCCGAGGTGAAGACCGGGACCTGCCGTTGCGAGGTGACCAATCCGGGAGGCGGATGCTGCCTCGGGGACATCACCAAGGAGGTGAAGGCCCTGACCGCGAACCCGGTCGCTCCTGCGCCCGCACAGGACTGCTGCGCCCCCTCGAAACCCGCCTGCTGCTGAGGTGAGGCCATGGCCACGGCTGCATTCGATCCCATCCGCAAGGCCCGGCGCCAGGAATGCCGGAGCCAGCTCAAGCTGCTGGCTTGGGTCCTGGGCCTGGTGGCCCTGCTGGTGGTGTTGCGGATCCTGGCCGGTCCCGGTTGCGATTGCTGAGAAGGAGAGTCCCATGACCACCCAAGACCATGATTGCTGCCCGCCCCGGGGGCCCCAGACCGGGACCTGCCCGGAAGCGCCGGACCTGAGCCCCAATGCCGGACGCCGGACTGTGCTTTCCGCCGTAATGCTGGGGGTGGCGGCCTCTGCCTGCTGCTGGCTGCCCTTGGCCCTGGCGGGCCTAGGGATGGCGACGGGCACCCTGGGCGCCAGGATCGCCTGGATCCGCCCCTGGGCGCTGGGAGCCCTGGCCCTTCTCCTGGCCGGGGTGATCGCCTGGTGGGCGCTGAAGCGCTACGGCGGTCCCTCCGGGGAAGACAACTGCTGCGCGGAGCCGCCGCGCTTCCCGGCGCTGCCGGTGGTCATTCTGGGCCTCTCCTTCCTCGGGGCCGCCGCCACGCCGCGCCTCCTGCATCCGGGCCGAAGCACCACCTTGACCGCCACCGCGCCGCCCGCGCCCGCCGGGGGCACCCTCCTCGTGCTCTCCACACCCCAGTTCGATTGCCCGCCCTGCGTTGGCACGCTGCCGCAGACCCTGGCGGCCACGCCTGGCGTGGCCTCGATCCAAATGGACTTCAACAAGCGGGAGACGCGCATCGTGTTCCAGCCGGGCTCGGCGGTGGACGGCACGCTGGCACGATGGAAGAAAGAACTGGGTTTCGAGGGGAAAGAGGTGAGGCGGGAGGCCGCAAGCGTCCCGAGCCCCTCCTGATTTGTAATCAGGCCCCCCGATGATGCGCGAGGTACTCCGAGGCCGCCATCTGAAGGAGGGCGTTCAGGGAAAGCCCTTGTGCTTCCGCCTAGGCCTGGGCGCTCATTGGGACTCAGAGGAGAAGAAGGGGTGGGCCCATATCGAAGCGGACCTCACCACGTTCCGTACCTGGCTTCCCAAAGAGGTGCTCGACCAACTCGCTCGACCAACTCGACGCGTCGCCAGTAGCAGGAGAAGAAGACGAGGAGCCGCTGATTGACTGGGCCCAACGCTCGCGCGAGGAAGCCCGCCCAGCCTATGTTTTCATCGCTCCCATCTCCTGCTGGAAGTGCAAAAGGGGCGTTCACTTCTTCTTCGTCCGAGCAGAGAGCTGGATGGTGACAACGGAGAGCGAGGGATTGTTCCGGTCAGGAGTGCTCAGTCAACTCTTCCAATTCCAGAAGCGGAATCCCGGCCGCTTCCAGCTGGGCCTCGTCAAGAAGCGATTTAGTAAGACCGTTGGCGGTTCATATCTCTCACAGGGGTGCCCGCTCTGCGACGCACTTTTCGGAGATTTCCCTCTGGGCGAGTCAGTGTTCTTCTACTTCGCGGATCCTCGCCCTGGTCAGAGGCATTTCGGGTTCCAGCTGAACCTTGATCAGGTGATTGAGGATGGCGGATTCGCCGGTGATGAGCATTGGATTGGCGCCGAGGAATGTCCTATCCCGGTCGATCCTTCCGCTGATGTGCTGGCCTAAGCCGCGTCCTCGAGAGGAGTGGGCCAAGAAACCAAAGGGCACTCGCACCAGATAGGACCCATCGCCCGAGATGGGTCGCAAGTTAAGACCGCACTTTCGAATACGGACTTGATAAGCGTTCCTACAGTCAGGTAGGATTGCCCGAGCACATAAAGCGAGTGCTCCCGAGGCTGGCTGGCACCGAACCGGGAGCACTCAAAAACAGAAAGGAGGTTGTCCGACAGGTACTTAGGAATTTCCACCCTTCCAGTAGGGCTTCAGTCGGCTTGCGCCTCCAGGTAGCCTCTACCCTTTCGATTTTACCAAACAAAAAAAACTACGCCAAGCAGGAGCTTAGCTGATGTCCCCAGAAACGAACTATACAGCCCTATTGCAACACTTGGAGCAGCAACGTGATGAGATCGATACCGCCATTCGAACCATCCGGAAGGTTCTGGGACAGACAGCCGCAGTTCAGCCCCAAGCTCCCCTGAAGGGCGAGATTGTCGTCATCTCTAAGGCACCCAAGTCGGTAGTTGAATCTCCAGAGCCCAAAATCAAGCCGGGCATGTTCACGGGGATGCAGGTCTGGAAGGCGGCGCTGAAGTACCTCCAGTTGACCAAGAAACCCCAAAACACTCGACAGATGGCCCAAGCGCTGATGCAGGGTGGCCTTGGAACCAATGCGAAAAAGTTCGACGCCAATCTTCACCAGGCCATGGCCATTAAACCTCACGTGTTCAAGAAGGTCGATGTCGGGATGTGGGGCCTGACAGATTGGGCGCCCTGAATCGGGCTATGCCAGGCGAACCGTGATGGTTGCCAGGTCTTTGATGGCGAGCTTGAAGGCAGCGAGGGAACGATTTGATTTGTCCAAGCCTTCCTGTACAGCTCGGCCGTAGAGATCCTCGATCAACTCGGGCATGAGGTGAATCTCGTTGGCCAGGTTGTGGGCCCGAAGGAACTCCACCACCATTTCCGCACAAGCCTTGTTCAATTCCGAATTGTGCGTTGGCCCGCCACCGAGTTCAGATGTCGAATGGGTTTGGTCCCCTTCCCCAGCTGCAAGCCACGCAAAAGAGACTTCAAGCGTCTTCGCCAGGGTGTACAGGGAATCCACCCCGGGCTTCCGAGTCCCTGTCTCCCATTGAGCGATCATAACTTTCGAAATGCCTGAACGTTTCCCAAGCTCGGCCTGGGTCCAATCCCTTTCCGCGCGGGCGGTACGAATACGTTCCCCTGCACTGAGTGAAGGACGAAAGCGAAGATTTTCCTCTTGACCCATGGAGACTCCGGCTGCAAGTTTAGAAGGGATGATTAGCTTTTGCTTATCAATCTTCATCCAACCGCGAATTTGGTCAGCGATCAATGGTAGCTCAAGCTTGGCCCCGACTCAATCCAACTGGGATCGACGAAAACCTTAAGTAACCATCTGGAGGTAGTTTAACCCAAGAGCAGGCAGTCACCTCTGCTCGCACTTTCAAACCTGCGGGCAACCCGCCATTCAAAAACCAAAAGGGCGGGCTTGAACCGCCCGCCCCCTCGATGCCGTTACAGCGGCAAGGAGTGTGTCGCGTGAGAACGACAAACCAAGATAGCGCCCGTCGGGCGCGTGGACAAGTTGCGTCCAAACCCCAAGGGATTTGGGGTCACTTTAACGGTCTGCTTAACCGGTGGACCGGCGCTTTTAGCCAGCTCCGCACCTGGGAGCGGGCTACCCAGGCCTTGGTAGGGCTAGTGGCTTGCCCGGGCCGCAGCACCCTGACCAACTCGATTTTGTTCAGAGGCAAGGGTCAGAAGGAGTGGAGCGCTGACTACAAAGTGTTCAGCCGGTCTGATTGGAAGGTCGGTGATCTCTTTCAAACTGTCCTGCTGGAGGGTGTGAAGGAGCAGGCCCCCGGCTCCCGTGTGGTGATCGCTATGGACGATACCAGCCTCCCGAAGACCGGCACCAAGATCCCCCAGGCCCGGTATTGCCACAATCCGTTGGCGCCGAAATTCTTGGAGAAACCGATTATGTGGGGCATCCGGATGCTCCATGCCGCCCTGATCGTGCCGAACTACGTGGGGCACAGGCCCCTCGCGGTGAGCGTAGGGTTTGAGCCCGTGCCTGCGGCCGCGAAGCCAAAGGCGAAAAAGGGAGAGGAAGTCACGGAGGCGGAGTGGGCGTCCTACGAAGGGAGGAAGAAGGAGTTGAGCCTGACCACCAAGGCCGTGAACATGATCAAAGGGATCCGGAAGACCATGGATGGGGATGGTGATTCAACGCGGAAACTCCTGATCGTTGCCGACGGGAGTTTCACTAATGGCTCTGTCGTTCGCCACCTCCCGCATGATACGGATTTGATTGGCCGCTTCCGCAAGGATGCGAAGTTGTATGCCCCCCTGGGAACGAAGGACGGCAAGCGGATTTACGGGGACCAGATCCCCACCCCGCTTCAATACCGCACTGATGACGACATCCCAGAGCAGGAGGCCTACCTGCACTATGGAGGCAAACTTCGGTCAATTCGGTTCAAAGACGTGCCTGGGGTTTATTGGAAACAAGGCACCAAGGGACGTCTGATGCGGATGCTCATCGTGCTCCCGATCCCGTACCAAGTACCTGGACGATCCAAGCGAGGCTACAACCAGGAAGCCTATCTGTTGACCACCGACCTAACTTCTCCTGCGGGCGAACTGGTGCAGGCATACCTTGATCGCTGGCAGATCGAAGTTCTGCACCGTGATCTGAAAAATGGCATCGGCGTTGGGCAGGTTCAGGCCTGGAATGAGAAGGCGAACGATAAGGTTCATGGCGCCCAGGTGGCCACCTATTCGATGCTCAATCTGGCGTCACTCCGGGCTTTTGATGGGCGGCGGACGGAGGATTTTCCTGAATTGCCCCGGTGGCGGAAGGGAAGGCCTCCGAGCAGGCCCAGCCAACATGACCTCATCACGATCCTCCGGAACGAGCTGCTCCGGCACCGCAGCTTGCTTCCTCCGGATGGCACGAAGCCCAAGCTCCCAAAGGGCTGGGCCCTGAGTTCGCGCGAGACCTATCAAGCAGCCTAGATAGGCTGCCTCACAACCCAGCTCTGCTCCTGCCCCGTATGGGGCTGTCGGAGTATCGGAACGAATTCATGGATGGGCTCCGCCAAGGTTATATCTAGGCAGCAGAGCTCCTGTTTGGCCCGCCAAACAACCCAAGGAGGATGAATGGCCGCCCTAAAGGGAGTTCGACTCAGAAAACCAGGGTCGCGTCTTCTGACCATGACCCACACCTTTATTGGTCCTAAGTGGAGGAAGGCCCCGGCAATCCGGGGCATATCTTGTCTCGCAATGTCCACACTCCAGGGAGCTGGCTGCGGGGCAGCCTGCTCCGCGGGGCCCCCGCAGGCCCGAGTCGAGC
>CAZVKM010000043.1:5493-17756 GCA_964627685.1 uncultured Solibacteraceae bacterium | reverse complement strand
GCCGCGGTCCGCGCGCTCGGAGGACGTCCGGTGGAGGAGACCCGCACCGCCCCCATCGTGATCCCCTACCTCGCCACCCAGCTGGCCACCTCCACCTTCACCGTTCCGAAGGGCTACACCATGAAGGCCCATCAGGAGATCCGCCAGCAGAACGGGTTCGGCCGGGTCTTCTGGGTGCCCTCCTTCGATGAGGCCACCCGCCAGGTGAAGGTGGTGCTGCGCGTGGAGGTCCTCACCCTCAGTTCCGGTGCGGATCGGTGGCCGGAGTTCAAGTCGTTCCTCGCGTGGATCGAGGAAGCCTGCCGCCGGCAGGTGACGCTGACCCGGGAGGGATGACCATGGTCCGGAACCTGCTCCTGGGCCTTCTCGGCTCCACGATCCTGCTCCAGGGGCAGGACATCACCAAGCTTCCCGACTGGGCCGCCAAGGCTGTGCGGCAGGCCGCCGGCGAGAAGGACCCGGAGGACATGGACGCCTGGGTGCTCCTGGATCGCACGGAGATCGCCTACACCGGGAGTGGCGAGATCCGGCAGCGCCACTACCGCGTGGTGAAGATCCTCTCGGAGCGGGGCGTGTGGCAGGGCACCTACGTGCTCCATGGCCTGGGAGGGAAGGCGAGCAAGGTCAAGAAGCTCAAGGGCTGGAACCTCCGGCCCGACTCCGCCCTGGAGAAGCTGGATTCGGACAATGTGGTGACCCAGAACGACACCGGGGATGAGGAGTTCTCCGCCGGCACGACCACCGGGGCGGTCCTGGACCGGATGGTGAAGGGCAGCTACGTGGCCTTCGAATCCCTGGAGTCCATCCAAAGCCCCCTTGGGCCCGTGGCCCACACCCGCCCCATGGAGTCCGTCCCCGTCCGTGTGTGGGAGCTGGACGTGGCCAAGAAGGAGGGCGGGTTCACCAACCTGCAGTCGGTGGACGTGAAGATGGCGCGCCGGCAGTTCGAGCCCTGGATCAGCCAGGTGGAGCCCCTGGGAACCACGGGGCTGCGCGTGGTCAATCTGCCGGCGCTGCCCAAGGGGGAAGGGGGGCATCCGCACCTGTCGAACCTGCTTCCCGTCGTGGAGGTCCGCTTCCTGGATCCGGTCATGCCCCTGGCGCGGATGTGGGGGTCCTGGGACGAGGTCGCGAAGTGGACCCACGGGAACTACCTCGGCGCCCTCTCCCCGAGCGGGTTGGGTGACTGGCAGGGCAAGGCGCCGCTCGAGTCCCTCCAGGCCCTCTGGGGCTGGATGGGGCGCTCCCTCGTCTACAAGCAGGTCTACCTCACCCCCGAGCGGGGATGGATCCCCGAGGGAGCCCAGGAGGTGGGTCGGAAGCGCTACGGGGACTGCAAGGACCTCACGGCCTTCTTCCTCGCGGAAGCCAAAGGACTCGGATTCCAGCCGGTGCCGGTGCTCGCCCGCATCGTCCAGGGAGAGATCCCCGCCCAGACCGACCCCTTCCCGGTCTTCAATCACGTGATCTCCGGGCTCCGCCTCGAGCGGAGCCTGGGCCTGGCTGCGGAGGTTGACACCCCCAAGGGCCGCTTCCTCCTCACGGATCCCACGGATCCCTACACGCCCCTGGGCTACCTGGGATCCGGCCACCAGGGGCGGCGGGTGATGGTCTGTCTGCCCGAGGGTGCCCAGTGGATCACCATTCCCGACAGCGCCATCCTCCCGGATCGCCTGTCGGTGGACATCGCGGGCGAAGCCCAGGGGACCAGCCTCAAGGCCACCTTGACCCTCCGGGAATCGGGCGATTACTGGGGGCTCCGGATCGCCGCCCACCGGGGTGGAATCAAGGGGCTCAGGGACCTGCTCATGACGCGGTACTTCGACCTTCCCGCCACCGCCCAGTTCGAGGTGGCGAAGATGGGTGTTCCCATGGATCTGACCGCCCCCTTCGAGGTGGTGCTTCGCGTGAGCCACCCCGAGGGCTTCCGCCGGAATGGCGGCGAGTTCGAGCTTCCGGCCTGGGGCATGCCCGCGGTCTTCGGGATGGTGCAGAAGAGTGGCGTCCCCCGCCGCTATCCCATCGCCAGCACGGCCTCCGGGGACCTGACCCTCCATGCCTCCCTGAGCCTTCCCGAGCGGGTGCAGCCGGTGCTGCCCGCACGCAAGGGGGAATCTCCCTTCCGGACCTTCACCTGGGCGGCGACCAGCCGTCCCAAGGGCGAGGGCACCCTGTTGGAGCTGAACCTGGAGCACCACCTGCGCCCCGCGTCCTTCGGGTTCGAGCAGCGGGACAAGGGCCTCCAGGCCTGGAAGCAGGACCGGAGCCTGATGAAGTCGCTCCGGGAGGATGGGCTCGCGCTGAAGTCGGGCTCCTGAGGGTGGGGCGGTTCCTCCGCGTCGCCCCCAGGGCCGCCTGGGTCAGGACTTGGCGGGGATCCGCGTCACGTCTAGGGTGAAGGCTTCGCCCACCATGTTGAGGTCCGTGGCGTCCACGATGAAGTAGATGGTCCGGCGTTCCCGGGTGGGATTGAGGTAGGTGGCCATGGGCTCCCCGGTGGGGATGCGGTTCTGGAGGAGCCCCGGCTCCTCCCGACCCCAGGCGTTCACCGCCAGCACCCGGAACCAGGCTTTCCGCCCCTCCACGAGGTGGACCTTCACCTGCTCCCCGGGCGCCACGTCCAGGGCGTAGGCGGTCCACCCGCTGAGGTCGGGCACGGTGTCCTTCAGGCGGAGGGCGTGGGCCGGGAGCTGCCGCGCGGGGATGGACGGGCCCCGGCGGGCGGCGGCCCGGGCCTGGCCCAGGGCGCCGTGCTGGGCCCCGAGGTCCGGAACCTTGGGGGCCATGGGTCCCCGCGGCGCGGCGGGCAGGTCCTTGGCCTCCACGAGGGGAAGGGGATCGGCCGCCTGGATCAGGAGGGGGGACGTCAGGAAGATGAACGGGACCATGGGGGCCTCCGGAAACGGGGTGCGCCCCAGGCTGAGGCGGTTCCCGCCCCGGTGCAAGGGAGCCGGAGAGGTCGGGCACGCCTGGGGTACACTGGGGGCTGACCGCAAGTAGGAACGCATGAGCGAGCAGCCCGTCGACCTGGCCCAACTGGAAAAGCCCATCCTGGAGCTCGAAGCCCAGATCCGGGCCATGGAGATGGATCCGGCCCAGGCCCGGGAGCGCGAGAAGCTCGAGAAGAAGCTCGAGAAGCTCCGCCTTGAGTTCAGCCAGAACCTCACCGACTGGCAGCGCGTGCTGCTGGCCCGGCACCCCAAGCGCCCCTACACCCTCGACTACATCGAGCGCATCTGCGATCGCTTCGAGGAGATCCACGGGGATCGCCGCTTCGGCGACGACGCGGCCATCGTGGGTGGGCTCGGCTGGATCGACGGCAACCCGGTGATGGTGATCGGTCAGCAGAAGGGCCGGGACACCAAGCAGAAGATCCTGCGCAACTTCGGCTGCCCGAAGCCCGAGGGGTATCGCAAGGCCCTGCGGCTCATGAAGCTGGCCGAGAAGTTCCAGCGTCCCGTGCTCTGCCTCATCGACACCCAGGGCGCCTACCCCGGAGTGGGCGCCGAGCAGCGCGGCCAGGCCGAGGCCATCGCCCGGAACCTCCTGGAGATGGCCAAGCTGGAGGTGCCCATCGTCGCCGTCATCATCGGTGAGGGGGGCTCCGGGGGCGCCCTCGCCCTGGGGGTCGCCGACCGCGTGATGATGCTCGAGAACGCCAACTACAGCGTGATCAGCCCCGAGGGGTGCGCCTCCATCCTCTGGAAGGACGCCAGCCAGGCCCCCAAGGCCGCCGAGGCGCTGCGACTCACGGCTCCCAGGCTCCTGGACCTGGGCGTCATCGACGCCATCATCAAGGAGCCCCTCGGCGGCGCGCATGCGGATCACGACCGCGCCGCGGCCCTGCTCAAGGAGGCCGTCGTGGAGGCCTTCGGGGAGCTGGCCGAGCTCAGCGCCGAGGATCTGGTCGAGGATCGGTACCAGAAGTTCGCCAAGATGGGATCGGTGGGGTGAGGCCGCCGCTGCCTTGGCGCCTCCGCCGGGAGACGCCCGCGGGCCTCAAGCCCTGGCTCAAGCTCGCCCATGCCTGGGACCTGCCGGAGGCTTCGGCCCGGCTGGCCTGGATGCGCGAGGTGGAGGATCCCGCCGAGCTGGCCTGGCGGCTGGATGCCGGCTGGCACCGGAGCACCGATCCCCACCTGCTGCCCGGGGTGGATGCCGCCGTGGCCCGCATCCGGAAGGCCCTCGAGGCGGGTGAGCGCATCACCATCTACGGCGACTATGACGTGGATGGCGTGACCGCCACGAGCCTCCTCGTGCGGGTCCTGGAGCGCCTGGGCGCCCAGGTGGACTTCTTCATCCCGAACCGGTTCAACGACGGCTACGGGCTCCACCTCGACTGCATCCGCGAGCTGGCCGAGGCCCGGAGGCCCGACCTGCTGATCTCCGTGGACTGCGGGGTGCAGAGCGTCGCCGAGGTGGCGGCCAGCCGGGAGCTGGGTCTGGATTGGATCATCACCGACCACCACGCGCTGGGACCCCAGCTCCCGGAGGCCTGCGCGGTGGTGCATCCCCTCCTCGAGGGCTACGCCAATCCCTGGCTCTCGGGGGTGGGCGTGGCCTTCAAGCTGGCGCAGGCGCTGCTCGGCGCGGTGCCCGTGCCCGCCGGGGCCGAGGCCGCCTTCCTGGACGGCCTGCTCAAGCTGGTGGCCATCGGGACCGTGGCAGACATGGTGCCGCTGCGGGGGGAGAATGCGCTGCTGGTCCGCCGGGGCCTGCAGGCGTTGGGGGGGGCCAATGGGCCCGGTCTGGCCGCGCTGCTGCGGGCCGCCCGGGTGGAAGGCCGACCCAAGGCCCAGGACATCGCCTTCGGCGTGGGGCCCCGGCTGAACGCCGTGGGGCGCATGGGCGGTGCCGAAGATGCCGTGCGGCTGCTCCTCTGCCGGGAGGAGGGCGAGGCGGCTCGGCTCATGGAGCGGGTGGAGCGCCTGAACGAGGAGCGGAAGGCGGTGCAGCGTGAGCTCGCCCTCCGGCTTCCGCCGCCGGGGCCCGAGGCCTTCGACCTGGTGGTGGAGGCGGAGGCCCACAAGGGGGTCATCGGCATCGTTGCGGGCTCACGGATGCGGGACTCGGGCAAGCCCACCGCGGTTTGCACGATCCTCGAGGGCCTCGCGCACTGTTCCCTCCGCGCGCCGGAGGGCCACGACCTCACGGAGCTCCTGGCCCAGGCCCGGCCCTTCCTCCGGAGTGGCGGGGGCCACCGCCTGGCGGCCGGCATGAGCTTTGAGGTCGCGCGGCTGCCCTTCGTGAAGCGGGCCCTGGAGCAGGGAGCCGAGCGGCAGGTCGGGAGCGGTGTGGAATCCACCACCCTCCTGGACGGCTGGGGACCCGAGCTGTTCCCGGACGCGAAGGCCCTGGAGGCCCTGGAGCCGTGGGGCCAGGGCTTCCCGGTTCCGGTGGCCGGCCTGGAGGGGCGGTTGGCCGCTCCGGTGAAGACCTTCGGCGAGGGGCATTGGAAGCTGAAGCTCCAGGGACTCCAGGATCCGCTCACTTGGTTCTTCGCGGAGGAGCGGGCGGGTTCCCTGGATCCTGAAGCCCCGCTGCGGTTCGCCGCCGTGCCGCAGGATCAGGTGCGATGGGGGCGCAGCTGGCTGGTGGAGGGGAGGCTGGCATGAGGCCTTTCGTCCTTCCCCCTCCACGCCACGCCGTGTGGCGTATCGTGGGCTGGACCCTGGTGGGGGCCACCCTCACCCTCACGGGGATCCAGCTGGCCCTGGGTCCCCGCAGCCTGGCTTCCAGCCGGGGGCTGGACGGCGCCTTCACGGAGGGCATGCGGGGCAGCCTCGGCACCTTGACGGAGCTCCAGGGCGACAACCGCCTCACCCTCCGGTACCAGACCATCCAGGGGGAGGAGAAGAACCTCCGGCTGGGGGGCGTGGATGGGGAGCTCGCCGAGTCCCGGGGGCAGTGGCGCTTCCAGGCCCCCAAGGCCCTGAAGCAGGGGGAAGGCTGGCTGCTGCTCGGGCCCGTGGCCCTGGAGAGCAAGGACCTCACCGGCTCCAGCGCCGGGCATGGCCGCCTCGAGGCCCAGGGACCGGCCCTCCGC
Organism: uncultured Solibacteraceae bacterium; assembly: GCA_964627685.1. GTDB lineage: Bacteria > Acidobacteriota > Holophagae > Holophagales > Holophagaceae > JAFDVN01. Next base: position 11,710 of record CAZVKM010000043.1, on the reverse strand, counting down.
TGGGAAGCGGGCCGCTGGGAGTCGCTGGCGCCCCTGCACTGGGAGAGCCACTTCGGGGCGGGGAAGGGCACCTGGTTCCTGCCGGCGGGGTGGACGCGGGAGCTGGACGGTCAGATCCGGGCGGAGCGGGGACCCCTCGTCTGGGTGTCAGAGGGGCAACCCACCCTCCGTCGCATGGAAGCCGGGTCCCTCCTGGCGGAGGCGGGCTTCCGCACCGGGATCCTGAGGGAGGTCCGGGCGGAGCTGGTGGATGGCACCCTGGAGGCCCGCCGGGCGGACCTGTCCCCCACGGCCCTCGTCTGGCCCGAGGCGCTCACCTTCAAACGGGTCGATGGATGGGCCGGGGAGGCCGAAGGCGGGCAGGCCCAGCGTCCGGCTCCGGGGCAGCCAGTGCAGCAGGTGGAGCTGCGGGCCTTCAAGGCCAGGAGGGGCTTGGCCGAGGGGCAGGAACAGCTGCAGGCCCTCGGCGTCCGGTGGACCCCCGCGGGCCTCAGGCTCGAGGGCTCCGTGTCCTGGGAGCAGCCCCTCGATGGTCAGCGCCTCCGGCTCCAGGCGCCCCGGGTGCTGCTTCGGGAAGGGGCGGGCAGCGACCTCCCCCAGGACCTCCCCCCCGGCCATGCCCGCGCCGAGTCGCAGCCGGTGCTCACCTGGGGGCGCCGCTCCCTGGGGGCCCCGCGCATGGAGCTGGATCGCCGCACCCGGCGCTGGAAGCTCGAGGGCCCGGTCACGGGGCGGGCGGAGGAGGGCACCTTCAGCGCAGGGCCTGGACAAGGCAGCCCCCGGGCCTGGTCTTTCCAGGGCCCCGTGAACGTCGCCTTCATCAACGGGGGAGGGCTCCGGGGAGACAGCCTGCTCTGGGAGGATGCCCAGTGGACCCTGACGGGACGGCCCGCCACCTGGACCCGGCTTCGGGAGCGGCTTTCCGGCAGCCGCATCCAGCGCAAGGGGGAACGCCTGGACTTCCCGGAGGGCCTCAGCGGCGCCCTCGCGGGCACGGATGGGGACCTCACGCTTCGGGCCGGACGCGGGGAGAGCGACACCCTGGAGGTGCACCTCGAGGGGGGGGTGGAGCTCCAGGGGGCGGGCTGGCGCCTGCTCGCGGAGCGGGTCACCCTGCGCCTGGGCGCCGGTCGGACCGTGCAGACGGTGCAGGCCCAGGGCGCCGTGAGCCTGCGGGGCCGCCTGGGGGAGGGCCAGGGGGAGGCGCTCGACCTGGAGCCGGCCACCCGGTCCGTCCGCTGGCGTGGGCGTGTGAAGGGCATCGGCTCCGCCGGAAGCGGCGGGGATTCGTGATAGGAAGGTAGTCATGGACACGCAGCCGCGCCTGGAGGCCACGGAGCTGAAGAAGCAGTACGGCGAGCGCCTCGTGGTGCGGGGCGTCTCCCTGCATGTGAGCCCCGGCGAGGTGGTGGGCCTGCTGGGCCCCAACGGCGCGGGCAAGACCACCACCTTCTACATGGTGGTGGGGGTGGAGGCCCCCGATGCCGGTCGCATCACCTGGATGGGCCAGGACCTGACGCAGTCCCCCATGCACCGCCGGGCGCGCCTGGGGATCGGGTACCTGACCCAGGAATCCTCGGTGTTCCGGGGGCTCACCGTCTGGGAGAACCTCATGGCCCTGGCGGAGCTGCAGCCCATCCCCCGGGAGGAGCAGGTGGCCCGCTGCCAGCGGCTCCTGGAGGAGTTCCACCTGCAGAAGGTCCGCGACACCCACGGCCGCAGCCTCTCGGGCGGCGAGCGGCGGCGCTGCGAGCTGGCCCGCGCCCTTGTGACCGAGCCCCGGATCATGCTGCTGGACGAGCCCTTCGCCGGCGTCGATCCCAAGAGCGTGGGTGAGATCCAGGGGCTCATCGCCGACCTCAAGGCCCGCGGGATCGGGGTTCTTATCACGGATCACAATGTCCGGGAAACCTTGCAGATCGCCGATCGGGCCTATATCTTGGCCGATGGAATGATCCTCAAACACGGACTGCCCAGCGAGATCGCCGAGGACCCGGACATCCGCCGGGTGTACCTCGGTGAGCGCTTCAAGTTGGACCTCTCCTGATGGCCCAGGGCCCGTTCCTCTCCCAGCGTCTGGCACAGAGCCAGACCCTGGCCCTGACCCCCGCCATGCAGCTGAAGCTGAAGCTCTGGCAGATGAACCTGCTGGAGCTGGGGCAGACCATCGAGAAGGAGCTCGAGGAGAACCCCCTGCTCGAGCTCCTCGAGGATGGGGACGAGACCCCGAGCCTCGAGGCCTTCGAGGAGGGGCATGACAGCCAGGTCTCCGAGCCCACCCCCGAGCAGGTGGCCGAGGGCGTGGAACTCCCCGATCACGTGACCACCGTGGACCTCGACGCCCTGGCCCAGAGCGCCTGGGAGATCGATGCGGATCAGCTGGAGAAGTTCACGGAGGAGGGGGTCTCCCAGGTCCAGGAGATCGAGATGGGCGCGGAGAACTCCTGGGATGGGGACCTGCCGCGGACCTCCAACCTGCCCGACGACGAGAAGATGAGCTGGGAGGAGCGCATCAGCTCCACGGAGACCCTGCAGGAGCACCTGCTGGGCCAGCTCTACCAGACCCTGGATCCCGACGATCCACGGGCCGCCCTGGTGGAGCGGCTCATCGATCGCCTGGATCCCAAGGGCTTCCTGCGCCTGGATCCGGATCAGCCCGCGGAGACCACCGTGGCGGTCCTGGCCCAGGACCTCGGCGTGGCGCCGGAGGCCCTGCGGGAGGCCATGGAGATCCTCCAGGAGTTCGATCCCAGCGGCATCGGCTGCCTCACCCTCCAGGAGAGCCTGCGCCTGCAGCTGCGCCACGCCGGCGTGGAGCCCGAGGATCTCGCCGTGCGGATCATCGAGGGGCACTGCGACCTCCTGATGCAGCGGGACAGCGGCAAGCTCCGGAAGGCCCTGGGCTGCTCCGAGGAGGAGCTGGGCCGGGCCATGGAGCTGCTCAGGCATCTCCACCCCGCTCCGGGGCGGGCCTTCGATGCGGAATCGGATCGCGTGGTGAAGCCCGACGTGGTGGTCCTCCGCGCCGAGGATGGCGGGTGGAAGGTCTACCTCAACGACGAGGGGTTGCCGCGACTCCGCATCAATGGCGAGTACCGCACCTTCCTGAACGCGGCCGAGGCGAAGGCCGACAAGGACTTCATCCGGGACCGGTTCCGGAGCGCCCGGGATTTCATCCGGGGCGTGGAGGACCGGAACCGCACCGTGCTGCGGGTCTCCGCCCAGATCGTGGACCTCCAGAAGGAGTTCATGGAGCGGGGGATCGAGGGGCTCCGTCCCATGGTGCTGCGGGACGTTGCGGAGGCCACGGGCTTCCACGAGAGCACCATCAGCCGCGTGGTGAAGAGCAAGACCATCCACACGCCCCAGGGCCTTTTTGACCTCAATTACTTCTTTTCGGCGAGTTTGGGCTCAGATTCTGGTGAGGATGTCTCGGCCACCGTCGTGAAGCACAAGATCAAGGCCCTCATCCAAGCGGAGGATCCAGCCAAGCCCCTCTCCGATGAGGCCATCAGTGGCCTCCTGGGGCGGGATGGCATCAACGTAGCTCGTCGTACCGTCAACAAATACCGTGAGGAGTTGAGGATTCCTCCAGCCTCCCGGCGCCGACGCCGATAAGGCGCCATGCCCAGCTTCCCCCCTGAGTCCATCGCCTCCCGGAAGGGATGGGCTCCCTGCACCAACCCGGGTCCACCGACCCTTTTCAGGAGTGTGCGATGAAGGTCAACTTCACCGGTCGCCACGTCGAAGTCAGCGAAGCCCTCAAGGAGCATGCCCATGCCCGGCTGGACAAGCTCGCGTCCTTCCTGGACGACATCATCGATGTCCACGTGATCTTCAGCGTGGAGAAGCAGCATCGGCACATCGCCGAGATTACCCTCAAGACCCGCTCCTCCAGCCTGGTGGCCAGCGCCGAGAGCCAGGACATGTACGGCAGCCTCAACCAGGCCGTGGACAAGCTCGAAGCCCAGGCCCACAAGTCCCTGGACAAGCGGGCCGACCGCCGGCAGGCCGGCAACAAGGCCGGCGAGCTCCTCGCCGAAACCGAATAGCCCGCCCCCACCGGGGTGAAGGGGGCCTCCGGGCCCCCTTTCGCGTTAATCTGGAAGACTTCCGGAGACCGTGCCATGCCCGATCCCACCCACCTCTACGCGCCCAAGGACACCACTGAGCCCACCCAGGTGTGCGAGAAGTGCCGCAGCAAGTACACGCTGTCCCACTTCAACCACGGCGTGGAAGGGCAGGGGTGCGTCTGCCGCCGCTGCCTCCAGGTGCTCGGCTACGAAGCCTAGGTCGCCCGGATGAGCCTCACCCTGGAGACCACGGCCATCGTGGACAAGGTGCTCGCGGGCGGTCGTGTGGACGCCCAGGAGGCCCTGCACCTGCTGGAGCAGGCCCCCCTCGAGGAGCTTTCCCTGGCGGCGACCGCGGTCCGGAACCGCCACAACGATCCCCGGAAGGTGAGCTTCATCATCGACCGGAACGTCAACTACACCGACCTCTGCAACGTCTACTGCACCTTCTGCGCCTTCTACCACAAGCCCGGGGACAAGCGCGGCTACACCCTCACCAAGGAGCAGCTGAGGCAGAAGGCGGAGGAGACGAAGGCCCTCGGCGGTACGGGCTTCCTCCTGCAAGGGGGTGTGAACCCCGACCTCCCCTGGGAGTACTACCTGGACCTGGTGCACTACCTGAAGCACGACCTGGGCATCTGGGTGCACGGCTTCTCCCCGGTGGAGATCCAGATGATGGCGAAGCTCTCCGGTCAGACCCTCCGCAAGACCATCGCCGACCTGCGGGACGCCGGACTGGGCTCCATCCCCGGAGGCGGGGCCGAGGTGCTCGTCGAGCGCGTCCGCAAGAAGATCGCCCCGCTCAAGGGCGGGCCGGACAAGTGGCTGGAAGTGATGGAGGCCGCCCACGAGGAGGGCCTCAAGACCACCGCCACCATGATGTACGGCATCACGGAGACCCTGGCCGAGCGCATCGAGCACTTCATGGCCATCCGGGACCAGCAGGATCGCAGCCTCGCCCGGGGCAACGGGGGCATGTACTCCGCCTTCGCCGCCTGGCCCTTCCAGAGCGGTCACACCGTGTGGGAAGGGAAGCTCCCCAAGCCCACCGACGTGGAGTACCTGCGCACCATCGCGGTGGCCCGCATCGCCATGGACAACGTCCCGCACGTCCAGAGCTCCTGGGTCACCATGGGCCGGAAGACGGGGCAGATGGCCCTGGCCTACGGCTGCGACGACATGGGCTCCCTCATGCTCGAGGAGAACGTGGTGAGCGCCGCAGGCACCTGCTACAGCGTCAACAAGGGCGAGATGATCCGGATGATCCGGGATGCGGGCTTCGACGCCTGGCAGCGGGACAACATCTACGGCGTGGTGGATCCCGCGCCCCAGGCCTGAGCCAGCGGATCTCCGGATGGATGGGTTTGAGGGGTTAAACAAATTTCTTTTAGCTCTGTTTTGAAAAGCGTTCTGAAATTGAAGGGCCCCAGGTTGAAGATCCCGGGGTTCACGAAAAAGGCCCCGGACTCCGGGGCCTTTTCCAGGGGGTCGGGACGGGCTAGTTGCCGCGGCTCTTGAGTCGCTCGATGGCCTCCTTGGCCCGCGCGGCATCAGGGGAGTTCGGGGCCAGGGTCTGCACCTTGGTCCAGCGCTCGATGGCCTTGGCCGGCTTCTTGAGATCATCTGCATAAACAACGCCTTCATTGAAGATGCTCTGAAGATGATTCGGCTTGATCGCCTGGGCCTTCTGGAAGTTGGCCAGGGCCTTCGTGGTGTCCTTCAGCTCGCGGTACATCACCCCCTGGTCGGTGAGGATGTCCGGCTGCTTGGGGTCCAGCTTCAGGGCCTTCCCGTAGGCTTCCACCGCCTTTTCCGGCTGGTGGGTGTCGAAGTAGTCGTTGCCGAGGAGCACCCAGGCCTGGAAGTTGGCGGGTTCCTTGGCGACGACCTGGAGCAGGGACTGGATGCGGTTCATCCGTTCCGGGTCCACGGGGTGGTTGTGGTCCGGGCCTCCGCCGGGCTGGCCCATGGCCGGAGCCCCCGGGGCGCCCCCGAACAGGGGGACCTGGAGGTTGGGCAGGCTGGGGGCGGGGGCGGAGGCCGCCGACGGGGCGGGCGCCGGCGCGGGGGACGAGGCCGCCCCGATGAAGTACCCCACCAGCAGGCCCCCGAGGGCGCCCCACCCCCCCCCCCCAAACAAAAAG
>CAZVKM010000043.1:0-5483 GCA_964627685.1 uncultured Solibacteraceae bacterium | reverse complement strand
AGACGATGTCGACGTGATGTGGAAGTCGTATGCGGCCCCACCCACCACACCCCATAAGACATTGCGATCCATGCGGCCTCCTTCGGCAGGCCCATTCTTTCACAGGGGCGCCCTGGGGACTGTGAGCCGCGTCGCTAGCCCCGGTCCACGTCCTTGCCCGAGAGGCCCAGCAACGCCTTGAGGCGCGGGGTCGCCCCGCGGCTGACCTCCAGCTCGGCCCCGCCGGCCACGCGGGCCAGCAGGCGTCCGCTGGAGGCGGGTCGAAGGCCCAGCACGGCCTCCGGGCGGAGGAGGAGGTGGCGCTGGATGCGGAGGAAGGGGATCTCCGGGAAGTGGGCCTCCACTTCTCCCAGGGCGTGCCAGAGGGTCTTGAATCGCTCTCCGGCAAAGGCCCAGACAAGTTCATCTTTGACTTCGAAGTGGCTGATTTTGTGGACATCCATGAAAATCAGGCCCTCTCCCGCCTGCACGGGGAACCGGGAGCTCCTGCGCTGGGCGGAGGGAGGCTGGGGCAGCTTCCGTCGGATCCGGTCCAGGGCCCGGCCGAGGCGCTCGGCGGTGACCGGCTTCAGGAGGAAGTCCCCCGCATCCAGGTCGAAGGCCTCCGCCGCATGGTCCCGATGGGCGGTCACGAAGACCACCGGGAGGTGGGGCACCTGGGCGGCGAGGCTGAGGCCATCCAGACCCGGCATCTGGATGTCGAGGAACAGGGCGTCGGCCTCGCCCCCCTCCTCGAGCCAGGCCTGGAGGGCTTCCCCATCCGGGCACGCGGCGGCCACCTCGCAGCCGGCCTCCTGGAGGAGGCGGGCCAACCGGCGGAGGTTCAGGGGCTCATCCTCCGCCAAGGCGATGCGGAGCGGGGAGGTCATGGGTGCTCCGGGAGGAGGACGCGGGCCAGGGTGAGCTCGCCCTCCTGGACCAGGTCGAAGGTGGCCTCCTGGCCCCAGGCCAGGGCCAGGCGGGTCCGCAGGTGACCCAGGCCCATGCCCTCCGCGGCCCCGGGCCGGAGGGGGCAGCCGGTGTTGGCCACTTCGACCCGGACCGGGCCTCCTTCCCTCCGGGCCGTGATGCGGAGGGTTCCCCCCATCCGGGCGGGTGCGATGCCGTGGAGGATGGCGTTTTCCACCAGGGGCTGGAGCAGGAGGGGGGGGAGCGGCAGCGCCTCGAGGGCCTCCTCCCAGTCCCACTGGACGGACAGGCGGGGGCCGAGCCGCACCTGCTCCACCCGGAGGTAATCCACCACGAGGGCCCGCTCATCGCCCAGGGGGGCCCGCTCTCGGCCGGCGTGGCTCATGAGCCGCCGGAGGTAGTCGCAGAGGGCGATCAGGGCGCCCTCCGTGGCCACCGGATCCTCCCGGACCAGCTCCACCATCCCGCTGAGCGCGTTGAAGAGCGCATGCGGCTGCATCTGGGCCTGCAGCGCCAGGGCGCGGGCTTGATCAGCGTGGGTGCGCAGGTCCGCCTCCCGGGCCTCCGCGGCCTCCCGCTCCGCGACGGTGCGTCCCAGGAGCGTGGCCAGCAGCAGACCCAGGGCGAAGTGGAAGATCGCGGGCCCCGGGGGGGGCCAGCCGCGGTGGTGGACGCCCTCGACATGATGGGGAATGCGACGGGGCCCGCGGTCGGGCCGTCCCCTCGGGTCCGGTTCGGCCAGCGAGAGGAAGAGGGCCAGCAGGCCCGTGACCCAGACGCCGTTCCAGAGCAGGCTCTGGACCAGGCCCCGGAGGGTGGGAGCCAGGGGCTGCTCATCCGCGGTCCACTGCCAGGCCGTGGGCGCCAGGTAGAGCCCCCCCGCCAGGAAGCTCAGGGGCAGGAGCGCCTCACCGGGCCCCAGGCGACCGAAGGGGGCGTCCAGGAAGGCCCGGATCAAGGCCCAGGTGCCGCCGAGCCCCAGCAGCAGCAGCCCCGTCCGCCCCGGCCGCAGCAGGCGGTGGCGCAGGGCTCGGAGCAGGGCTGGGGCGTGCATGGCCTAACTATGGCACCCCGCCCCACGGCCCGCTTCCCGCTGGGCGGCCATACGGAACGCTGGCCCCCCGTGACGGCCCCCTGGGACCTCGCGCTCAACCCCTGGAGGGCTGGGGCGCACCCTTCCCATGCGCGGCCCGATGGCCCCGCCCCACGGAGGCACCCATGCTCACCCTCGCCCTGCTTCTCGCCACGCCGACGCTGCAGGCCCCCCCGCCGGGCCCCGGCCCCATGCCCTTCCTGCATCACGCCAAGGAACTGGGCCTCAGTGAGGCTCAACTGGGCCAGCTCAAGACCCTCCATGAGTCCCACCGGGCCGCGCTCCGGGCCAAGGGGGACGCCGTCCACGAATCCCAGCGGGCGCTCATGGATTGCGTGCGGACCGGGCAGGGGGACCTCACCGCCCTCCATCAGGCCTACGCCGAACGGCACCTCGCTTTCCTCTCCGAGCAGAAGGCGCTCCACGCGGAGGTGTTCGCGGTCCTCACGCCCGAGCAGCAGGCGAAGGCCAAGGCGCTGAAGCCCATGGGACCCATGGGGCACGGGCCGCGGCACGGCGGGCCTGGCTTCTGATCGGGAAGGGGGGGGACCGCACCGGGCGGCCCCCCTCCGCTCAGTCGGGCAGCCGGTCCGGCATCCGGAAGTGGTGCCGGGCCTCCTCGGAGGCGAGGCAGGCCTCGGTGTAGTGGCGCGCGATCACGGCCCGCCCCTCGGCGAGGAGGTCGGGATTCCGATGGGAGAAGGCCTCCCAGGATTCCCCTTCATGGCCTGCCCGCCGGTCCTGGAGGATGAGGAGCCAGGCCAGCGTGAGGGTCTCGTGGTACTTGGCGGTCGCACCCACGGAGGCGGCGAAGCGGCGCAGGTCCGCGGGGAAGGCCGCCAAGGCGCCCGCGAGGCCGTGCGCCTCCAGGTACCGCCAGCCCAGCTCCACATGGCGTGCATGGGTGAACTCGGCGGCGGGGAGCGTAAGGTCCCGGAACGAGGCGCAGGGATTCATCGGCCCCTCCGGGGCGCATCCTTCATCCGGTGGGAGGCTCGGCTGTCCAGATCCAGCTGGTAGAGCCGCTTGAACTCGGCGATGCGGGCGAGGCCCTCCGGTCCGAAGGGGCTCTTCCCCTCGAAGGCGTGCAGCACGATGCCCTCCAGGAGGTCGCCGAGGGTGAGCTCGTGGTACTCCGCCACGGCCTTGAGGACCTTGAGCAGGCGCTTCTCGATGCGGACCCCGGTCTGGACCCGCTCGACCAGGAGCTCCGGGGGGGGCTGCGTGGGTGCCATGATCGCCTCCATTGGTATTTTGGTACATAAGTACCAAGATGTCGAAACGAAGGCCCCGGGTCGCCCCGGGGCCGTTCCTGGAGGCAACTCGACTAGCGGCCCAGCTGCCGCCAGAGGAAGGTGTAAGCCAGGGCCGCCATGTGGGCCGCCTGGGCGTTGTTGGCGGCGCCGCCGTGTCCGCCCTCGATGTTCTCGAAGGACCGGACATCGGCGCCCAGCTCCATCATGCGGGCCATCATCTTGCGGGCGTGGCCGGGGTGCACCCGGTCGTCCCGGGTGGAGGTGGTGAAGAGCACCGGGGGATACTTCACGCCCTCCCGGAGGTTCTGGTACGGCGAGAAGGTGCGGAGGTACTCCCACTGCGCGGGCACGTCGGGATCGCCGTATTCCGCCATCCAGGAGGCTCCCGCGAGCAGGTGGCTGTAGCGCTTCATGTCCAGGAGGGGAACCTGGCAGACGATGGCGCCGAAGCGGTCGGGGTACAAGGTGATCATGTTGCCCATGAGCAGGCCGCCATTGCTGCCGCCCTGGGCCCCGAGGTGCTTCACGGAGGTCACCTTCCGGGCCACGAGGTCCCCGGCCACGGCGGCGAAGTCCTCATAGGCCCGATGCCGCTTCTCCTTCAGGGCCGCCTGGTGCCACTGGGGGCCGTACTCGCCACCGCCGCGGATGTTCGCGACCACGTAGACGCCGCCCTTGCGGAGCCAGGCCAGGCCCACGTTGGCGTTGTAGCTGGGGGTGAGGGAGATCTCGAAGCCACCGTAGCCGTAGAGCAGGGTGGGGTTGGCCCCATCCAGCTTCACCCCCTTCGGAGCCACCTGGAAGTAGGGCACCTTCGTGCCGTCCTTGGAGGTGGCGAAGTGCTGGCTCACCTCCAGCCCCTCCGAGTCGAAGTAGGCGGGCATGGCCTTGAGCTTCTCGGCCTTGCCCCGTCCCAGGGTGCCCATGGAGAGGCTCGTGGGCGCCAGGTAGCCACTGACCGTCATGAAGTAGGCGTCCGACTCATCGCCGTCCACCGCGCTGGCGGAGGCCGTGGAGAACCGGGGGGCCCCCTGCAGGGGCTGCACGGACCATCCCCCCTTGCCAGGGGTGGCCACGGCGAGGCTGCTCTTCACGTCCTCCAGGAGGTTGAGGAGGACGTGGTGACGGGTGGCGCTGAAGCTGGCGAGGGTGCGGTGCAGGGTGGGCTGGAAGACGATGGCGAAGTCCCGCTTGCCGGCGAGGAAGGCCTCCAGCTTCAGGGCGAGGAGGGAGCCTCCGGCATAGGTGCGGTCCCCCACGGTCCAGGCCATGCGCGGCTGCACGAAGAGCCACTCCCGGTGGAGGCGGGTCTCCGCGTGCGTGGGCACCTCGAGCTTGTGGAGCCGCCCATCCTTCGTGCGCAGGAAGCTCTCGTGGTCGTAGAAGGCGATGGCGCGGCGGATGAGGTCCCGCTCGAAGCCCTTCGCGTCGTCATGTCGGGCTGAGATGGAGAGGTCCGTCGCCTGACCTTCGTAGATCACCTCGGCGGAAGCGAGGGGCGTTCCCCGCTTCCACCGCTTGGCGATGCGGGGATAGCCCGAGGTGGTCATGGACCCGGAGCCGAAGTCGGTGGACACGAACACGGTGTCCCGGTCGATCCAGGTGGCGCCCCCCTTGGCCTCGGGGAGGTTGAACCCCTCCTTCACGAAGGATCGGGTCCGCAGGTCGAACTCACGGGTCACGGTGGCATCGGCGCCGCCCCGGGAGAGGGCGATGAGGGCATGCCGGTGGCCCCCCTCCTTCAGGATCTCCGCGCCCTTCCAGACCCAGCTCTCGTGCTCCTCCGCCCCGAGCTTGTCCAGGTCCAGGATCACCTCCCACCGGGGGTCGGCCTTCCGATATTCGGCCAGGGTGGTGCGGCGCCACAGGCCCTTCGGGTTCCGGGCGTCCCGCCAGAAGTTGTAGTAGAAGGCGCCATGCTTGGTGATGAAGGGGATCCGGGCCGTGGAGTCCAGCACCTTGAGCAGGTCGGCCTTGAGGGGCTCGAAGGTGGGATCGACGGCCAGCTCCTTGAGGGCGTCGGCATTGCGGGCCTTCACCCACTCGAGCGCCTTGGGATCCGTCACGCCCTCAAGCCACTGGTGGGGGTCTTCCGGAGGGGCAGGCGCCTGAGCCTGCAAGCCGCAGGCGAGGGTGAGGGCGAGGAGGAGGCGGGTCGGGCTCATGGAAACTCCTGGGTGGATCGCTCGGAGGGTCACCACATGCGGATGCGCTGGTCCGGGGGC
>CAZVKM010000042.1:0-17893 GCA_964627685.1 uncultured Solibacteraceae bacterium | reverse complement strand
CCTTCGAAAGTCTCTAGAAATTACCCCGCCATCTAAATCTAGGTAGACGAAGTCTAACCGATTTTTCATTTCCTCAACGATCTGTTCACCCCACAGGCTGGAGCTACTTCTATGCACGGGCCACGCTAAAAAATTCACGACGGTGGGCTGAATTTCCACCGATTCCCGATGTTTCGAGTGCCTGGCCGTCAGCTCAATGAGCAATTCCGTGAATCCGCCACTGCGGAGGTCACCCCCGTATGCCAGTCGTGCACCCTGCACCATCATGTGCCTAGCAACTTCAGTCATGGCGTCGTCAAGGTGTTCCTTTGCAAACCCTAAAATGGGCATGTCTTCGGATTCCGAGATGGAGATTGCCACGGTTTGATTTGAGAGGATCGCGTGTCGAGTCACTGGGGTGCCTCCGCGAGCCAGGATGTGAGGCATTTCAAACGCACCAAGGGGGCCACAGATTCGAGTAATTGCTCTTCTTCGGAACTCATTGGGGGATCGGGGTAAACCACCAGAAGCCCTGAGGCGGAGTGAATATCCCCTAGAGCGGTGAGAGACACCAATTCTGGGGTGCGAGATAAAAAGATAGCCTCTCCGCCCTGTAGGTGACCCGTCAGTTTGACGAGGCATCTCCAAAGGAAGCTCTTTAGAACTTCATCTAGCAGCCTGCTGATGACTAGTTCAATTCGGTCCAACTGAATGGGATCCATTCGAACAATTGGAACGTTACCTAGGTATGGGAATCCCCGCTCGTCAATTTGGTTAATACAGTTTGCGACAATTAGTGGAACCCCACTTCGTTTCGCTTCGATGATTTCACGGCGACACCATTCACGCGACGAATATGAGTCTGTGTGAATCGCAATGATGGCGCTTGTTCTCACCTGATGAAGCAAGACGTCGTCGAAGCGGAGCCCTGCAGGGATATCATGAATGTCGAAGAAACTAGCAAGCCCATGCCCCGCATGTAGATGGGTACGAATGGCTAACGCGACGCGATTCCCGTCTGAGTCATGTTTGGAGTGGCTCAGGAAAATTTGAACCTTTTTTAAGTACGCCTCAAGCGCATCGTAACGCTCCTGTGGCTGGTTGAGGTGTTCAAGGTAGTGGCGACTCATCCGGCAAAACTCATAAGTCAGCTCACTGATGAGTCGTTGTAGACGGCTTTCATCAGCGCCTTGCCACTGATCCCATCGCAGTGCCTGATCTAGGATTCCTGCTCGAGTTGCCGAAGGGTCAATTGCGACAGGGAATATTCTTGATCCCAATCCGATAGAGCGGACTTCGCTGCTCATTTCATTGATGAATTCAATCCAATTGGTATCAGCCAACAGATTTGGTTCGATTAGGACAACGACAGCCGTTGTGTGGGCTTCTCCAAAATCAATGGAAAGTGGGATGGGGCTACCAGGGATCTGTGTATTTCTAAAAAGAACACTCAGGCCTCTGCCTCCACTCAGGTTTTGATATGGGTCCCTTCGGAAGTGCCTTTGGATCTCGGAGGCGATAGCCTGACCCTGTTCAAAAGCCGGATGCCATACCACGTAGATAGCTAGTATCGGGCTTGTAGGATCAAGCATCACGCACTCCTAAAGGTTCCTAAGCCGGCGTTCCCGTGTATTCATGATTTGCCTAGTGCTCTTGCTTTTGGCCATTGCCACCTGCTCTTGGAATCGCTTTGGATCAGACATCACGCTCTCCCAGGTCAGCCAAAGCGCAAATCCAGATTGGATGTTGTCGTGTAGTCGGTCAGGGACAGTTATCTTCCCCTCTTGAGTTTTGGGTGCTGTTGGTAGTTGAATGCCAATCAGCCCGTGTTCCTTTTCCAGTGTGGCCTTGATCTCCCAATCTACGTATTTTCGGCCATACGTTTTGGCTCCTACCAAGACGATTGTGCAGGATGTCCCAGTGATGAAGTTTTCACGTATCCGACGCATGACATAGTCGACGTCGTCACTATCTATTTTTCGTTCAAGAGAGTTGTCGTAGATCAGCTCGTAGAGATCGTGGAAGGATCTCGAAAATGCATCGTAATAATCTTGATCCCCGGAATGGTGATAGCTAACAAAGACTTTGTGCTTGACTGGTGGTTGGTAACCGAGCCCAAGTCCAAACGCTCCGTAATTCATTTGACTGCACCTCCAAGTTTGACTTCTTCGAGCTTCGAGAATCTGGTGTGGTGTCGGCTAATGCTACGTGTCAGTACGTTTTGAACTGAGTGATACCAGATTGGAAATCCTTAAGGGGGAGGTAGGTTTTCGTACCCAGTCCTTTGGTGACAAAGGGTTTCAATTTGCCATCCGAAAGCAGCTTCTCAATCTTTGGGTAGAGCCCCAAGTATTGCTGACCTTCGAATCCAGCTCCTTCCGTTCCGACAAGCGGGAGAATGGCAATTCGCCCTTTCTGTAGGCCGTCGAAATACCCTAACTCCCATGGCATCCACTTCGAATCTGGGGAGTTCTCGGAGGTTGCAAAGATCATGGAGGCACACCTTGCCATCCGGGTCCGAAGGCGATCTGCTGTCGCGGGTGTGACGTTTTTTCGATCCAGTTGAGGATCCTCGATCCAATCCACATAGACAGAGTGTCCGTGCTCTTCAAATATGGCTTTCACGCCCAACACCTTCTCCGCATCCTTTAGGCAGTGCGAGAGAAAGATGTCGTAGCTATCGGTAGCTTTGAATGCGGAAGCACTCTCTTTGAGCACCACGCTTGCCATCTTGGTCATTGTGCGATTTGCACTGACCCTTTGAGCTGCGGCCTGGGCGTCCTGAAGTGTTATGAATGCCACGGGATCTCTCCAATTTTGCTTGGTGGATAGGATTTTCCGGGGGGCAGGCAGGCCGTGAATAGGTTGCAGGCCCCTTTAAGATTGTCATGTCGTAGACATAATGCTCCTCCTTTTTGGATTGTGCAATTCCTACCTATGGGTATAGATCAGTTTGCTTCGGACATTACATGGGGTGTATTCAAAGTATTGAAATAAAATAGATAAAATGAATTTGACGAATCGAAACCAACGCAATACAATTTCTGTGTAGGAAAGGAACCATTTCCCATGCTCAAAAGCATCCCAGAGCTTAAGAAAAGAGTTACCAAGCTCTCTGCTGCGAAGCGGAAGGGGAGAGGTAGCACCGTCAACCGCCTCGCAAAGGCCGGACAGCTCTTGAAGCTTCGTCCTGGGGTCTACAGACCAGCGAACCGTGAGACCTGGATGAACCAGGATTTGATTGATGCCTGTGAAGCGGTTCCTGAGGGGGTCATCTGCTTAATTTCGGCCCTCGCTTATCACGGCCTCACAACTGCCATCCCCTCTGCGACCTGGATTGCCATCCCACGTGCCGGGTGGGCCCCGCGCATGGAATTCCCTACACGGTTCATCCGAATGGGGGAGCGTGCTTACACCGCAGGTATCGAAACGGTTCGATTGGAAGGCACTCGGGTTCGGATCTACAACAAGGCGAAGTGTGTCTGTGATGCGCTGCGGTTTCGCGAAAAGGTCGGAGTTGAAGTTGCATTCGAGGCGCTTAAGACTTTTCTACGGCAGGGCGGGAAGCCAGATGAGCTCATCAAGTGGGAGGAAATCTGTAGGGTCAAAAGCACTCTGCGTGGGTATCTAGAGGCCATCCTCGCATGAAGAAGGACCGCGACCAGAAGAGCCCCGATAGTGTCCTTCACCGCCTGCGAAACAGGCGCGTGGAAGGACAAAGCGCGCAGAATGCTCAGGTTCTCTTCGTGCTGGAGCGATTCCTGGCGCGGGTGGCTGCAAGCCCGTATCGAGACCGCTTGGTGCTTAAAGGGGGGATTCTCCTCTACCTCCTAATGGGGCTCTGGACTCGGCCCACAGAGGACCTGGATTTCCTTGCCATGCGGATTCCCTCTGAGGATCTCCAAGAAGTCCTTGCGGAGGTACTAGCGCTGGATCTTGAGGACCGTCTCGAGTTCCAGCCAGGATCGATGAGCTGGGAGGACATCCGAGAAGACTCGGGCTACCCGTGCCGACGATTCACTATTCCGTACAAGTTTGGAGCCAAGCACACCCACCGAATCAAGTTGGACATGAGCTTCGGCGACCCGGTTTCACCAAGGCCGGAGTATGTGGAGCTGCGCCCAATTCTGGAAGGCTTCCAGGGCGGGACCATCCTGGGATATCCCATTGAGACGGTCTTGGCCGAGAAGCTAGAAACGCTATTGGCGCGAGGCCTCGCAAACACACGTGCGAAGGATTTGTTCGATCTGTGGGTGCTGTCTAAAACCTGCCTTGGATTGCGCATGAATCCAGTGGCGATGGCGTTGACCACCACCTCTGATTATCGCGGCACCATGCTGCGGACAGATTACGAGGCCCTCTTGCCGTCCTATGCCTCGGATGCTCGGCTAAAACGAATATGGGATTCCTACCGAACTTCAAAAGGGTTGGTGGCTCCCGAATTTGAGATAGTGGTCCAGCTAGTTCAGGGGTTTGTTCGGCCCATGGTCGAGGCAGCGCTCGGCGGAGCCAAAGAGGGATCTTGGGACCCGAGTGTCCAGCGGTGGATTTAGGCTAAGACGGCCCACGGGTTGGGAGGAGTCATGGCGGGAACACGCCAACATGTACTTCCGAAATTTCTAATGAAGGGCTTCACAAGCCGGGTAGACGGGGAGAAGGCGTTCTGTTGGATGTACAGGAAGGGGGCAGAACCAGTAGAGGTAAATACAAGACATATCGGGGTCGAGAATTCATTTTACGAAGCCCAAAATGGGCTCACGGCAGATGAACGAATTACAGAGGCCGAAGGAGGCTTTTCTGCCTTGGTCAACTCTCTGCGATCGATGCCAACGGGAGCTCGCGTAGTTGATCCAAGGATCGCTGATTTTGTTTCCCACCTCACTGGGAGATCAAAAGGTCTTCGAATGGGATTCCAGGATGCGGTGGCCGGAATCGTGGATCACTTGGATGATTACTTGGAGGCACCCTCCAGTATTTTTAACCTGGTGCTCATGTATCCAGAGCTCATCGCGGAGGAAATCGAGAGAGGGCTTGCTTCTTTGAGCTTGAATCCTGGGCAGCGAGCAATGTTCGAGGCGATGCTAATCGAAAAACTTCCTGAGCTCTTGCGGCATCTGGCTGAGAACCCTGACCCTGAATTCAAAGCGTTTCTGACTGAGGCGTTCATTCAGTTTCGAAAGGTGATTCCGGCGGTGGTGCGAAAGGGACAAGTGGAATCGCTTTTAAAGGATCCAGCACCTGGACCCCGTGCTGAGCTCTATCGAAGATTGAACTGGTGGTTGGTTCAGTCCATATCTCCCATCATTCTTGGTGATATCGCAGTTCTCTTTGAGGTCGATGGCCCGCGGCGATTCAAATTCATAGATGACAAGGATGATTGCCTGGCTGCGGTTTACATCCCGATCTCTTCAAATCGGATGTTGATCGGCGCACCTGGTGATACGCCTCCTGAATTGGATCTCCCCGGAATTATTCAGGCCACGGTTCACAACAGCCACAGCTTTTTTGTGGCGGGAGAGTTCAGCTCTACCCTTGCTCAGCTCACCCCTGAAATTGGAAAGGATAGTCACTTGTTAACAAAGGAAGGGGTTCGGTCTGCAGTCGAGGGTGTGATCGAAGAAACTAAGAAATTGAGTGGCCTGGAATCATCCTAAGCTTTTCTTCCCTTTTAATTTTTTCGCAATGCTGGCCGCGATTTGCTCGGAGGCCAAAGCCTTCGGCTGTGGTGCCATGTGGGCATACCGCTGCGTCATGCTCGGCTGTGTGTGCCCAAGTAGGGAGCCGACCGTTGGCAAGCTGAGCCCATCTGAAACGCCAACGCTTGCAAAGGTGTGCCGGAGATCGTGAATCCTGACGTCTTGGATATTGACCACTTCTTCACTGCGCTTTTTTAGCTCCCGGACCTTGCTTTCCTCCATCTCCGAAACTCGTGCACGAATACGCTCCCAGATCTTTTGCAGGCCTACGAAATGCGAGCCGGCCTTCAAGCCAGGGAAGACGAATGGGTTTCCATCGGTGCGACGGATTTTATTCAGAATTTCAATGGCCGGCTTGTTGAGGGAGATAACCTTTGCGCCCGTCTTTCGCCCGGTCTTGTGTTGCTCTGCACGATAGTTGAGAACCTTCTTTTGGAGGTCGACCTGACTCCATTGGAGCTCGAGGATCTCACTGTGCCGGGCACCGGTGAAAATCAGCAACCGGATTGCACTCAGTGCCGGTGCGGGAATACTCGAGCCCTTCTCCGCTTCCGTGAGGGCCTCTCCGAGTGCGAAGAGCTCTTCATCACTCAGGTGGCGTTCCCGCTGGTTGATTGGGTTCATGCTAATTCGGGAGCATGGATTGAGAGAGATGGGGCGGTACCCCCAGATCTCGGCCAATTCGAACATCACGCGCAGAATCGCCACCGCCTGATTGGCCTGGCGCGGGGTCGCGCTGAGCTCGTGGTGAAAGTTGGATATCTCTGCGGAGGTAACATTCTTGACCAACAGCTTCCCAAGCCTGGGCTCAATGACCTTTCTGAGGTGTCGAATGTAGCCCTTAGCTGTACTAGCCTTCGTCTTTGGCACAACATGCTCATCGATAAATCGATCAATCAGCTCCTTGACGCTCGGAGCGGTACGGTGAGCTCGGATGGCGGTCGTCGGATCGATCCCTTTGGCTACCTCACCTCGGCGGCTGAGGGCGAGCTTACGGCCCTCTTCAAGGGTCAAATCTCCAAACCGGCCTAAGGTGATCCATCGTTGCTGACGGTTAATGGAGTACTTCAAGACAAAAGACCTTTGGCCGGAGGTCATCACACGCACTCCGAAACCGGGGATTTCTACGTCCCAGAGGGTGTACACAGACTCCCTTGGGGAGAGCGCATCGAGCACCCGTTTGGTGAGTTTGACCTTGTTGGAACCCTTCGCCTCTTCCATGCCCATTTTTCGTCCCTCAGTTTGGTTGTGCTACAGCCATGCTACAGCTAGGAGCCGTTTTATGAAGGGTTATGGGGGGTCATGTGCGGCCAAAAAATGATTGTAAACACGGAAAATAAAAGGCATATACTAGAATATCGAAGGAATTGAAAAATGATCAAAAAAAGTCTCATAATCCCTAGGTCGGCGGTTCGAGTCCGCCTCCAGCCACCAACTCCGAAGGAGGACGGTCGATCCGTCCTCCTTTTTCTTTTCGGGTGTGCGGGAGGAGGCGGACTCGGACCGCCGAGAAGCAGGGGCCGGCGGGTAGGGCCCCGTAGGAAGCCTCCAGTGGAGGCTTCCTACGGGATAGGCCCGCGCCGAGCCCCGCGCAAGGTTCGAGTCCATCTCGTATGGGTCGCGCCCACTCCAGCCACCAACACCGAAGGAGGACGGCAGCCCCGTCCTCCTTTTTTCATATCGGGGAACGGATGGAGGCGGACTCGGACCGCCGAGTCAACCCCATGAGGGCTGTGGCGCTGCGAAGCCGCGGCACGTGAGGGGCCCTCACGGGGTTGAAGCCAGCGGAGGGGCGGCCAGGTAGCCCACAGCGAGCAAGGCCCCTGCGGGGCCCGCGCAGTGGCCGTGGCGTGGCCAGCCACGCGCGCGGTTCGAGTCCTGCCCCGATGGGACGAGATCCCGCCAGCCACCACCGCAAAGCCTCGAAACCCATAGGTTCCGGGGCTTTCTTGAATCCACCCAGAATCCGACCAGGTGAGGGTTGGTGTCGATTGGGCGTGGTTTGGAGTTGATGAGGTGTGGTCCTTGCGACGATAGGGAACATCAAGGTCACACAAGCTGAATACGCCAGAGAGTTAGTTGAGTGAGCAGCTCTAGGGCGACGGTCGCGAGTCAATCTGAAGCCGACGAAATGGGTAAGTGATTAACCTCATAGCCCAAACAATCGGTTACTGAAATCCTCGAATAATGATTAATGTAAGGTGCTCCAATTGCCCCACCCGCTCAAAAAGGAGATCGAACCAATGAAAACGCAAATTTTTAGAAAACTAATTGCCGCCGGGCTCCTTGCAATCGCCCTCGCCTGTAGTGGTGGAGGTGGAGGAGCTACAAGTGGAACCCCCACCTCCTCTTCAGGAACAACCCTACGGGGGGTGTTCACAGGAACCCAGAGCCAAAATGGAGAATTCGTTGCCTCCATTGCCACACAAAACGTTGGGAATACTGCGGGGAGTGTATCGGCTTCCGCAACGATGACTGTCCCCGGATCTTCTGCGACCACGCTTGCTGGGACCTACAACGGAAATACTGGAGTTCTATATGTTTCCGGCAGTGGCTTCACGGTTACGGGGAATTACCTGATTTCCCACGGGTCAATTGCCGGGACATTTACTGGCCCATCAGGTTCGACGGGCGCCTTCACAACGTTCAATATGACTTCGGGCCCATCGGGTCTTACTGTCTCTAACTACAGCGGAACACTCACCGGGAACACGACAGGCGTTGTCTGGATTGTTGTCGGAAACGACAATCGGTTTTTCGGAAGCACCACCTCTGTGACTGGCCAAACCCTGGCTTTCTCGGGATTGATCACTGGATCCACATTCTCAATGCAGGGTGAAGATTCTGTTGGGTCGCCCGACACTACGAAGATTAATCTCAGTGGCAATTTCACATCCTTAGGCGGATTCACTGGGACCGGAAGAGTGTTCATTGACGGATGCACCATAACGGTGCCCAAGGCTCCATGAGCCTCGTGAATAGGTGGGATCTGGAGCGAGAAAGCGAATCTGATCAAGGGGGAATGTCACCTGCGAGATCCACATCGAGATTGTTATAAGACCAACGAGGGACCTCAAGGCCCATCAATTCGGTGGGCCAATTGAACTTTAGGAGTCCCATGAATTTGATTCCGATGGCCACTCCAATTCTCGTGAAGGCCATCTTGGAATGGTTGTTGGAAGACGACACAGAGTAGGGTCTCTACCCTCAACGAAGGATGGTCCTTCCCACCCTCCAATTCCGTGCTCCGGGTGGGAAGGGCGCTTTGGGTGCTCGGGGATCGCCCCCGGGGCCGGCGTTGGCCTGGCCGGGGTAGGAGGTGTGCACCGGGTTCCAGTCCGCGTTGAAAAGGCCCGCCTCCGCCCTATCCTGTCCCTGCCCTTGGGACCTGGCCATGCACATCCTTCTCGTCGATGATGACCCCCTGCTTGTGGCGCCTTTGGCGGCGTATCTGGGGATCACCCGTCCCGGCTGGGGCGTGGGGACCGCTGGGAGCGGCGAAGAGGCCCTCGCGCACCTCCGGGAGCGGCGAGCCGATCTAGCCGTGGTCGACCTCCAAATGCCCGGGATGGATGGCATGGCCCTGTTGGGGGCCATCCGGGAAGACCCGGACCTTGCCGGGCTGCCGATCATCCTGGCCACGGGTCGCAGCGACCGGGCCAGCATGCGCAATGGCATGGCCTCGGGCGCCGATGACTACCTCACCAAGCCCTATACCGGCGAGGAATTGATAGAGGCCATCGAGGCCCGTCTGCGTCGGACCGAAGCGGCCCGTGCACTCGGTGAGGCCGCAGATGTCAAAGCGCTTCGGCAGGTGCTCACGGATCGGGAACTCGAGGTGCTCGGGCTCATCGGGCAGGGACTCGTCTCCAAGGAGATCGCGGAGCGGCTGGCCTGCAGCCCCGCCACGGTGAGCGTGCACCGGGCCAACATCATGCGGAAGCTGGACCTGCACCCCGCCAACGCCCTGGCGGCCCTGGCCGTGCGGGCCGGCCTCTCCTGACGCGAAGGCCCTACACGATCCAGCGTATGGTCGGTTCCGAGCCAGGGTGCCTCACTGGAAGCGGGGGCCTGTGCCCCCCGTGCCTAGGAACTCCGGGGAGTGACCATGTCCGATGCCCTGCGCCCCACCCCTCCTGCCCCCATCCAGCCACCCGCGCCCCCGCGCATCCCAGGGCTGACCCTGACCGTGCGGCGGGCGCCGGATGGGACCTTCACCCTGCCCATGGATGACCCCATCACCCTTGAGGTCTACGGATTCACCCCAGCGGAGCTCCAGGCCGACGCACGGGTGCTTTTCGAAAGGACCCATCCCGAGGACCTTGCCACCTTGATGGCGGCCATCGAAGTCTCGGGGCGGGACCTCTCCCCCCTCCACCTTCGGTTGCGTTACGAGCACCCGCTCAAGGGCTGGCGGTGGCTGGAGGCCTGGACCCACCCCCTGCGTGAGGCGAACGGGGGCACGCTGTGGCGGGGCTTCGCCATGGACATCACCACTCAGGCGGAGCAGGAGTTGGCGCTCCAGGAACGCTTGCAGGCCAGCGAGGCGAAGTTCAACCGGGCTTTCACCTCAGCCCCCCTCGCCTTGGTCATCAGCCGGGCGTCGGATGGCACCATCCTGGAACTCAACGCTGAATACTGCGCGCTCACTGGCTTTTCCCGGGAGGAGGCCCTGGGGCGGACCTCCGCTGAACTCGGGATGATCTCCCCGGAGGGACGGGGGGCTCTGGTCCAGGAGGTCCTCAAGGGGCATGGGCTCCGGGACTTCCCGGCCACGCTCCGTGCCAAGAACGGGAGGCTCCATCACTGCCGGCTTTTCCTGGAGCCTGCGGTGATCGCCGAGGAACCCGTCTACATCACCATGCTTCAGGACCGCACGGCGCTGATGGAGGCTGAGACCACTCGGAAGGACCTGGAGACTCGGCTGCAGCTCCTCATCGACCACGCCCCAGCCGCCCTGGCCTTGTTCGACCGGGAAATGCGCTACCTGGCCGTGAGCCAGCGGTGGGTGGAGGACTTCAAGCTGACCCGGGAGGCCCTCCTGGGCCGGTCCCACTATGAGGTGTTCCCCAACCTCCCCGAGACATGGAAGGCCATCCACCGCCGGGTCTTCGCGGGGGAGACCCTCCGGGCGGACGAGGATCCCTTCCCCCGCCCCGATGGGAGTGTGCAGTGGCTCCGCTGGGAGGTCCGGCCCTGGCATCAAGGGGATGGGACCGTGGGTGGCCTCGTGATCTTCAGCGAGGACATCACCGAGCGCAAGGCGGCGGAAGCAGCCCGGGGGGCCCTCCAGGCCAAGCTGGCCGTGGCCCTGGAGAGCATGACCGACGCCGTGTGGATCACGGATGCTGAGGGCTCCTTTGTGGACCTCAACGAGGCCTTCGCCCGGATCCACCGCTTTGAGAGCAAGGAGACCTGTCTCCGCACCTACTCGGCCTATCCCGACCTGATCGAGCTCACCGACACCGATGGGACCGAGGTGCCGGTGGACCAGTGGGCCGTGCCCCGGGCCCTCCGCGGGGAGTCCGCCTCCAACGCCACCTATGGTCTCCGCCGGAAGGACACGGGCGAGTCCTGGGTGGGCAGCTACAGCTTCGCGCCCATCCGGAACGAGGTCGGGGCCATCGTGGGGTCGGTGGTGGTGGGTCGGGACATCACGGAGCAGGCCCGCCTGCAGCGGGACCTCCAGGAGAGCGAGGCCCGCTTCCGGGCCATCGTGGAGGGGAGCCAGGCGGTGATGCTGGTGCTCGACCCCGCCACGGGGCGGATCGTGCTCGCCAATCCGGCCGCCGAGGCCTTCTACGGGTGGGACCAGGCCACCCTCCAGGGCATGCGCATCCAGGAGATCAACACCCAGCCCCCGGAGGAGGTCCGGAGGCTCATCGGGAAGGTGACCTCCGGAAGCCTCACCCACTTCATCACCTGGCACCGGCGGGCCGATGGGAACATCCGGGAAGTGGAGGCCTTCGCCAGCCCCATCCGCGTCGGAGGGGAGGGGCGGAACTTCATCATCATCCAGGACCTCACCGAGCGGAGGGCCGCCGAGGCGGAGGTCCTCCGCCAGGCGACGGAGATGGACCTGTTTTTCGAGGCGAACCTAGACCTGCTCTGCATCGCCAGTACGGATGGCCGGTTCCTGAGGGTGAACCCCCAGTGGGAACAGGTGCTGGGCTACTCCCCCGCGGAGCTGGAGGGGGTCCGGTACCTGGACCTGGTGCATCCCGAGGACCAGGCCGCCACGGCCGAAGCCGCGGGCCGGCTCAACAATCAGGAGGCCCTCACCGGCTTCGTGAACCGCTACCGGTGCAAGGACGGATCCTATCGGTGGATCGAGTGGAAGACGGCCGTGCGGGGCGACAAGGTCTATGCGGCGGCCCGGGACATCTCGGAGCGCCTCGAGGCCGAGGCGAGCCTCCGCGCCAGCGAGGAGCGGTTCCGCCAGATCAGCGAAGCGGCCTGGGAGTGGATCTGGGAAGTGGACGCCGAAGGCCTCTACACCTACGCCAGCCCCGCGGTGGCCCAACACCTGGGCTACGAGCCCGAGGAGCTGGTCGGCAGGGTGCGATTCCACGACCTCTGGCCCGCCGAGCTCAGGGAGACACTCCTGGCCCAGGTCACACCCCTGTTCCAGGCCCGGGAGACCTTCCGCAACCTTCCCAATCCCTGCGTTCACAAAGACGGACACCGGGTGCTCATCGAGAGCACAGGCTTCCCCATCCTGGGGCCTGATGGCCGCCTGCGGGGGTACCGTGGGACGGATCGGGATGTCACCGAGCGGGAGGAGGCCCGCGTCGCCCTCCAGCAGTCCCAGGAGCGCTTCGAGCGGGCCTTCATGGGGAACCCCATCCCCATGGCCATCTCTCGGGCCGCCGACCAGATCATCCTCGCCGTGAACGACAGTTGGGTGGAGCTCACCGGCATTCCGCGGGAGGCGGTGCTGGGAAAGACCCTTCCCAAGGCGGGGCTCCTCATGGATCCCACCGGGCGGGAGGAGGCCCTGCAGCGACTGAAGTCCGCGGGCCGGCTCCGGAATTACCCGATCAGCCTTGTGCGACCCGACGGCAAGGTCCGGGAGCTCCTCCTGAATGGGGAGCGGATGCAGCTGGCCGGCGAATGGTGCAACGTGAGCTCCGCCCAGGATGTCACCGAGCAGCGGCGGGCGGAGCGCGCCCTTCGGGAGAGCGAGGGGCGGTTCCGAGGGCTCTTCGAGCACTCGCCGGTGGCCATCTGGGAGGAGGACTTCTCCCTGGTCGCCAAGCGATTCCGGGAGCTGCGGGCGGCGGGGATCACCGACCTCGCCTTGCACCTGGCGGAGCAGCCCGGAGCCCTGGAGGAGCTGGCCTCCTGCATCCGGGTGCTCCGGGTGAACGCGGCCAGCCTCAAGCTGCTGGGCCTCCCCAGCGATCCCGAGCCCAAGGGGGACCTCCCGCGCTTCCTCACCCCGGAAGCCCGGGTGGTCCTCCAGCACGAGCTGGTGGTCCTGTTCCGGGGCGGGACGCACTTCGAGGCGGAGACCACCCACCTCAACGCCCAGGGCCAGGTCATCGATGTGAAGCTCCACGTCACCGTGGTGCCGGGCCACCAGGAGGACCTGGGCCGGGTGCTCGTCTCCTTCACGGACCTCACGGCCCGCAAGGCCGCGGAGTCCGACCAGCGGCGCATGGAACACGAGCTCCAGCACCTGCAGCGGCTGGAGAGCCTAGGACGCCTGGCGGGAGGGGTCTCCCACGACATGAACAACGTGCTGGGCGCGATCATGGCGGTCGGTTCCCTGCTCAAGGTCCGCCATGGGGATTCCCCGGATCTGGTGCGTGATGCAGAGGCCCTGCTCCACGCGGCCGTCCGGGGGCGGGATCTGGTGCGTGGCCTGCGGGACTTCAGCCGGAAGGAGTTGGAGGGGGCCGTGGAGCTCGACTTGAACGAGCTGGCCCGCCGGGAGGCGGAGCTGCTGGAGCGCACTCTCCTCAAGCGGGTGGCGATCCGCCTGGAGCTCGCCTCGAATCTCCCTCCCATCTTCGGGGAGGGGACGAGCATCCAGAACGCCCTGATGAACTTGTGCTTGAACGCCCTGGATGCCATGCCGGAGTCCGGGACCATCACCCTGCGCACGACCTTCCTGGACCCCGGTCTGGTGGCCCTCATCGTGGAGGACGACGGCGAGGGCATGCCCCCCGAAGTGGCGGCACGGGCCCTGGAGCCCTTTTTCACCACCAAGCCGGCGGGGAAGGGTACAGGGCTGGGGCTGTCCCAGGT
Source organism: uncultured Solibacteraceae bacterium (assembly GCA_964627685.1). Taxonomy (GTDB): domain Bacteria; phylum Acidobacteriota; class Holophagae; order Holophagales; family Holophagaceae; genus JAFDVN01. Next base: position 3,965 of record CAZVKM010000042.1, on the reverse strand, counting down.
CTACGGAATGGTGAAGGCCCACGGGGGGTCCATGGACCTCCAGAGCACCTTGGGGAAGGGCACCCGGATCACCCTGGCCTTCCCCCAGGCCAGTTCCATCCCGAGGTCTGGCGACCCGGAGGAGCTGGAGGAGCACCTGCCCTCCCGGCCCCTGGAGATCCTCCTGGTGGACGACGAGGGGCTGATCCGAGGCACCGTGGCCAACCTGCTGGAGGTCCTGGGGCACCGGCCCCAGGTGGCCACCAGCGGGCTGGAGGCCCTTCGCCGCTTGTCAGCCGGGCTGAGGGTGGACCTCATCATGCTCGACCTCAACATGCCGGGCATGGATGGGGTCGAGACCCTGCAGCGGATCCGCATCCTTCGCCCTGATCAGCCTGTGCTCATCGCCACGGGATTCGCCGACGAGCGCATTCCCGGAGTGCTCCAGCGCTTCCCCGAGGTGAGGATCCTCAAGAAGCCCTTCGGCATCTCGGATCTCCAGCGGGCCTTGGCCATCTGGCCCTAGCCCTTGGGAACCGGCCTCAGGCGACCGTTCTCCGCAATACCCACCCCAGCCCCACGGGCCCCACGATGGTGGTGAGCAGCAGGGCCCCCACCACCCCGGCCTGGATGGTGGGGCTGAGGAGGGGGTGTCCCGCCAGCTCCAGCTGGGCTCCAGCGGCCACGAAGATGAGCCCGACCTCGCCCCGGGGGACCATGCCCCAGCCCACCACGGAGGTGCGCAGGTCCCTGCCGGCGCCGAACCCCGAGACCCACTTGCCCAGGAGGCCCAGCCCCGCGAGAAGGGCGGCGAAGCCCAAGGTGCTGGGGGCGAAGAGGGCGGCGGGATCGACCTTGGCGCCCATGAGGAGGAAGAAGAGCGGGCTCAGCACCGCCACGAGGGGGTGGATGAGGGCCTCAAGGCTGTGGCGCTCGCGGCGCTCCAGGTCCTCCAGGTGGGCGGGCTCCAGGATGAGCCCGGCGGCGTAGGCCCCTACGATCGTGGCCAGCCCGGCCAGGTTCCCCAGCCAGGCCAGCAGGAAGGCGAAGGCGAGGCCGAGGGGCAGGAGGAGGCTCTCGGAACGGAGGCGGTTGGCCAGCGCGAAGAGGCGTGGCGTGAGGAAGCGCCCGAGGGTGAGCGCGAGTGCCAGGAAGCCCAGGGCCAGCACGAGGGTGCGGGCGAGGGGCGCGAGGGGCACCGGGCCTCCGGAGCCGCTGGCGGCCACCAGGCCGCTCACCAGGGTGAGCACGAGGAGCCCGAGGACATCGTCGATGACGGCGGCGCCCACGATCACCCGCCCCTCCAGGCTGTCGCTGGCGCCCTGTTCCCGAAGCACCTGGGCGCTGATGCCGATGGAGGTGGCGCACATGCAGGCGCCGATGAAGAGATCCACGGCGAAGGGCGTGCCCTTGGGGAGCAGGAGCCAAGCTCCGGCCAGACCCATGGCCATGGGGGCCACCACACCGATCACAGCCACCCGGAGGCTGGGCAGGCCCACGCGGACCATCTGCGGCACGGTGCTCTCAAGGCCCACGGCGAACATCAGAACCACCACGCCCAGGTTGGCCAGCACCTCGGCGCCCGCGGAGGAGGCGAGGTCGGGGATCCAGGGGAGCTGCCGATGGAGGGCGGCCAGGGCCACCCCCGCGGCCAGCTCGCCCGCCACCACGGGAAGATGAAGCCGCTGGAAGACCTCCCCCGCCAGCTTGGCCACCAGCCAGGCGAAGGCCAGCACCATGAGGGTGCCGGCGAAGGGATCCGCGGAGAGCAGGGCCAGGGGAAGCATGGGACCTCGTGAGCTCCCTGGATTCTAGCCATGGAAAGGGCCCCGCTGTGCGGGGCCCTTTGAGCGGGATTCCGAACCTCAGAGGCTCAGCTTGCGGGCTTCCAGGAGGCTGCCCTGGGCCTTCTCCAGGGCCGTGACCGCCTTGGCGTAGGCGATGCGGGTCTGGAGCTCGGCGCTCTTGGCCGCATCCAGGTCGTTCTGCTTGGAGAGGACGAGGAAGTTGGTGCTCATGCCGTTCTCGAACTTCTTCTGCTCGGCTTCCAGGTCCTTTTCACGGAAGATGCGGGTCTTCTCGGCCGCGGCCACGCCCTTCGTGGCGGCTTCGAGGTTCCGGTAGGCCTGGCGCACCTCGAGGAGGATGCCCAGCTCCTGGTCCTTCACGGAGAGCTCGGACTGGCGGCGCGAGGCCCGGGCCTGGGCCTGGGCCCCGCGGGCCCCCTTGTTGAGAAGGGGGATGGAGAAGGTGAGCCCCAGGTTGTAGCCGGGGTACTTCCGGCCCGTGAGGTCGCTGTTCACGGGGCTCAGCTTGTCGGCGGTGGCGGCGTTTCCGGTGTAGCCCACGGAGGCGTCCAGCTGGGGGAGGAGGCGGTTGTTGGCGGCCCGCTCCTGGATGAAGGAGGACTCGAGGCTCAGCTTCGCGGACTTGAGCTCCACGCGGCGCTCCAGGGCCATGCGCTCGGAGGCGGGCTCCTCCACGGCGATGGGGGCCACGGCGGGCAGGTCGCTGGTGTCGATGCCGGCGGGGCGCTCATTGGGGTAGAGGGCCCGGATGAGGGCGTCCTTGGCGTTCAGGTACTGGGCCTCGGCGCTGATGATGTCCTGCTCGCGCTGGGCCACAGTGGCCTGGGCGCTCGTGACCTCGATCGGAGCCAGGGTGCCCACCTGGACGCGGATCTCGTTCTCCTTGAGCTGCTTCTGGGCCAACGAGAGGCTCTGCTGCTTGTTCTCCAGGTTCACCTTGGCGAACACCACGTCCCAGTAAGCGGATTCGGTGGCGGCCACGAGGTCGATGATGGCCTTCTGGTAGCTCAGGTCGGCCACCTTGGCGCCGTTCTTCGCCACCAGCAGGCGGGTGGCGGTGGCTTCACGGCCGAAGCCGCGGAGGAGGCTCTGGGTGTAGGAGGCGCTCAGGGTGCCATCATAGGCCTTGCCACCCGCGAGCCCGGGTTCCTGGACGTAGTAGGTGGGGGCGTAGGTGGCCGAAAAGGTGCCGCCCCACTCGAAGGGCTTCAGCAGGCTCGCGGTGGCGGAGCGGCTGAAGGTGGTGGTCTCCCCGAGGGTGGTCATGTCCTTGGTCTTGGAGAGCTTGGCGGAGGCGCCCAGGTTCCAGTCGAAGGCGCCCTCCTCCACGAGGATGTTGGCCTTGTTGAACTCCCGGGTGCTCTCGGCGATGCCCACCTGGAGGTTGTTCTTCAGGGAGATCTCGATGGCCTCCTGGAGGCTCAGGGCCTTGGCACCCTGGGCCGGAGCTCCCTGCGGCGCCTGCGCCACAAGGGGGAAGGCCACAAGCAGGGCGGAGAGGGAGAGGGCTCGCTTCATCGGTACTCCGGGGAGAAAGAACCAGCGGTGGACAGGCAACCTACGGGAACGGAGGGCCGCCCGTTTAGGGCCACGGTTCAAGGATGCCTGGAACGGGGGTTCCGGGCACCCCTTGGCCTTCATTTGAGGGGATGTCTCCGCCCAACGGAATCCAGGCGGGGGCGAACCGGGATCCCGGGGGGGCCTGCCCCCCCGGCCTGGGATTCCCCGCCCGGGGTCACTTCATGAGGCTGCGGGCGATGACCATGCGCTGGATCTCGGAGGTCCCTTCGTAGACGGTGGTCACGCGGACGTCACGGTACAGGCGCTCCACCACGTATTCCCGGGAGTAGCCGTAGCCCCCGAAGACCTGGACGGCCCGGTCGCACACCCACACGGCGCTCTCGGTGGTGAAGAGCTTGGCGGTGGCGGCTTCCAGGGTGCAGGGCTTTCCGGCGTCCTTCAGCATGGCGGCCTTGTACACGAGCAGGCGGCTGGCCTGGACGCGGGCCTCCATCTCGGCCAGGTAGGTCTGGATGGCCTGGTGCTCGCCGAGGGGCTTGCCGAAGCTGTGGCGGGTCTTGGCGTACTGCACGCTCTCGTCCAGGGCCCGCTGGGCGATGCCCAGGGCTTGGGCGGCGATGCCGATGCGGCCCCCGTCGAGGCCGCCGAAGGCCACCT
>CAZVKM010000041.1:0-18071 GCA_964627685.1 uncultured Solibacteraceae bacterium | reverse complement strand
GCTGGAAGCGCTCCAGGCTCTCGGCGATGGAGCAGTTGATGTTCTTCTGGCTGAAGGCCTCGGAGGCCGCCCCGAAGATGGCCACCTCGGTGGCGCCGGCCGCCCGGGCCGCCTCGAAGCCCTTGAGGTTGGGCGTGAGCACCGGGTAGGAGACGCCGGGCTGCCGGTGGATCCGGGCCAGCACCTCGGCGGCATCGGCCATCTGGGGCACCCACTTGGGCGAGACGAAGCTGGTGGCCTCCACCACCGGCAGGCCCGCCGCCGCCAGCCCCTCGATGAGGGCCACCTTGGCCTCCGTCGGCACGAAGGAGGCCTCGTTCTGGAGCCCGTCCCGCGGCCCCACCTCCACCAGCTTCACGCGACCAGGCAGGGCCATGGCATCCTCCACCCCCAGTGTGGGAGGAGGCCCGGGCCCTCGGCTACCCTAAGGGCATGGCCGACGAAACGCCCCTGCCCCCCCTGCCCCTGCCGCTGCGACGCCAGAAGGCCCTCAAGGCCGCCTGGAAGCCCGTGCTGCTCCAGTGGGCGGTGCCCGGCCTCGGCTATTGGACGATCGGCGAGAAGGGCCGCGCCAAGGCCTTCTTCGGGGTCACGGCCGTCTTCCTGGCCCTCGGGGCCCTGCAGCTCCAGCACGGCGTCGTGGACGGCGTGAAGGGCGGCATCTTCGTCTTCACCCCCGGCCAGTGGCTCAAGTCCATGGGCGCCCTCGCCACCGCGGGCATCGGCCCCCTCTACGCCCCCTTCGCCTGGGCCTTCGGCGGTGAAGGCACCGAGCCCATCCGCAACCTCACCCAGGAGTACGGCGCCAGCTACGTCATGCTCGCCGGCCTCCTCAACTGGATGGGCTGCCTCGACGTCTTCGACCGCGTCACCGGCCGCTGGATCTGGCGCGTGTGGCAGCACCATGCGGATGAGGTCCAGAGCGCCCCCGCCGAGGCGCCGAAGGGCTGACGCCCCGGGGGGGGGGGCTACTTCCGCCCGCCCCGAGCCTCGATGAAGGCGACCAGGTCCTGGGAGAGCGCCTCCCCGGAGGGCCGGTAGAGGTACATCATGTGGCCCCCCAGGTAGGTCCGCAGGGTGACGCGACCCGCGTCGATGCCGCTGTGCTCGAGCATGAAGCGCAGGGCCGCGTAGGTGGTGACGAGGTCGTGGTAGCCCCCCGCCGCGAAGATCCGGAGCGCCTCATTGTCCTGGGTGCCCTGGGCCAGGTCGGAGGTCGTGTCCACGAAGCCCGCGAAGGCGTTGCGCCCGTTCGTGGTCCGCTTCCATTTCCGGTTGGCTTCGCCATTCTGGGGCAGGTACCTGCGGTCCAGGTCCACCCCGAGCTCCGTGCGCAGGTAGTTCTGGAAGCTGGAGACGTAGATGGGGCCCGTCTTGGCGCCGAAGGGGTCCGCGTTGGGCTGGTCGGAGACGGCATCCAGCTCCCGCTGAGCATAGCGGCCATCGAGGAGGCCGATCACCCGCCCCTGATCCCTCAGAAGTTCCTTGGCGAAGCGGGAGGCGGTGATCCGGAGGTTGCTCCTGAGGACATAGGGCTTCGATAGGCCCGTGTACTGGCTGAGGCGCTCCGCGATGCGCTCCCGCTCCGCCTGCGGCAGGGCATCCCCACGGAACAGGGCCGGCAGGTACTCCTTCACGGCGAAGGCCTCCACCTCCGCCAGGAGGGAGGGCAGATCCTTCCACTGGCTTCCGAGCCGCCGGTGGTAGTGGGCGGTGGCGGCGAGGGCGGGGAGGGTCGTCACGAAGCTCCCGTCGTTCCCCTCCACCACGAAGGGCAGGGTCGCCATGTTCAGGGCCGGGGAGATGAGGATCACCCCGTTCAACCCGACCCCGAGGTCGCCCTGCAGGCGCGGCACCAGGAGGGAGCTGCGGATGCCGCCGTAGCTCTCGCCGAGGAGGTACTTGGGCGAGTTCCAGCGGGCGTGCTGGGTCAGGTAGGTCCGGATGAACTCCGCCACGGAATCCGCGTCCTCCTCGAAGCCCCAGAAGTCTTCGCCCTTCTTGTCGCCCGCCGCACGGCTGAAGCCGGTGCCGACGGGATCGACGAACACGAGGTCCGTGGCCCGGAGCAGGGTGGCGGGGTTGTCCCGCAGCCGATAGGGCGGCGCACCCGGGTCCTCCGCATCGCTCGGGATGTCGATCACCCTGGGGCCGACGAAGCCCAGGTGCAGCCAGAGCGAGGCGGAGCCGGGTCCGCCATTGAAGACGAAGGTGAGGGGCCGGGCCTCCGCGGAAGCCACCCCGTCCCGGGTGTAGCCGATGGTGAAGAACCGGGCTGTGACCTTCCCCTCCGCGTCCCGCAGGAGGATCTCCTCGGCGGTGGTGGTGTAGGCCAGGTCCGTGCCGGCCAGGCGGTGCTTGCGGACGAAACTGACGGGCGCTTCCCCGCCCTTCTCCTTGTCCCCCTTCTCCGCTGCCGGCTTGGGTGGAGCCGGCTTGGGATCCTGGGCAAAGGCTGAAGAGCCGGCCCACACGCAGGCAAGGCCGAGGAGGAGCGGGACGGACCGGAGGACCATGGGACTCCCTGAGGATCGAAGCTCCCCACCATGCCAGGAAACGGGCCGGGGCGGGAGGGGTTCGGCCCTGCCCGTGGCGGTCAGCAGCGCGCGCAGAAGTGGGCCGGGGACGGGAGCTCGGCCAGGCGCCGAAGGGCCTCGCGCCAGCCGGCGGCCTCGGCGCGGAAGGCGGTGGCCTCCGGAGTGAGCTTCCGCAGGGCGTGGAGGGGGCCGGGATCGCCCGGGAGGGGCAGGAAGTCCACGGGGTCGGGGCTGGTGGTGCGCAGGGCGGCGCGCAGGGCGTCCGTGAGTGGCGTGGCGGTGGGCAGGGTGAGCGGTGGGACCTCCACTGTCGCCTCGGCGGGGGCGGGGCCCTCCCACCAGTGCTGGCCCTCCTGGGCCCAGGCGGGCAGGTCGCCGCAGCGGCGCGTCAGCTCGAAGGCCTGGATCCCCGTGAGCGGCAGCGGCGCGAAGGCGGTGCCCCCGCCCGACACACGGCCCGGCAGGCGACGCACCAGGTGCGGGGGGCCCGGCAGGTGCGGGAGGCCCGCGTCCAGGGCGGCCACGAGGGCGCCGATGCGGCGGGTCTCCCGGGCCAGGACCTGCGGGAGGTCCGCGCCCGGCAGGGGGAGGAGCCCCACCAGAGTGAGGGTCCCCGGGCCGGCTTCCCAGGCCGCCAGGGGATCCCGGAGCTCCTCGATCCGCCGCACGAGGACGGCGAGCCTGGGGGCCGTGTGGGTCCGGAGCCGCTCCACCAGGAGGAGGGGGCCGCCTTCCCCGCTGAGCAGGCTCCCGCCCCATTCCCCCGCCAGGCGGAGGCCCTCCAGAGCACTCACCCGACGGCCTCGATAATATGTTCCCGCTGGCGGTCGAGGTAGGCGGCGAAGTCCCTCCGGAGGAGGCGGTTCGCGGCGAACACGAGGCCGAGCAGGAGGCCCATGACCGGAAGCAGGAGGGCGGGGGCCAACCAGCGAACGAGGGCCCAGGCACCCCCGAACACCAGGGAGGCGGCGAGGGTGGAGGCGAGGCTCACCAGCACCGAGGGGAGGGGCATCTGGTTCCCCTGGAAGCTGGTGCGGTTCATGGCCCGGGGCTTCCAGGCGCTGATGCCCTGGCCCAGGGTCGCCTGGGCCAGGAAGACGCAGGCGCCGAGGAGCAGGGCCGCGACCAGCTCCAAGGGGGCCGGACGGAGGAGCACGCCCAGGAGCCCCGTGAGGAGGAGGGCCTGCACGGCATGGAAGAAGGCGAAGCCCAGGAGCTTGCCGTCCAGCAGGTCCTCGCCGCGCAAGGGGAGCAGGAAGAAGCCCTTCGCCCCATGGCGGTCGAGCCCCCACTGGTTGAAGAGCATCTGGTTCCCCATGAAGGCCAGGTAGATGAAGGCCCCGGGCAGACCCCACGCCTCGCCGCCCCGCACCTGGGAGAAGGGGCCCTTGAGCAGCACGGCGGTCATGAGCGGCATGGCGAAGCCGAAGCGGCCCAGGGCGCTCGAGAGCAGCGTCTGCCACTGCAGGCGGGCCACGCCCAGGGCCGGGGACCTGAAGGACCAGAGGCGCTCGGGGCCCTGGGCCTTGGGGGGATCGGGGGCCAGGGCCTCCGCCTCCCGGGCCATCAGCCGGGCGCCCCAGAGCATGAGCCCCACCGTGGCGGCGGCGGCGGCCCCCTGGCGGAGGAGGGCCTCCACCCATCGCCCTTCCAGCCCCGCCCGTGCGCCGGCCAGGACCCAGGTGGTGGGCAGCGCGGCCAGGAGCGCCTGCACACCCTTTCCGAACCCACCGAGCAGGGCCACCACCTCGGCGTCCGGACGCGCGCCCTTCCCGAGGCGCGGGGCCAGGCTGCCCATGAGCACCGAGCCCACCCAGACCAGGCCTCCGAGAATCCCCAGGAAGAGGCGGAGCCGCTTGACGGCACGGAGGGCCAGGCTGCCCACCACCAGCTGCAGGGCCAAGAGGGTGGTGATGCCCCAGATCAGGGCCCAGGGGAGGAAGAGGAGCAGGAGGGGCTGGGCGACCCCGATCCCCGACCAGAAGGCCAGGAGGGCGAAGCTCAGGCCCAGGGGCAGGGCGTCCCCCAGCCCCGCCACCAGCTCCGCGAGGTAGAGGTTGCGGAGGCTCAGGGGGTAGAGGCGGTAGCGCTCCCAGGTGAGCTGCCGCGCCCCGCCCATGGCCCCGCCCATGAAGCCGCCGAAGAGCACGATCCCCGCGAGCATGGCCGCCAGGAGGGCCTGGAACACCTCCGCCTTCCCAGGCTGGCCCAGGCCCCGCCCCAGGGCGAACCCCGCTCCGAAGAGCCCGCCGCCCACCGGGACGAGGATGAACATCAGGATGAGGGCCAAGGCCAGCACCAGCACCACCCGGCCCTGCCGGCTCAGCTCCTTGCGGCTCCGGTTCCAGGTGGTCTGCAGATGGGCGGCCAGCAGCGCCCGGAAGGGGCTCACAGCCACGACAGCTCCCCGGTGCGGGCCCCGCCCACGAGCTCGACGAACCGCGCCTCCAGGGAACCGCCCTCCCGCTGGAGATCCTCCAGGGGCCCGAAGCCCTTCAGGCGCCCGCCATCGATGATCGCGATGAGGGGGCAGAGCTTCTCGACCACCTCCAGGATGTGGCTGGTGAGCACCAGCGTCGTGCCCCGGGCCTGCAGGGACAGCAGGATGTCCTTGATGGTGCGGTTGGTCACGGCGTCGATGCCCTCGAAGGGCTCATCCAGGAAGAGCAGCTTGGGGGCGTGGATGAGGGCGGCGCAGAGGGCCACCTTCTTCTTCATGCCGAAGGAGTAGTCCCCGATCAGCGTCCCCTTCCCCGGCTGGAGGTCCAGCTTCTCGAAGAGCTCTGCGGTGCGGTGGTCCAACGTCGCATCCTCGAGGCCGTACATGCGGCCCACGAAGCGCAGGTACTGGGGGCCCGTGAGCATGTCCAGGAGGGCCATGTCCTCGGGCATGGCGCCGATCTGGCGCTTGATCGACACGCCGTCCGTGGCCATGTCGAGGCCCAGCACGCGGAGGGTGCCGGAGGTGGGCTGGATGAGCCCCGTGGCCATCTTCAGCGTGGTGCTCTTGCCGGCCCCGTTGCGGCCGAGGAGGCCCAGGAAGGAGCCCTGCGGCACGGAGAGGGTGAGGTCGTCGACGGCGGTGGTCTCGCCGAACCGCTTGGTGAGCCGGTTCAGTTCCAGGGCAGGGATCATGGGTCCTCGGGGGAAGATCGCGGGGCGACGGGCAGACGCCCCGCTTTGCGCAGGGCGTCCCTCAGAAGGTACTCGATGTGGCCGTTGAGGCTGCGCAGGTCCTCCCCCGCCCAGCGCTGGAGCTGGGCGAGGACCTCCGGATCGATCCGGAGCAGGAAGGATTTGCGCTCGGCCATCAGTGGTAGAGGGTGCCGGTGTTCACCACGGGACTCACGGCCCGCTCGCCGCAGAGCACCACGAGGAGGTTGCTCACCATGGCGGCCTTGCGCTCCTCGTCGAGGGCGACCTTCCCGCCCTCCTCCAGGCGCTGCAGGGCCATCTCCACCATGCCCACGGCTCCTTCCACGATGCGGGCCCGGGCCGCGAGGATCGCCCCGGCCTGCTGGCGCTGGAGCATGGCCTGGGCGATCTCCGGCGCGTAGGCCAGGTGGCTGATGCGAGCCCCCTGCACCTCTACGCCGGCCTGGGAGAGCACGTGCTGCAGCTCCAGGCGGAGCTTGGCGGCCACCTCGTCGGTGCTCCCGCGGAGGGAGAGCTGGTGCGCCTCATGGGCGTCGTAGGGGAAGTGGGAGGCCAGGGCCCGCAGGGCCGCCTCGCTCTGCACGGAGACGAACTTCTCGCAGTCCTCCACCTCGAAGAGGGCCTCCGCGGTGTCCACCACGCGCCAGACGATGATGGCGGCGATCTCCACGGGGTTGCCATCCATGTCGTTCACCTTCAGGCGCGGGCTCTCGAAGCTCCGCACCTTCGTGCTGATCTTCCGCTTGGTGAGGAAGGGGTTCGCCCAGGCCATGCCCTCCTGGCGCACGGTGCCCCGGTACCCCCCGAAGAGCTGGAGCGCGGCGGCTTCATTGGGGTTCACCACGAAGAGGCCCGCGAGCAAGAAAACGCAGAGGAGCACGAGGGGGAAGGCGATGAGGAGGAGGTTGCCCTCCTGGCGGATCACGGCGGTGACGAAGAGGGCCGCACCTCCGAGGAGGCCCAGCAGGCTCAGGAGCAGGATCGGGAGGCCGCTGGTGCTGGCGGCCGGGTGTTCTTTCAGCATGGAATGCCTCCAAGGGTCATCAATGTGATATCACTTTGATGGCTTGTCAAGCCCTCCACGACCCCTTGGGGCCCGCCGGGATCCCACCTCGGAGCGACGGGGCCCCGCGCGCCTCACCCGGCGGTCACCGGCAGGTCGATGTGGAACGCGGTCTCCCCCCCGGCGCAGGTGAACCCCACCCGCCCCCCGAGCACGTTCTCCCCGAACAGCTTCATGGCATAGGTGCCCAGCCCGCGCCCGGACGTGCCCTTGGTGGAGAAGGAGCGCTGGAAGATCCTGGAACGGTACTCGGGGGGGATCTCCCCGGGGTTCCAGACCACCAGGCGGCATCCGTCCCGGGTGAGCTGGACGGCGAGGGTGATCTCGGCCCCTTCCGGCGTGGCCTCCATGGCGTTCACGGCCATGTTGAGGATCACCCTCGAGAGGAGCTCGGAATCCGTCGTCAGGAGGGGATCGGGCCCGGGATCCACCTGGATGCGGCGCTGGCGGGAGGCGGGATGGCGATCCAGGAGGTCCCGGACGTCCTGGAGCACTTCCGATGCGCGGAAGGCCCTGGCCTCCGCCTTCAGGTGGCCCGACTCGGCCCGGGCCATGTCCTGGTGGCTCCGCAGCTCCCGGTCCAGGAGGTCCGTGAGTCGCATCAGCTTGGCTGCGGCGGCCTGGGAGGAGATCCCCCCCTCGGCGATGAGCTCCGTCCAGCCACGGATGCCCTGCATCAGGTTGGCCACGTCATGGAAGAACAGACGCTCGAGGGCTTCCCGGCGCTTGGCCGCGCTCTGGTCCTGGAGGACCACCGCGATGAGCCGGTGGGGCCCCACCTGGAGGGGGCTGGCGAGGATGCTGAACTCCACGGCCTCCAGGCGTCCCCCATGGCGGAGCGTGAGGGTGCATTCCCCATGGATGGGCGTGAGGGTGCGTTGGCACTCCAGCACGGTGAGGACCGCGCCGCAGTGCTGGCAGGCCTTGGAGGTCCCGCAGCCTGCGGGGCCCTCATCCGCGTGGATGCACCCGAAGAGCTCCCCCGGGCGGCGGCCGAAGGGCGGAGGGGATCCGTTCCCGAGGGCCCCGGCCACCGCCTCATTGACCGCCAGGACCTGCCGGTGGGCATCGAGGATCAGCACCAGACCCCCGGCGGCCTGGATGAAGAAGCGGGCGGCGGGGTGCTCCAGGCAGGCCCGGGCCGTGACCCTCAGCTCCTCCTCCGCGGCCCGTTCCGGGGGCGCGAAGAAGGTCCGGGGTTCCGGACCCTGGGGGGAGGTCCCCAATGCCATGACCGTCTCCCGAGCGGGGGCCTCGGAGCGCGAGGCCTGAGGATCCATCGGCATCCCAGGCCCCCACCTGAATCACAGCCCATCATCCCCGGGGACCTTCCTGGAAAAAGCCGGGGCCTCCTGGAGGAGGCCCCGCCGTGGAAGGGCCCGGCCTAGCGGAACTGGCTGACCGTCTGGAAGTAGTGTGCGAAGGCCACCATGCCGCCCGAGGCCTGCTCCCAGTCGTAGTTCTCGTTGGGGGCGTGGTAGCCGTGGCTGGGGAGGGAGAGGCCGAGGAAGTAGACCTCGGTGCCCAGCACGTCCTCCATCGTCTTCACAGCGCCGATGGAGCCGCCCTCACGGGTGAAGGTGCAGGGGGCGTCGAAGGCGAACTTGTAGGCGGCGCGGATGGCCTCGGCGTAAGGGCCCGTCACGTGGCCCTTGAAGGCGGCCAGACCGTGCTCCTCGTGCACCTCCACATCGGGGGCGTGCTGCTTCACGAAGGCCTTCACGCGCTCCAGCACCTTGTGGGAGTCCATGGCGGGCACGAGCCGGCAGCTGATCTTCACCTCGCCGCGGGGCGCCACGGCGCTCTTGATGCCGGGGCCCTGGTAGCCGCCCACGACGCCGTGCACCTCCATGGTGGGCATACCCCACACGCGCTTGAGGATCTCCAGGGGATCCGTGTCGCGGACGCCCTTGAGCATGTGGTCCTTCATGAACTGCTCGGTGGTGAAGCCGCTGGCCTTCCAGCCCGCCAGCTCCTCGGCGGAGGGGGGGATCACCTCGTCGTAGAAGCCGGGGATCTTCACCTCGCCGGTGTTGCCGTCGAACATCTTGGCCACGAGGGTGATGAGCTCGGAGAGGGGGTTGCGTGCAGCGCCGCCCACCACGCCACTGTGGAGGTCGTGGTCCGCCGTCTCCAGCGTGAGCCGGAAGCCCTGCAGGCCGCGCAGGCCCGCCGGGGTGCTGGGCTTGCCGCGGGTGATCCACACGGTGTCGGAAACGACGATGGCATCGGTCTTCAGTCGATCCTTGTGGCGCATGAGGCCACCCTCGAAGCTGGGGCTGCCGATCTCCTCCTCCAGCTCCCAGAGGAAGTGGATGTTGAGGGGCACGCCGGCCTTCTTCGCGGCCAGGGCGCCGAAGAAGGCGGTCACGGCCGGGCCCTTGTCATCCGTGCTTCCGCGGCCCTTGTAGGTGTCGCCATCGATGACGAAGGTGAAGGGATCCGCCAGCCATTCGGGCTCGTTGGCGGGCTGCACGTCCATGTGGTTGTAGACCGTGATGTTCCGATGGGCGGCGTCTTCGCCGAACCAGCCGTGGATGAGGGGGTTGCCCTCGGTCTCCAGGATCTCGGCCTTGCCACCGTGGCGCTCGAAGAGGCTGACCGCGGCTTCCGCGCACCGGCGCACATCGCCCTTCCGGGCGGGGTCCGCGCTCACGGAGGGGATCTCCACGAGGGTCTTAAGTTCCTTCTCGAAGGTCGCCCGCTGGGCGGCGGCGAAGGCCTGCAGGGATTCGCGGGTCAGCTGGTCGGGATTCATCGGAAGCTCCTCAACCCCCTACCTTACTGCCGGCCCAGGCGACCGGAATCGCATTTCCCCTTTTCGCCCTCACACGAAAACGGGGCCCGGAGGCCCCGCCTGCTTCCCGCTTTCCGATCCCCCTACTTGCAGATCACGGCGGCGGAGGGCCTCGGGCAGTTGGGGACCTGGGAGAGGGTGAACCCTCCGGCCACCCCCTGGGCTTCCTTGGGATCCAGCTGCCGCAGGGTTTCCTTGTTCAGGACGAGCTTCTTTTCGGACTTCATTGGAACCTCCAGGTCAGGGGGTCATGCCCCGGCGTGATCTGGAGCCACCTTGCCACGGGCCCCCCTCCATCGGTCCCCCTCCCGGAGTCTCCGGGCTGGAATCATCGCCCCCCCGCCACCCGGCGCCGTCCGCCCGTCATCATCCACCGCTGGGCCGCGGGCACCGGCGAGGGCTCGCCCTGTGGATAGAATCGGGCATCCCCCGGAGCCTTTCATGGACGCGTTCGGTTCCTCCAAGCTGCGCATCGTCTGGACCCTCATCTTCCTCTTCCTCTCCGGCCTCGTGTTCATGGCCGTGAAGGGGGTGCAGGGCCCGGAAGGCAGCCAGGTGCTCGTGTTCGGCACGGCCCTGCCCCTGGGCCAGGACACCCTGCGCAACTACGCCCTCGGCAACCTCCAGCCCGCCATGTACTGGGGAGGCTCGCTCGTGATGCTGCTGGGCGGGTTCTTCCCCCTGGTGGCCCGCACCCAGGCGGCCACGGGCGGGGAACGGGCCTCCGGCCTGCTCATCGGCTCCTTCTGGGGCTTCGTGCACGGCGCCTTCCTGGGTCAGGTGGCCCTCCTGCCGGTGTGGAGCCTCTGCTTCCGGCTGCTTCGGGAGCCCTTCCCCCCCGAGCTCCTCCGGGCGGACCTCCATGGACTCCTCCTCGGCCTCCAGCTGCTGCTCTGGGGCTCCCTGCTGGCCCGCCTGTTCCGCTCCAACCCCGGCCTCGCCCTGCTCCTCACCCTGCTCCTCCGGGAGATGGGGCCCAAGCTGGTGTTCTTCCTCGAGTTCGGTGAGGACCTCGGCTTCAGCAAGGGCGCCGTCCAGGTGCTGAACGTGGTGCACAAGCTGCTACCCATGGCCCAGCTCCCCAGCGATCCCTTCAGCCGCCTCGCCCTGCCCCTCTCCATCGGTGGGCCGCTGCTGCTGGGGCTCCTCGTGGCCCTGCTTCCCATGGGCGGCGCCAAGGCCCCGAGCGCCGCCAGCGGACCCCGGAAGGCCAAGCGCGCGTGAAGCCCCCCCTCCTCCTGCTCGCCCTGGCCCTCGGCCTTCCGGCCCAGCAGGGCTCCGCCGCGCAGGATCCCGCGGAGCTCCGCCGCCGACTGGCGGAGATCCAGGGCCGCCTCGCCCAGGTGGACCAGCAGGTGGCCTCCCTGAAGAAGCGGCGGAAGGGCATCCTCGTGGACATCCAGTCCATCAGCCTCCGCCGCGATCAGGCCCGGGCCCAGGTGGAGGGGGCCCGGCTCCAGCGGGACCAGACCCAGGCGCAGGTCCACCAGATCACCGCGGCCCAGGGGCGGATCCACCAGGAGATGCTCAAGCTCCGGGAGGATCTGCGGAGGCAGGTGCGCTGGATGCAGGCCGTGGGCCCCTTCGGGGCGCTGGGCTTCTACTCCGGCTTCCAGGATGTCCAGGCCTTCGTGGAGCGGGGTCGCCTCCTGGCCTGGCAGCGCGTGCAGGAGCGCAAGCGCCTCGATCGCATCACCCTGCTCCAGGGGGACCTCGCCTCGAAGGAGAAGGAGCTCAAGGCCGTGCTCACGCGCCTGAGCCACGAGGAAACCCAGGCCCAGGCCCTGGGTGCCTCCTTGCGCCTCTCGGAGGAGGAGCTGCAGAACTACCTCGATGGCATCGCCCAGGATGAAGCCGCCCAGCGTCAGGTGCAGGCGGAACTGGCCGAGGAGGCCCTGCAGCTGGAGCGCCTGCTGGCCAAGCTCCTCGGGACGCCGAGGTCGGAGACCTTCGAGCCCAGTGCGCGGTTCGCCGATTTGCGGGGCGAGCTGCCAAACCCCGTGGAAGGCACGCTCGCCGAGGGCTTCGGCGAGCACCTCCACCCGAAGTACCGTACCAAGCGCGTGCAATCCGGCTTGCTCATCGAGGCTTCCATGGGGGCGAGGGTCACCGCCGTGGCCGAGGGTCGGGTGATCTTCGCGGAGCCCTATCAGAGCTACGGCCCCATGGTCATCCTCGACCATGGCGGCGGCTGGTACACCCTCTACCAGCACCTCCAGGGCGTCACCGTGGCCAAGGGGCAGGTGCTGCGGCAGGGCGAGACCCTCGGCACCGTGGGCGAGACCGTGGAGGGGCCGCGCCTGGGATTCGAGGTGCGCTACCAGGCCAAGCCCGAAGATCCGAACAAGTGGCTGAAGCGGCGCTACCGCTGAGGGCGCGCCGTGCGCCCCCTGCGGTGAAACACCACGCCGCCCGGAAACGTGCAACACGGCCTCCGGCCTAGGGGGCGCTCAACCGCTTCGCTTCCGCATCCCAGAGCCATCGCGTGTCGTCCACCCGGGTTCTGCGGGAGGTGCCGAAGGCCCCTTCCATGGAAGCCAGCATGTAGGGGAAGAGGCGGTCCAGGTCGAAGGGGCTCGCGTGGGCCTCCCCGAGGGTGCTCCACAACACACGGGGATCGCCGGTCGCCAGGGACGCCGGATCCAGGGCCTCGATTCGGAGATAGGCGTCGGCCAGCTCCACCCGGTGGGTGGTTTGAGCCCCCTTCGCGGTGCGGTGCGTCTGCACGAGGGCGTGCTGCCCTCCGGCCCCGTAGCTGACTTGGATCAAGAGTTGCGGCGAGGCCTCATCCCGCTGGAACCCGCGCGCCGCCAGGGCCCGCTCGATCATGATCCTCCGGGCGGGCCATCGGGGATCCCCTCCCGGACGGCCGGGATCGGGCCCTTCCAGGGCATATCGGGTCCCGACCTCGGGCTCGATGGGCGCATAGGCCGAAACCCCGGTCACGAGGGGGACGCAGCCCAGCCCGAGCAGGCCGAACCCCCAACCCCACAGCTTGGTCTTGACGGACATGCCCCCTCCGCAGCAAGCCGTGGAGAAGCCATCTCCATGCCGGAATCCAGGCCCCACCTTTGCTAGGACTTGGAGGGATCCCCCGCTTCGCCGGCCAGGTCCATCACGATGTGGGGCAGGTGCTCCAGGGGCGCGAACCAGCCAAAGGCACCCTGGTTGATGCGGAGGCCCGCGACCCCGTGCGCCTGGAGCCCGAGGATCCACTGCAGGGCCTCCAGCTGGGGGATGCCCATGAAGATCAGATCCCCGTTCGCATCCCGGAACCGCGGGTCGCCGCCGGCGAACTCGGCGGCCTTCTCCGGGTCCGTGAACACGAGCACCCAGGGCTGTGCCTCGATGATCCCGATGAAGGGGCTCGCATGCTCCAGGTCCGTCACCCCGGTGGTGAGGAAGATCCAGGTGTCCAGTTCCAGGAACCCCTTCCAGAGCGACCTGAAGAAGGGGAGGCGCGCCTCGTCCGTGGCGGCTTCCTTGGCCTGGGCCATCAGGGCGTCGAAGCGCGAGGGTTCCGGGGGGAAGGAGGCTCCCATCAGCGGACCACGTTCCCCGCGTTGAAGAGGGGCACGTACACCGCCAGCAGCAGCGTGAGCACCACCACGCCCATGAAGAGGATGAGCGCCGGTCCGATGAGGCTGGTGACGGCCGCCGTGGCCTTCTCCACCTCCTGATCGAAGAAGTCCGCCACGTGATCCAGCATCTCGGCGAGGGCGCTGCTCTGCTCGCCCACGCGGATCATCTCCACCGCCAGGGGATCCAGGGCCTTGGCCTGTTCCAGGGAGACGTAGAGGCTCTGCCCGGCGCGCACGGCCTCCATCACCCCGATGAGCTGGGCCTTCATCCGCTCGCTGGGGCTGGTGCGCTGGACCACCTCGAGGGCGGGCACCGCCGGCAGGCCCCCGGCCAGCAGCACGCCGAGGGTGCGGCAGAACACCGAGGACTGGTACATGCGCACGAGGGTGCCGATGCGGGGGAGGGCCAGGAGGCCGCGCTCCAGGACCCGCCGCCCCTTGGAGGTCACCCCCATCCAGCGGGCGAGGGCCACCAGGCCCACCAGCAGGATCCCCTGGAGCCACAGCGTGGCGCGGAAGACCTTCCCCACTGCCAGGAGGGCGCTGGTGATGGCCGGCATCTCGGCATCGCCGGAGGCGTAGAAGTCCGCGAACTTCGGCAGCACCACGTTGAACATCACCGCCAGGGCCAGGACCAGCACCAGCACGAGGAAGCCCGGGTAGATCAGGGCCTCGAGGATGCGCCGGCGGCTCTGCTGGCTGAACTTCTGGAAGGCGAGCCAGCGGGTGAGCACCTCCACCATGGCGCCGCTGCGCTCGCCGGCCACCACGTTGCTGAGGTACACGGGCGGGAACCCCCCGGCCTGCTCCAGCGCCTCCGAGAAGCTGAGCCCCTGCTTGAGGCGATCCACCACCACGTCGAGGGCGGCACGCAGGTCCGCATCCTTGCCGTGTCCCACCAGCAGCTCCAGCGCCTGCAGGAGGGGGATGCCCGCCTTCAGGAGCGCCAGCAGCTCCTGGTTGAAGAGGATCAGGGGCTCCGCCTTCAGCTGGCGGCGGCTCTGGAAGAGCCCCTCGGCACGATTGACGGCCAGGGGGAAGCCCCCTTCGCCGAGGATCCGCTGGCGGGCCTCCTCGGCGGAGTCCACCTCCAGGTCCCGAAGCAGGACCTCGCCGGTGGCCGTGGTGAATTTCACAGTGAAGCGCATGGAAGCTCGAACCCCGAGTTTAAACGGTGCGACGCCGGGCCCGCTCCGAATAATCTGACCTGCCCCGAGCCCGTACCCTCGGGATCCCTGGAGTCTTCGTGCGCCTCAGCCTCGCCCTGGTTCCCGCCCTGCTCAGCTCCCTCGCCGCCGGAGACGCGCCCCTGCTCCAGGTGGCCGCGCCGCGCCCCGTGGACCTGGACCTCCGCCGGGTGGAGGTGCGGAACCTCCTGCCCCAGGACCCCCGGGATCCGGCCCAGGTCGAAGCGGCCCGACGCGCCTGGGACCCGCTGCTGCAGCCGCTCGCCACGGCCCCCGCCCTCCGCCTCCGCCTCCCCGCGGGCCCGGAGCGGAGGGCCCTGCTCCTGGCCGCGGCCCAGGCCATCCACGCCTGGCGCCCGGAGGCGAAGGTCTTCGTGGGCCCCGACTTCTCCGACCAGCCGCTGCTGGATGAAGCCGCCTGGGGCGCCGTGGACGGGGGCGCCCTGCTCCCGGAGGAGCTCGGAACGGAGGCCTCCCGGTGGCGCGACCAGCTCGCCACCGCCATGGCCGGCTTCCCGGGGCGCCCCTGGTTCCTGTGGCTCCCCACGGACCCGGGCCCCCTGGCCGGCACCCTGCTGGGGGACGGCGGACGCCTGGTGACCCCGGCGGGCGGCCCCACGGCCCGCCTGGCCGAGCTCCTCGGAAGTGGTGCCTTCGACGTGGAAGGCGGCCCCGGCGACCTCACCGTGCAGCAGGGAGCCGGGATCCGGCGGTGGCGCTTCGAGGCCGGCGCCTGGACCCCGGCCCCGCTGGCCAAGGGCCGCACCGAGGTCACCGTGAACGCCACCCGCCCCTACGAGGTGGGGGCCCTCCTGGCCCGCATGCGCGCCGAGGCCCTCCGCCAGCGGACGCGGCTCCAGACCCTCCAGGCGACGGTGGATCTGGACCTCCGCTTCCAGTCCCCCCGGGGGGAGGATGGGGACCTCGGCTTCACCTTCGGCTACTTCGAAGCCGCCGGCGAGCAGCCGGAATTCCTGCAGCAGGAGGTTCGCTTCAACGGCGTGAAGGCCAACCTCCGGGGCGAGGTGCAGCTCCCCCTGGTGGAGGCCCGCACCTCCATGGCCCTTCCGGCCGCGCTGGGTCTCCAGGAGCGGTTCCGGTACAGCGACGGCGGGCCCGGCGGGCCCGGCCGGCGCCTCCTCCGCTTCGAGCCGGTGGCCACGGATCCCGAGCTGCCCTCCGGCGAGCTGCTGGTGGAGGAGGCCTCCGGCCGCATCCTCCGCGAGGTCCGGAGCCGCGAGGGCCTGCCCGGGGTGGTGCGGAGCGAGCGCATGGAGCTCACCTACGGCGAGCTGGACGGCCAGTGGCGCACCCGGGAGGTGCGCACCTTCGAGCGCTGGCTCAGCGCCCAGGGCGGTGTGGTGCAGGTGCAGCGCCGCTTCATCTTCCGGGATCCCAAGGCCAACGCCCCGGGCTTCGCGGAGGCCCGCGAGGCCGCCCGGACCTCCAGGGACACCATGCTCAAGCAGACCCCGGATGGGGTGCGCTACTTCACCCGCCAGGGGGACGGCACCCGCAAGGTGGAGGAGCGGCCCAAGTCCAATGGGCGGGCCCTGGCCGCCCTCGTGCTCATGGATCCCGGCCTCAAGCCCCCCGTGTTCCCCGCCGGTGGCTTCGCCTACTTCGACTTCAACGCCTTCCAGCGGGACATCCAGGTGAACGCCCTCGTGGCCGGCGTGTTCAACACCGCCAGCATGGCCATCCCGCGCCTGCCCCTCGGGCTGGATGCCTCCGTCCGCGCCTCGGCCCTCCTCATCAAGTCCGATGAGCGCCCGGTGAAGGACGGCAAGCTCCAGGACAAGGACGCCGTGGGGCACCAGTTCGGCCGGTTCGGCTTCGGGCTGGGCCGGGACCTGGGATCGGGGTTCCGCTTGGAGACCCAGGCCATCCTCGACTACGACCGCTACGGCCGCCCCCGGGATGACGCCTACGAGACCCCCGGCTACGTGCTGCCCCCTTCAGGCTGGACCCGGGAGGGGAGGGTCACCGGCTCCTGGATGGCCCATGGGTTCCAGGTGCGCGCCTTCCAGGGCTGGGGCCACCGTCCCGAGGGCGCCTTCGGGGCCCCCGGGGCCGTGACCCCCATCCCCGAGGCCGGCCGCTTCACCCGCTGGGGCGGGGGGATGGGACAGAGCGTGGAGCTCGCGCCGCGCACCTGGTTGAAGCTCGAGGCGGGGCTCGAAGGGGGCCACGGGTTCGACCGGTTCAACGCCCTCTCCGTGGGCGGTGGATTCGGGGGGGGCGCGGTGTCCGGGATCCGCTCCAACGCCCTGGATGCCGATCGCATCTGGAACGCCGAAGCCAGCCTCGCCTTCCCCACGGGCCCGAACCTCCGGCTCACCCTCGGCCTCCAGGCGGCCCGGGCCCGGGGCCTCCAGGACCAGCGCTTCTACGGCTTCACCGGGGCGCGGATCGCCGGGGATCTGCCCGGCTTCGGGTGGTTCACCGCGATCAAGGTGGACCTCGGCGTCGGCCTCCAGAGCGACATCCCGGGGGTCCGGACGGTGAACGGCTACATCGCGGCGCTTCGGGTTTTCTGAGGCCCACCAAGCGAAGGGGCGCCCTCTGCGGCGCCCCTCCCCTGATGCCTTCCCGAGTCCCGATCAGGCGTAGAAGCCCCGGTAGTGCATGGCCTGGGAGACCTTGTCCAGCGCCAGGATGTAGGCGCCGATGCGGGGGTTCGTCTTGTACTTGTCGGTGGTGGCGAACACGGACTGGAAGGCGTGGACCATGTACTCCACCAGCCGCTCGTTGACTTCGCGCTCCCGCCAGTAGAAGCCCTGACGGTTCTGCACCCACTCGAAGTAGCTGACGGTCACGCCGCCCGCATTGGCCAGGATGTCCGGCACCACCAGGACGCCGTTCTCCAGGAGGATGGGATCCGCCTCGGGGGTGGTGGGGCCGTTGGCGCCCTCCACGATGACCTTGGCCTTGATCTTGGGGGCGTTGGCCTCCGTGATCTGGTTCTCCAGGGCCGCGGGCACGAGGATGTCCACCGCCTGGGTGAGGAGCTCCGCGGGATCCAGGGCCTCGCCGCCCTTGAAGCCCACGACGCTCTTCGTGTCGGCCACGTGCTTCATGAGGGCGTGGATGTCCAGGCCGCGCTCGTTCTTGATGGCGCCGTGGACGTCGGAGACGGCCACCACGCGGGCGCCGGCTTCATGGAGCAGGCGGGCGGACTGGCTGCCCACGTTGCCGAAGCCCTGCACGGCCACGGTGGCGCCGGCCAGGTGCTTGCCCAGGCGCTGCATGGCCTCGCGGGCCACGATGAGCACCCCGCGACCCGTGGCCTCGTTGCGGCCCAGGGAGCCGCCGATGCCCAGGGGCTTGCCGGTGACGACGGCGTTGGAGGTGCTGCGCACGTGCATGGAGTAGGTGTCGAGCACCCAGGCCATGGTCTGGGGGTTGGTGCCCACATCGGGGGCCGGGACGTCGCGATCGGGCCCGATGATGTCCATGATCTCGGCGATGTACCGGCGGGTCAGGCGCTCCAGCTCCCCCTGGCTCAGCTTCGTGGGGTCGCAGACGATGCCGCCCTTGCCGCCGCCGAAGGGTACGTCCACCACGGCGCACTTCCAGGTCATCCAGGCGCTCAGCGCCTTCACCTCGTCGAGGGTGACGCCCTTGTCGTAGCGGATGCCGCCCTTGGCGGGCCCGCGGGCGATGTTGTGCTGCACGCGGTAGCCCTGGAAGACCTCCCAGCGGCCATCGTCCATGCACACGGGCAGGCTCACGATCATGGACCGCGAG
>CAZVKM010000040.1:0-18475 GCA_964627685.1 uncultured Solibacteraceae bacterium | reverse complement strand
GCGCCCAGGTGAGGGTCACGGGCAGGCCCTTCGTCTTCTGGAAGGTCTCCTGCACGGTGAGGAGGTCCGCGAGCCCCTGGCAGGGATGCTCCCGGGCGCTCTCCATGGAGATCACGGGCACGGTGGCATGCTTCCGGAAGGCGCTCATCACGGGGTCCGCGTGGTCGGCGGCGTCGTCCTTGCCCTCCGCAAAGGTCCGCACGGCGAGCGCATCCACGTAGCGGCTGAGCACGGGCACCGCCTCCTTCACGTGCTCGGCCCGGTCGCCATCCATGACGACGCCGTCGCGGTCCTCCAGCTTCCAGACCCCGTTACCCACCTCGAGCACCACGGCGCTCCCGCCGCCCCGGGCCATCACGGCCTCGAAGCTGGCCCGGGTGCGGAGGGAGGGGTTGAAGAAGACCATGCCCAGGAGCCGGTCGGCGAGGTGCTTTCCGGGGCCGGAGCGCTTCCAGGCCTCGGCGAGGTTCAGGATCTGGGCCACGCCCTCGGGACCGAGGTCCTGGATGGAGGTGAAGTGCTTCATGGTCAGGCTCCGACGAGGGCGAAGGCGTGCACGGCGTCGAGGAACTGATCCACGGCGGCGTCGCGCAGGGTGAGGGGGGGCATGAGTCGCAGCACCGCGGGATCGTGGGAGCCGCCCACGAGGATGCGCCGCTGGAGGAGGTGGTCCTTGAGGGCCATGGCCCCGCTGCCCACGTGCAGGCCCAGGAGGAGACCCTGGCCCGTCACCGCCTGAATGCCGCTGCCCTGGAGCCCCGTGCGGAGACGCGCCTCCAGGCGGCTCGCGCGGTCGCAGAGCCCCTCTTCCTGGATCACCTGGAGGGTGGCGAGCAGGGCCGCGCAGGCGAGGGGGCCGCCGCCGAAGGTGCTGCCCAGCATGCCGGGCTTCACCTCGGTGGCCACCCCTTCGGACATCAGCAGGGCCCCCATGGGGACGCCGCTGGCGATGCCCTTGGCGCAGGTGACGAAGTCGGGCTGCAAGCCGAAGGCGTGGAAGGCGAAGGGGTGGCCCAGGCGGCCGAAGCCCGTCTGCACCTCATCGAAGATGAGAAGGGTGCCCGCGGCGCTGCACTTCTCCCGCAGCTTCCGCAGCCAGCCGAGGGGGTGCACCCGGCAGCCGGCCATGCTCTGCACGGGCTCCAGGATGACGGCGGCCAGCTCGCTGAAGTCCACCGCATCAAGGGCCGCGGCATCCCCGAAGGGCAGCATCCGGGCATGGTGCAGGATCGACTCGAGGCCCTGGTGCAGCGGGGCGTCGTCGGTGACCGAGAGGGCCAAGGTCGTACGTCCGTGCCAGCCCCCCTGCACCGCCGCCAGCCGCTTCCGGCCCGTGAGCTGCAGCGCGAGTTTCAAGGCGCTCTCATTGGCCTCGGCCCCGCTGTTGCAGAAGAAGACGGAGGCCATGCCCTGGGCGAAGGCCACCAAAGCCTCCGCGGCTTCCTCCCGGATCCGGAGCTTCCCGGCCGTGGAATAAAACATCAGCGTCCCGGCCTGGTCCTGGACGGCCTTCACCACGGTGGGATGGCTGTGGCCGGTGGAGGCGACGCAATGGCCTCCGTACAGGTCCAGCCAGGCGTTCCCCTGGACGTCGAGGACCGTGTCATTGCGCCCGGAGACCAGCTCGAAGGGGAAGGGCGCGTAGGTGGGCTGGAGGGCGGGAAGCGGCATGGGGTCCTCGGGTACTTGCATGGCAGTGCATGAACCAACTTGATTGTGCATTTTTACGCATATTATGCAAATCCAAATTCAAGCCTGATCAGAAAACCAAGCAGACCCCGCATGCACTTGCATGCATATTCATGGCCATGCATAGTTGGGCCATGACCCTCGATGCCGCGATCCTGCGCTTGCTCGCCCAGCACGAGGTGGTGGACCAGAGCCACCTCCTCGCCCTGCTCGCCACCGAGGGGCAGGAGGTCACCCAGCCCACCCTGAGCCGGCACCTCAAGAAGCTGAGCATCCAGAAGCGGGAAGGCCGCTACCAGCGCGTGGAGCCCGGCCCTACGGGCCTCCCCCCGTTCAGCGTCAAGGCGGCCCCGCCCAACCTCCTGATCCTCCGCACCCTGCCCGGGTTCGCCCAGGCTCTGGCCTACACCTTGGACCAGCGCCAGATCCCCCACCTGGCCGGAAGCGTGGCCGGCGATGACACCATCTTCCTCGCCTTGGAGGATCCAAGCTTCCTGGCGCCGGTGCGGGAGCTGCTGGAGCGGCTGGCCGGTCCGCCCCGGGACTGACCTGGATCAGGCGGGCCCCCGAGCCCTCGCGAGGGCGGCGAGGGCCTGCGGCAGCACCGCCCCGAGGTGGGTCAGGGCCACCTCCAGCGCCTCCCAGGAGGACCGGATCGCCTCCTCCTCCACGGCCGCGGCCCCCGCGGAGAGCTCCCGGAGGCCCAGGGTCGCCGCGTTGGATTTCAGGTTGTGGGCGATCCGCTCCACGGCGGGCGCGTTTCGTCCCCCGACGGCCCGCTCCAGCTCGGCCATCCTCAGGGGGGCCTCATCCAGGAAGCCATCGACGAGCTCGCCCATGAGGTCCTCCCCCAGGCGCTCCTCGAGGCGGGCGAGCGTGGCCCTCAGCTCCCCTTCATCGAGGGGGACCGGGGGACGGGGCGTGCCGCGTTCCAGCTGGGCCAGCAGGGGTTCCAGCCGGAGCGGCTTCGTGAGGTAGCCATCCATCCCCGCTTCGCGACAGGCTTCCCGGACATCCGCGCCATAGTGGCCGGTGAGCGCGATCACCCCACCGACCTGCGCCTCGGGCAGGGCCCGGAGGCGCCGGGCGGTCTCGAACCCGTCCATGTCGGGCATGTCGCAGTCGAGGAGCACCCAGTCGAAGGCCTCCCTCCGGACCTTCGCCAGACAGTCCTGCCCTCCGGCCACGGCCTCCACGGAGCACCCGATCTGCTGCAGCATGCCCACGGCCACCTTCCGGTTCATGGGATCGTCGTCCACCACCAGCACCCGGGCCCGGGGCCCCTCCAGGGGGAGGACCTGCTCCGCCTGACTTCCGGCACCGCCCAGGGCCTGCCGAAGCCGCTCCCGGCGAACCGGCGCGGTGAGGTACTCGGCGAGGCCGCGGGTCCGGGCCTCCTCGGCTGCCGGCAGCTGGTCGAGGCGGGCCACCAGGATGAGGTTCCCCTCGAAGCGCTGGCGGAGGGCCTCGATCCGCGCGAGGTGGCTCTTCAGGTCGCCGTGCCACTCCAGGAGCAGCGCCCTGGGATCACCCTCCGTTTCCGCCAGGGCCCGCTCGAGCCCGGTCTCGTCCGCCTCCACGTGGAAGGGCAGACCCAGGGCCTTCAGATGGGTTCGGAGCGCCTCCCGGGCCACGGGGTGATCCTCCAGTGCAAGCACCGTGAGTCCCTCTGGGAAGCTGAGGGGAACGGGATGCTTCTCCCGGGGGACCCGGGGGAATGCGAGGTCCATCCAGAACCGGCTCCCCACGCCGGGCGTGCTCTCCAGGTCCAGGACGCCCCCCATGAGCTCCACCAGCTGACGCGCGATGGACAGCCCCAGCCCCGTGCCTCCGAACTGCCGCTGGGTGTGGGCCTCCGCTTGGAGGTAAGGGGTGAAGAGCCGCGGGCGCACTTCCTCCGGGATGCCGATGCCCGTGTCCTCCACCTCGAAGCGGAGCTTCACGCGGAGATCCTCCTGCTCCATCATCCGCACCCGCAGGATCACATGTCCCTCGAGGGTGAACTTCACGGCGTTCCCCACGAGGTTGGTCAGGACCTGCCGGAGCCGGTGGGGATCCCCCATCACGAGGGGGGGCACCTCGGGATCCACCAGACCGACCAGCTCCAGGCCCTTGCGCTGGCTCTGCTCCGCCAGGACTCCCAGCACCTCCTCCGCCTCCTCCAGGGGGCTGAAGGGGATCTGCTCCAGCTCGACCTGATGCGCTTCGGCCTTGGAGAAGTCCAGCACCTCGTTGATCACGCCGAGCAGGCGCTCCGCAGCTCCCTGGATGACCTGGGCGTATTCCCGCTGCAGCTGGGAGAGCCCCGTCCCGAGCAGGAGGGAGGACATCCCCAGGACTCCGTTCATGGGAGTCCGGATCTCATGGCTCATGGTGGCGAGGAAGAGGCCTTTGGCCTGATTGGCCTTGAGCGCCTCATCCCGGGCCTCGGCCAGCTCGGCCACGGCCAGGGCCAGCGCTCCAGTGCGCTCCTGGACCTTGGCCTCCAGCTCCGCGTTCGCCGCGCGCCACCGCGCCAGGCGCCAGGTCACCATGCCCCCCACGCCCGCCACCAGGGCGAGGGCATAGCCCAGGAAGGCCCACCAACGGAGCCAGGGCGCCACAGCCACCGCCACCGGCACCTCGAGGGGGCCGCTGATGTGCCCCTCGTGATCCCGCCCCCAGACCAGGAAGGTGTAGGAGCCCCCGGGCAGGGTGGGGAACTCCCGCTCCCCGGCCCGGATCCAGGCCGTGGGCTCCTTCTCGAGCCCCACCATCTGGGAACGGTACTGGCAGTCCTGCCCCCGGTGGAAGCTCAGGAGGCTGTAGGCCAGGCGCAACCGGGTGTCCCGCCAGTCCAACTTCAGCCCTCCAGAGCGGTCCAGGGGGGTGGAGCCGCTCCAGGCCCCCTCCAGCCAGAGCTTCCGAGGGGGGTGATCGCCGGGCAGGTCCGCCGGATCGAGCACCGCGGCGCCCGCCACCGTCCCCACCCACACCCGCCCGGCCTCATCGATGCGGGAGGCTCCCTGGATGCAGCCATTGCTCGGCAGCCCATCGCCCGTGGTGAACACGACCCCCTCCCACATCCCCGTGGGCCTGCGGGTCAGCATCGCCACGCCCCGGTGGGTGAAGACGAAGAGCCGTCCGCTGGCATCCTCCCGGGCGGTGTAGGCCAGGTCGCTGGGGAGGTCGGGCACATGCTCCCGGTCCAGCGTCTCCACGGCGCGTCCCGAGGCCATGTCCATGCGGACGATGCCCCCGCCCATGGTGCTCACCCAGACGCTTCCGGGGTGCCTCCGGGAGGGTTCGAGGTGCATGGTCCGGAGATCGGGTAGCCCTGCCTCCAGTCCCAGCCAGCGCCAGGTC
This sequence comes from uncultured Solibacteraceae bacterium, assembly GCA_964627685.1. Taxonomy (GTDB): domain Bacteria; phylum Acidobacteriota; class Holophagae; order Holophagales; family Holophagaceae; genus JAFDVN01. Next base: position 13,441 of record CAZVKM010000040.1, on the reverse strand, counting down.
CCGGTTCGCGGATCCAGGATGCCGATCCCATCCCCGCGGGTGGCGCACCAGATTTCCGAGCCTCCATCGGGGCGCAGGCGCTCCAGCATGGACATCACCACGCTTCCCCGGAATCCCCCGGCCACCCCATGGCTGCGCCAGGTCCCTCCCACCAGGGCCGAGACCCCGGCCCGATGGCCCACCCAGAGCCGCTCAGGCCCCCTGGCCGGGATCAGGATGCTGTAGATCCAGTCATCCGGAGGGCCCGGATAGGCCACCGCCCGCTCCCCCTTCATCAGCTGCAGGCCGTAGCCCCGGGTGCCCATCCAGAGGGCGTCCGGGCCTTCCCGGGGATCCGGGGCCAGGGAGAAGATGGGCACGTCCGGCATGCCGTCCGCCGGGCCGTAGGCCCGCCATCGTCCCTCCCGATACCGGGCCAGCCCCGTCCAGGTGCCAAACCACCAGGACTTGGAGGCCGGGGTCTCGGCCAGGCTCCACACCAGGTTGTCGGGCAGCCCCAGCTGCCGGTCGAAGCTCGTCCAGGTGCCGGGCACCACCCGGGTGAGCCCCCCGAAGGTCCCGATCCAGAGGGACTCCCTCCCCTCCTGGTCCGTCTCCACGATGAGGCTCCGCACCACCGAGGTGGGCAGGCCGCTGGCGCGCGTCCAGAACCGTCGGGAGGGGCCTTCCCATCTCGCCAAACCGCCCTCGGTGCCCACCCAGAGCACCCGCCCGCCTCCAGGCGTGCGGCTCAGGGCCAGCCGGTAAACCGAGGGGTGGGGCAGATCCTCGGGGGAGCGCCACACCTTCCAGCGGCCCCCCTCCAGGCAGGCCAGGCCCTTCTGGGTGCCCACCCACAACCGCCCCGCCTCGGGCTCCTCCATCAGCGTGGCGCATTTCTCGGAGGGCAGGCCGTCCGCCGTCCCGAACCAGCGCCAGGAGCCGGCCTGGTAGTGGCCCAGCCCCGCATCCGCCGCCACCCACACGTCGTAGTTGCCCTCCTGCCCGTGCACGGCCAGAGCCCGCACGGGGCCATGGGTCCAACCGCCCGGCTCGGGCAGGGGGACCCACCGATCCCCTTCCAGCCGCGCCGGCCCCAGGGCGGTGCCCACCCACATCCGGCCCTGGAGCTCCCGGATGGCGTAGATCCGCGAGCTGGGAAGGCCATTCGTCACGTCCCAGGTGCGCCACCCTTCCTTCCAGCGGGTGACCCCTCCCCCGTTCCGGGCATACCACCGGGAGCCGTCAGCCCCCATGTGCACATCCAGGATCCAGTTCCCCTTCTTGGGATCGGGCATGTCCTCGGTGGTCCAGGCCCGCCCATTGAAGCGGGCCATGCCATCCTGCGTCGCCACCCAGAGGTAGCCCGAGGCGTCGAAGCCCATGGCCTCGATGCTGTTCTGGGGCAGCCCATCCCGATCCGTGTAGACCTGCACGAAGGCCCGACCCGCCTGGAGGATCCCGTCGCCGGGACGCGGGCCTCCCCGGACGCCGGGAGCGACCAGGAGCGCGAGCAGGAGGGAGCGGATCCTCAAGGGCCTCCAGGACAAGGGGATGCCCTCCGATCGGCGGTTCCCGATCACGAGGTGAGGATGACCACCCTCTTCCCCAGGAGGTCCCGCGCTGACTTCAGGTCCGCTTCAGGTAGGCCTCGAGGGCCAGGGGATAGAGGCGCATCTCCTCCGCGTAGACCCGCTGCTGCAGGGCTTCCGGCGTGTCCCCCGGGAGCACCGGCACCCGGGCCACCGCGAGGGGGGCTCCGTGATCGTACTCATCGTCCACGAGGTGGATGGTGCAACCGCTCTCCGGGGCCCCGGCGGCCAGCACCGCCCGATGCACATGCATCCCGTACATGCCCGGCCCACCGAACTGCGGCAGGAGCCCGGGGTGGATGTTGAGGATGCGACCCTCCCAGGACCGGGGCACCACCAGGCGCTTGAGCCAGCCCGCCAGGCAGATCACCTCCGCCCCGGCCGCTTCGACTTCGCGATAGCAAGCCTGGCTGTAGGCCTCATCAGAGGCATGGTCCCGCCGCTCGAGCACGACCACGGGCAGTCCCTCGGCCTGGAGACGGGCGATGCCGCCCGCCTTGGCCGAGCTGGACACGGCCAGTACCGGCTCCGCCGAGACCCGTCCTTCCCGGCAGGCCCGGAGGAGGTTCAGGGCGTTCCCGCCCGTGCCTGAGATGAAGAAGGCGATGCGGGTCATGGCCACCTTTCAGCGCTTGCGGCGCTTGTCGAGGGGATCGGCGAGGAAGCTCTGGGGATCGAGGCCCGTGCGGTCCTCGAATTCCTGCGCCAGGCTGCGGGCCCCGCTGCTCGGCTCATCGAGGTAGAGGGTCTCCACCCGATGGAGGGGGATGAACCGCGTCCCCAGGGAGATGTGCTCGGATTGGCCGTTGCGGACCAGGTTGAGCACGTCCTCCCAGGGCGTGAGCTCCAGGCCGCGGATCGCCACGCCGCTGTCCTCGAGGCCGAGGATCCGCCCCCACAGGCGTTCCCGGGGGGAGTGCAGGACGACCACCACGAGCTGACCGCGTTGGAAGGGCATCGAGAGGGGCATGGGGGCTCCTTGGGGTCAGAGGAGGAGACCCAGCCAACCCCACCCACGGGCGGGCCGGCCGGGCGTACTCGGGGCGATGCGATCAGCCTGCCAGACCCGCCAGCCCAGCCCCGCCCGCTCCAGGGTGACCTGCTGATCGGCGGCCGCGCCGGGTTGCTCCACCGAGAGGCCCCGGGGCCGACGGAGCCCGATGAGCCGCTCCACCCGCAGCAGGTCCGACGCTTCCGCGCCCAGATCCCAGGTCACCCAGCAGTCCACCTGGCAGAGCTCCGGGCCGTTGTAGTCCCGGCTGGGGCTCACGTCCGCCACGGGGCCGAGGCGCAGCTGCCCGAGGCGGACCCGGAGCCCCGCCCCTTCCGGCTCCCCCAGGTTCCGCGCGGCCGGAGTCCAGCCACCCCCGTCCCAGAGCCCCATGCCCTTCAGCTGGAGGGCCGCCTGGGAGCCCGGCGCGGGAGCCGGCAGCATCCCCTCCAGCGACCGGGGGAAGCCCAGGCCCGCTTGGATCACCTGCCGGGCATGCCAGGGGAAGACGGCTCCGGAGGCCTTCTGAGGGGGCGCGGCCGACCCGAGGGAGGCCTTCCATCCCGACCAGCGTTCCGGCCAGGTGGGTCCGTAGGCCATCCAGAGCTTCACCGCCCCCACGGCGCAGAAGAGGGTCAGGGCCAGGAGGATCCTCCGGCGGGTGGTGCGCGTCAGCGGCATGAGGCCAGTCTAGCGTCCAGGGCCCCTCAGCGGGCCGGGCCTTCCACGATGAGCCGGGCCTCGGAGAAGGCCTCCATCGCCCAGCGGGGCCCTTCCCAGCCCTGGCCCGAGGCGGCCACGCCCCCGAAGGGCGCCGCATCGAGTCGGAAGGTGGGCGGCAGGTTGAGCAGCACGCCCCCGGCCCGCAGCCGGTCCTCCGCGAGGCGGAGGTGGCGCTGATCCCTGGAGTAGGCGCTGGCCCGCAACCCGAAGCGCGTGGCGGCGGCCCGGGCCAGGCCGGCCTCGAAGCTCTCCACCGGCTCCAGCACCACCACCGGGGCGAAGGCCTCCTCGCAGGCGAGCGGTTCAGCTTCGGGCACGGCCGTGAGCACGGCGGGAGGCAGCAGGGCCCCCTGTCGGGCCCCCTGCAGAAGGGCGCGCGCTCCCTGGCCCAGCGCCGAGGTGATCCACGCTTCCGCCCGCTCCGCGCTCCGGAGGTCGATGAGCGGGCCCACCAAGGTGGCGGGGTCCTGCGGATCCCCCACGGGGAGGGCCCGCACCGCCTCCACGAAGGAGGTGCTGAAGGCCTCCCAGAGGGATGCATGCACGTAGATCCGCTGGGCCTTCGAGCAGCTCTGCCCGGCTCCCGCCACAGCGGCCAAGGCCAGCTCCGGCACCAGGGCGCCCACATCGACGCCCGCGTCGATCACCACGGCGGCATTCCCCCCGAGCTCCAGCAGCAGCGTCTTGTGCGGAAGGAGGCCCCGCAGGTGATGGCCCACCCGCTCCGAGCCCGTGAAGCTCACCACGTCCACCCCGGGATCCAGGGCCAGGGCTTCGGACGCCGCCACATCCAGGTCCGCCATCTGCAGCAAGCCCTCTGGCGCCCCCACCTCCCGCCGGGCTTCCTCGAAGGTGTCCCACAGCCGACGGGACGTCCGGGGAGCCTGGGGACAGGGCTTCCAGATCACGGAACAGCCTGCACCCAGGGCCGGCCCCAGCTTGTGGAGGGCCAGGTTCACGGGGAAGTTGAAGGGTGTGATGGCCAGCACCACGCCTTTGGGAAACCGCCGGAGCCGCGCCCGGACGCCCTCCGCCCCGGGCATGAGGTCGTAGGGGACGACCTCATCACCATGGCTGGCGATCGCCTCCACCGTGGCTTCCAGGGTGGTGATGCCCCGCCCCACCTCCCCCCGCGCGAGCGTGATCGGCTTCCCCGTCTCCTCCATGATGAGGGCGGCGAGCTCGGCTGCGGCCTCCCGGTAGTGCCGGATCCAGGCTTGGAGGAGGTACCGCCGGGCATGCCGGGAAGTCCCTCCCCAGGCGGCCTGGGCGGCGCGGGCGTGGCGGACGAAAGCCTCGAGGCTGGTCATGGACGGCTCCCCGCTCGAAGATAACCCATGGCCCATGTCGTACCCGTCACCGAGTCCATCCGCATCCCCGCCTGGGCGTGGAGCTGGGAAGCGGTCCGGGCTGGAGGCCCCGGAGGCCAGAACGTCAACAAGGTGGCGAGCAAGGTGCAGCTGCGCCTGACCCCCCAGGCCATCGAGGGTCTGCCGCCCCAGGCCCTCGAGCGCCTGCTCGCCCGGATCCGGAACCGCCTGGATGCCGAGGGCCGCTGGCTCATCTCCTGCGATGCCACGAGGGATCAAGCGCGGAACCTCGAGACCGCGCTGGCCCGGGCGGTGGAGGTCCTCCGCGAATGCCTCGTCCCGCCCAAACCCAGGACCGCCACACGACCCACGCGGGCCAGCCAGCGCCGCCGCGTGGATGCCAAGAAGCACACCGGCGAAAAGAAGCGCAACCGGAGTGGCGGCTGGGACTGATCAGGCCACGCCGGCTCCCGGGTGCAGGCGCGCCTTCAGCTCCTGCCGCTTGCGCTCCCAGTACTCCAGGTGCGAGTCGATCCCCTCGATCATCTCGATGTAGGTCCCGTTGGCGGGCCACCGCCGGTTCAGCGCCGCGAACCGGGCCAACAACCGCAACGAGACGTTGATCTTGAGCTCCAGCTCGTAGATCTGCCCCTCCAGGTCCCCCACGGGACGCTGTTCCGGTTGGGTGTAGGGGATGGATTCGTCCGGCATGGAGGCCCCATCGGAGCCCCATCAACCTGACTTTAACAAAACATTCCTGACATTTTTGGACCCCAGGGACGCCTCCGAACCCGACGATCTAACACGAACCAGGTCCACATTCAGAATTCGAGCGAAGGAGGGCCCCATACGTGGGCGGCGTGGAGGCATCACCGGGAATCAAACCGCGCGTGGCTCGCAGCGCGCCTGTTCCGCGCCGGTGGTCCACTGGACCACCTCTTCGGGGCGCGAACCCGACGCCCCTGCTTCTCGCAGCTCCGAGTCCTCGGGGCGGCACGAAAGAGGCCCCCTTTCGGGGGCCTTGTGGAGCCAACACCAGGACTCGAACTGCACGTCGCTGGCCGCGGGCCTGATCCAGCCCATCGGTCCACTGGACCGATGGGTTGGGGCCCACCATTCGCCAGGAGTGGCGAATAGGACCGGCGGCGCAGCCGACGGCCCGCAGGGCGAGGGCCCAGGACGGGCCCGCGTCAGCCCGGCCGCCCCTGCTTCTCGCAGGTCCGAGTCCTGGGGCGGCACGAAAGAGGCCCCCTTTCGGGGGCCTTCTGGTCTTTGCCAGTAATGAATCTAACCACTATAAATGCAATAATTGCATTTTGATGGTTTGCAGGCTTTGTGGAAACGGGACGACCTGGGGCCTTGAATAGACTTCACTTCCGCAACAGCCGCAACCCATTGAAGATCACCAGGAGCGACGCCCCCATATCGGCGGCAACGGCGGACCAGAAGGCGAACCTGGGATCCTTGGCGTAGCGCCGTCCCGCCATGCCTGGACCAGGATCTGTGCGATACCGGGAACCTGATTCGATTCCACACCACGGCCCAGGGAGATCCGGATGGCGCCAAGGGCATCCGAGGGGGACACCCCCATCGCCAGAAGCACCCGGCTGGGATGTTCGTCCCCGCTGTGGCAGGCGGCGCCAGTGGACGCGGTGAGGCCCGGCGCGGCTGCGAGCAGGGCACTCCCCCGCACGCCCGGGAAGCGGAGGTTCAACGTGTTGGGCAGCCCCCCGGTGGGTTGCCCGTGAAGGACGAGACCGGGCACGGCGTCCCGCAGCCGGGCCCAAAGCTCATCACGAATGGCGCGGAGACGCGGGCCCTCCGTCTCCAAGTCTCGCTGGGCGAGGCCGCAGGCCATGCCCAGGCCGACGATGGCGGGGACATTGAGGGTTCCAGGCCGGAGGTCGCCGGGGGAGCCCAAGAGAACGGGGTGAATGGGCGTCCCGCGCCGCACATAGAGGGCGCCTACCCCCTTGGGCCCATATACCTTGTGCCCGACCACGGACAGGAGGTCCACGCCCAGGTCGTCCACGTTTACGGGGACCTTGCCCAGGCTTTGGGCGGCGTCCGTGTGGACGAGGGCGCCGTGGGTCTTGGCCAGATCGGCCAGTTCCCGGATGGGTTGGATTGTCCCCGTTTCGTTGTTGGCGTGCATGACCGTGACCAGGGCCGTCTGGGGACCCATGGACCTTTCGGCCTCCCTCATTTCCACGCGGCCCTGGGCGTCCACGCCCAGGCGCGTCACGGCCCACCCATGGGACTCCAGGTACGTGCAGGGTCCCTCCGTGGCGGGATGCTCGATGGAGGAAGTCACCATGTGGCGGCGATCGGTGAGCGCAGCGACCCCCCGAATGGCCAGGTTGTTCGCCTCGATCCCCCCGGAGGTGAAGACGATCTCCTCGGGATGCGCCCCGAGGAGGGCGGCCACCCCCTCCCGTGCCTGAGCCACGGCCCGGCGCGGCTCGGCTCCGTACGCGTGCCCACTGGATGGATTTCCGAAGTGGGTCCGGAGGAAGGGCAGCATCGCGTCCACGACCTCGGGAAGGAGGGGCGTGGTGGCGTTGTAGTCGAGGTAGATAGGCATGGTCGGTTCGCTCATGCGGGCTCCGGGGTGGACTTGACAGGGACAGGGCGGTTCTGGATGATTCTATCATTCAAGCGACTGCTTGAATGATACTCCTTCTACGGAGCCACCATGCTCTCCCCCCGAAAGTACAAGGACACGATCTGCGAGAACTTCGCCCGGGTGGCCAAGGCCCTGGGCAGCGCCAAGCGCATCGAACTACTCGACCTGCTGGTGCAGAGCCCCCGGACCGTGGAGTCCCTGGCTTCGCTCACGGGTATGACCGTGGCGAACACTTCTCAGCACCTCAAGGTGCTCCGGGGCGTCAACCTCGTGGAATCCGACAAGACCGGCTCCTTCGTGACCTACCGGCTCGCGGGCCCCGATGTGGCGGATCTCCTCAGGTCCATCCTGCACGTGGCGGAACTTCGGATCGCCGACGTAGAGCGCATCACCCGCCAGTTCCTGGAGGACCGGGAGGGGCTGGAGGGCATCGATCAGGAGACCCTGGTGGCCCGCGTGCGCCGGGGGGAGGTGACGCTCCTGGACGTGCGCCCGGCGGAGGAATACCGGGCAGGCCACATCCCCGGGGCCATCTCCGCGCCGCTCCCCGAACTTCGGGCCAGGCTTCAAGACCTATCGAAGACCAGCCTCATCGTGGCCTACTGCCGGGGGCCCTATTGCGTGCTCGCCATGGAGGCCGTGGGCCTCCTGGCCGCCAAGGGGTTCCAGGCCATCCGCTTGGAGGACGGCGTCCACGACTGGCAAGCCCGGGGCCTTCCCGTGGCGGTGGAGGCCGGGCCCGGGTCTCGCCCCAGCGCTTCCCGCACCTCACCCCATGCCCGTTGAGTGTTCAAAGGGCTACCTAGGAGATTCGCCATGAAGCTCGGCATCATCATCTACAGCACCGACGCGGAGACCGTCTGGAACGCTTTCCGCCTGGGTGTCTTCGCTCTGAAACAGAAGGACGAGGTCACCGTGTTCCTCCTCGCCAGCGGCGTCGAGTGCGAATCCTTGGACAACGACCGGTTCCCCGTATCCGCCCAGATGCAGGAGCTGGTGGCCCATGGCGGGAGGATCCTGGCCTGCGGCACCTGCCTGAAGCTCCGGAACTCCGAGGGAACCGAGCTGTGCCCGCTCTCCACCATGAAGGATCTGTACGAGCTGATCCGCGACACCGATAAGGTTGTCTCGTTCTAGGGGGCCCCATGATCGAAGCCCAGACCATCCTCATCCTGGGCGGAGGGGTGGGCGGCGTGGTTACCGCCGTCACCCTCCGCAAGCGTCTACCCCGTCACCATCGCATCATCCTGGTGGACCGCCAGGCCGAGCACCTGTTTGCCCCATCCCTGCTTTGGCTGATGACCGGCCAGCGGCGGCCTGGCCAGATCGTCCGACCTCTGGAGCGCCTGCGGAAGAAGGGCATCGAGGTGATCCATGGCACCGTGGAGACCCTGGATCCCGCCTCCCGGTCGGTGGTGGTGAACGGGCAGGCCTACGCGGCGGATCACCTGGTCATCGCCCTGGGGGCTGAACTGGCGCTGGACGCCATTCCGGGCCTTGCGGAAGCCGGGCACACCTTCTACACCCTGGACGGGGCCACCTCCCTCCGGGATGCCTTCGGGTCCTTCCGCAGTGGGAAACTTGCTCTCCTCACCGCAGCGCCCGCCTACAAGTGCCCTGCGGCCCCTTACGAAGCGGCGATGTTGCTGGAATCGGAGCTGAGGTCCCGGGGCCTGCGAGAACAGGTCCAAGTGGACCTCTACGCGGCGGAGCCAGGACCCATGGGGGTGGCCGGTCCCGAGGTGTCCAAGGCGGTGCGGAGCATGGTGGAAGCCAAGGGCATCGGCTACCACCCGGAGCATCAGGTGGTGTCGGTGGATCCTCAGCGGAAGGAACTGCGCTTCGCCAATGGCGGCACCGCCACCTTCGACCTCCTGGCCTACGTCCCGCCCCACCGGGCCCCCCAGGTCGTGCGCGAGTCAGGGCTCGTGAATGAGGCCGGGTGGGTCCCCGTGGATCGGGCCACCCTTCAGACGCGGTTCGAGCGGGTGTACGCCCTCGGCGACATCACCACGATCCCCCTGAAGATGGGCAAGCCGCTGCCCAAGGCCGGGGTCTTCGCCCATGGTCAGGCCGAAGTGGTCGCCGCCAACATCGCCCGCGCCATCCTCGGAGCAGGGGAGGAGAAGGCCTTCCAGGGGTTCGGCGAATGCTTCGTGGAACTGGGCGACGGCAAAGCCGCCCTGGGCTCCGGCAACTTCTATGGTGAGCCCACCCCCGAGGTTCGGATGAAGGCCCCTTCCTGGTATTGGCATCTGGCCAAGGTGGCGTTCGAGAAGTTCTGGTTCTGGCGCTGGTTCTGACCGACAGCCTTTCAGAAAAAGTAACGATTAGGACCAACATAAGACGCGAGGTCTTGATCGCCCTACTTGGTGAAAAAGAACGGATGTCCGATCTACCGGCGAGCCAGTTCCGACGCCTTCGGCCCGCTCAACAGGGGGCGTTCAGTTAGGGAAACCTTTGGCGGGCAGGAGGGGGAGGGCATTTGGGCTGCCATTACACGGACGTGTGTAATATTTCACCGACTCCCGTCAAGCCCCGCCATCATGCATTCGACCAAGTTGGGATGAAATTTCCCTTACGAACGCCTCATCTGGGGGAAGCCCCGAAAGACTGCGATCCAGGATGTGCCCATAGGAAGCCCGGAACGGTTCCGCAGGGAGGGGATTCTTAAGGTGGTCCCAGCCTGCCAGGGCTAAGAGCGCATAGGTGGGTGCGATGGACTCCCAATCTAACTTGCCCAAATTTTGAAGCGGGGGTGGATTGAGTCGATGGGCAAGCTCAGCTTCCAATTCTATTGCATTAAGTTCTAAAAGGTCTCTTTTGTCGGGGTACATCTCTAGCAATGGCTTGAGCTTTAGGTATGAAAGCACTCCTGAGGCCCAGCCCTGCTTCTGCCGTTCCCTCCACCAGATGTCGAACCCCTGATGGGAAATGTCGCGCAGTGTTTGGACCACGTCACCAAAGGCCATTCCCATGCGCTCAGCGATGGAGGCGCTGTCACCTAGGAGAACCCATTCCAGGGTTGATTTGCACGCAGGAACCACCTTGGAGATCACCTCAAGTCCTAGCGGCTCTTCTTCTTCAATAAACGAGTGAAGATCGGCCTCAGGAACCCCACTTCTTTTGGCTAGCCCTTTTAGGCTTGGCTGAGTTTTGATCAGAAATCGCAGCCGTTCGTAACGGTCATCAGACGCACGATTTCTCAGATACTCCGGATGTTCTGAAAACAATGCTCGATTAGATTCTGGGTGATAGGGCCCGGATTCGGGTGGTGCAGCAAACCTCACTCCATGTTGGCCAAAAAACAGCCAAGAAACTGAGATTCCGAGCACTTGAGCAACCCGAACCACCTCATCTATCGTTAATTGACAGTTACCTTCCATTGCATGCTGAAGGAGGAATCGAGGCAAGTTGGATTTTTCGGCGACGACCTCCAAACTTTCCGCAGCCATGAGCGCCTGGGTAAGTCGAAGTGATTGTTCCCTGAATTCCCTGGCCTGGGCTCGTTCTGGGGATTCCGGGGGAAGCCCATGGCCAGCCACAAGCCAATCCACCGGAACCTGAAGGGTTTTGGCCAAGGGAAGAAGGTGCTCGCCACCTGGGATTCGTGTCTCGCCTTCCCATCGGGCCACAGCCGCTTTCCCTACCCCAATGCTTGCCGCCACGGTTTCCTGGGTCAGATCGAGCGCCTGGCGAGCCAAGCGGATCCTTTTCCCCATTCCAGGGGACGGTTTCCAGATGTCAACTTCGGGTTGCATTGGGTTCCAAAAGGCGCACTTTGGGGGTGTTGAGGTGATGCATGGTAACTCAAGGGCCTGGTTGGGACCGTGAGGATGTCAAGGCTGCCCTCCGGAAAAAAGGCTACACCCAGGAATCCATCGCAAGAGAGGTTGGCGTCTGTCTCCGGACAGTGAACCTCACCATCAAGGACGGGCGCTCCTCAGCGGTCCGCTGCTTCATCGGAGAGGTACTTGGGGTTCCGCCCCATGAGATCTGGCCAGGCCGGGATCGGCTCGTCAGGACCAGGAGCAAGGCCCGTGAGGACCTGAAGCCCGAAGTTCCACGCACCTCGTGATACGGGCGGCCCTCCTGGGTCGCTGGTGATTCAAAACCCACCAGCAGGCGGCTCATCCCCGTGCTCTGGTTTTCCAAAGGAAGGAGGTCATCGACCCCATCAGGGCATTCGCCGAAAGGCCATGTCCGAAGACATCCATTGAATCAGCCGTGAGACGGGATGGCCGCATAAGGTGGTGAACGGTGTTCGACTGCCTTGTTGTGCGCCTCACAGTGTGAGGACTGGTTTGTCTAGCCCTAGACACATGAAAGGCGGGCCTCATCCACCCGCCTTCCAGCATCCATAAGAGTCAACCGTGAACTCCGAGAAGAAAGGTAGCGCCCCCATGCGGGGCGGGCAAGGTCCGTCCGCCAAAAATGCCAAGAAAGCTCTTTTGGCACGAGTCCATGCCCTCCTGAACACATACTTCCAAAAGGCCTTCAAGCGCCGGAAGACCTTTCTCCGATTGACCGATCTCATGCTGGCGTTGGTCGTTGGAATCGGATCGAAAACCCTTACCTCGGCCCTCACCTTCACCGGGAACGACCAAGGGATCTACGGGGCCAACTACAAGGTTTTCTCCGAGGCCACGTGGGAGCAGCAGGAACTGTTTCGAGGGGTCTTTAGGGCTTCAGCCCGTCTCCTGCCTTGCAACGCTCCAGTCGTAGTGGCCTTGGACGATACCCCGCTGGACAAGACCAGCTACACCCTACCGTTCACCAGGTGGTGCCACAACGGCTGCGGGCCGAAGTGGGTCCGTCCCTCCCTCAAGTGGGGAATGCCGTGCAGCCATGCCGCACTCCTGATCCCAGCACCAGAGACCTTCCGCTCCAACGCGGTAAGCCTCAGCTTCGATCCGATCCCCGGCAAGTCCGCCAAGCGGAAACGTCGGAATGGAACTAAGCGGGGCAGGCCCAAGAAAGGCCAGGTTCGGCCAAGCACTGAGAGCGTCCCCCCTCAGCCTCCCAAGGCTACCGAAGTGGCGGTCGAGACCATCGTCCGCATTCGCGGGTGGATGGACGCCGAAGGCATGAAGGACCGGGATCTTTGGATGGTCGTGGATGGAAGCTACGTAAACCGCACCGTGATCGAAGGACTTCCCGACCGAACCATCCTCATCGGCAGGGCCAGGAAGGATGCGGTGCTCTTCAAGCCCTTGGAGTAGAAGGAAGGCAAGCGAATCTACGGGGAGGGCATGCCTACTCCCGAAGCTTTGGGCAAGGACTCAGCCCTTCCCAGTATTGAGGACTCGTTTTCCTATGGTGGAGCGAAGCGTCGCCTTCGCTACAAGGAAGTACCCCACCCTGTGTTGTGGCGGTACGGCTCGCGAGGCACGCCTCTCCGACTTCTGATTCTGATGCCGGTGCCCTATGGCGGTGGTTCGAATAAGGATGGTTCGCGCAGGAAAAAGAACTACAACGATCGCGCATACCTCCTGACGACCGACCTGACGACTCCAGCCCCGCAACTGATCCAAGCCTACTTGGATCGGTGGCAAATCGAGGTACTACACCGGGCTTTGAAACATGACGTGGGTCTCGGTCAGGACCAATGCCGTCATCCGCGAGCCATCGAGCGCGTCCACGCCGCTTTGGTGGCGATGTACGCCATGATCAATGTTGCGGCATTGGAGACTCACGGTCCGATCCGGACTGATGTATTCCCAACCTTTCCCCGGTGGCGGCGAGACTATGAACGGTCCCGCACCAACCGGAGGGTTGCAAAAGGGGATGATCCTCCCGTCCTTCGTCCCAGCCCCCAGGACATCATCGCGCTCCTCCGAGAGCAGTTGCTCCTCAGATGGGTTCAGGGGAAAGCGCGAATTCAATGAGAACGGGCGCTTGGGTAGCTCGCTCTGAATGGGCTTGAATAAAAATGCGGGTCGTTACCTAAACGACCAACCGTTTTCGATGGTGGGAGGTCTGTTGCCCCGAGTAATTAAGGGCTGGAGGGGAAAGGAAACCTGCAAAGACCAGGAGGCCCCCTTTCGGGGGCCTTGTGGAGCCAACTACAGGACTCGAACCTGCGACCTGCTGATTACGAATCAGCTGCTCTACCAGCTGAGCTAAGTTGGCGCTGGATCCTCCAGTCTGACTGGGAGCGGGGCGGATTTCAAGGTTCCGCCCCGCCCTGGAGCCTACTTCCCGACGTCCGCGGGCAGGG
>CAZVKM010000039.1:0-18505 GCA_964627685.1 uncultured Solibacteraceae bacterium | reverse complement strand
GCTCGATGCGGGCGATGGCGGCCTTCATGGCCTCGGCGCTCTCCAGCACGAAGGGCAGCTGCATCTCGCCGGCGCCAAAGCGCTCGCCCACCACCTTCATGCCTTCCAGGAGCACCTCGTTGATCAGGCGCAGGGGGTCATGACCGGCGGCCAGGGCCTCCTCCACGTCGGCGACCACCTGGCGCTTCTCGCCCTCGATGATGTCGAGCTGCAGGCGTTCCTCCAGGCCCAGGCCGGCGCGCCGGTCCACCTTGGCCGTGGCCTTGGCGTCGCTGAAGCGGGCGAGGATCTCCTTGAGGGGGTCATAGCCCTCCGTCCGGCGATCGAAGATGAGGTCCTCGAAGACCCTCCGGGCCTCGGGGTCGATCTGGGCCACGGGGATGACCTTGGAGGCGTTGAAGATGGCCAGCTCCAGTCCGTGCTGCACCGCGTGGTAGAGCATCAGGGCGTTGAGGATGTGGCGGGAGCCCGGGGCCAGCCCGAAGCTCACGTTGGAGACACCCAGGATGGTGTTCACCAGCGGCCAGCGATGGCGGATGGCCTTCAGGGCCTCCAGGGTGGCCACGGCGGAGCCGCGGAACGCCTCGTCGCCGCTGCCAAGGGTGAAGGTGAGGGGGTCGATGATGAGGTCGCTGGGGTGGAAGCCGTACTCGTCCACCACCAGTTTCACGAGGCGCTCGGCGATCTGCACCTTGCGCTCCAGGGTCTTGGCCATTCCCTGCTCATCGATGGTGAGGGCCACGATGGAGGCCCCGTAGGCCTTGCAGAGATCCAGGATCTTCCGGGCCTTGGCCTCCCCATCCTCGAAGTTGATGGAGTTGACGATGCACTTGCCCGGGGCCTTCTGCAGGGCCCGCTCGATGACGGGCACCTCGGTGCTGTCGATCATGAGGGGCAGCTGCACCTGGGTGACGAGCTTGGAGAGGTAGAGGTCCATGTCCCGGACCTCGTCGCGGCCCACGTAGGCCACGCACACATCCAGCAGGTGGGCTCCTTCCTTCTGCTGGCCCTTGGCGATCTCCACGAGGGCGTCCCAGTCCTCCTTGGCGAGGGCATCCCGGAAGGCCTTGCTGCCGTTGGCGTTGGTCCGCTCGCCCACGATGGTGGGGGCCGGCTCCTGGCGCAGGGCGGTGCTCAGGTAGAGGCTGGAGGCGCTGCGCTCCAGCTTGGGACTGCGGTGGGGGGCCGCCAGGTTCTTCACATGGGGAGCCAGGGCGCGGATATGGTCCGGCGTGGTTCCGCAGCAGCCACCCACGATGGCGAGGCCATGCTGGGCGGCGGCGTGGGCCACCTTGGCGGCGAAGGCCTCGGGATCCAGGGGGTACACGACCTTCCCGCCCTCGTTGCGGGGCAGGCCCGCATTGGGGAGGCAGGAGATGGCGAAGGGGCTGGCCTCGGCGAGGGCGTGGAGGTGGGAGGCCATCTCGTCGGGGCCCGTGGCGCAGTTGAGGCCCAGCACATCGATGCCCAGGGGCTCCACGGCGTGGAGCACGGAGGTGATGTCGGAGCCCACGAGCAGGGTGCCCGTGGTCTCCACGGTGCCCTGCACCCAGAGGGGGACCTTGCGCTTGGCCTGGGCCATGGCTTCGCGGGCGGCGCGGGTGGCCACCTTGATCTGGGCCAGGTCCTGGCAGGTCTCGATGAGGATGGCGTCGGCGCCGCCCGCCAGCAGGCCCGCCACCTGGGTGCGGTAGCTTTCGAACATGGCGGCGTAGGTGGTGTGGCCCAGGGTGAGCAGCTTGGTGCCGGGGCCCACGGAGCCGATGACGTAGCGGCCGCCCTCAAAGCTGTCGGCCACCTCCCGCGCCAGCTTCGCCGCGGCCACGTTCAGTTCGAAGGCCCGCTCGGGGATGCCGAACTCCGCGAGCACCAGCGGGTTCGCCCCGAAGGTGTTGGTCTCCACCGCGTCGGCCCCGGCCTTGAAGTAGCGCTCGTGGATCTCCTGGATCCACGCCTTGCGGCTGAGGTTGAGCAGCTCCACGCAGCCCTCCAGCTCCTTGGAGCCGTAGTCCTCGAGCGTGGGGCCCTTGGCGAAGATCTGCGTGCCCATGCCGCCATCCAGCAGGACGACGCGTTCGTTCATGAGCTGGGTGAGGGTCTGGGTCATGTCAGAGTCCGAGGTAGTCGATGTCTACGTCGCCGTTCACCCGCACCTGACAGGCGAGGCGCTCGTCGTGGGGGGCGCCCAGCTCCAGCAGGAAGGCGCGCTCCTCGGGGCTGGGAGTGGAGCAGTGGGCCAGGCCCTCGGCGACCCGGACGCGGCAGGTGCCGCAGGAACCCGTGCGGCAGCCGAAGGTGAGGTCGGCGCCGGCGGCCTCGGCGATCTCCTGGAGGGAGGTTCCGAGAGGGGCCTGGACGATCAGATCATCGAGGAGGAAGTGGACCTTCACGGCGCTCATGCGTTCACCTGGGGTTTCGGGACGAGAGGGGCCACCAGCTCCACCTGTCCGAAGGGGGCGCTGAGCTGGAGGCCCTGGATGCGGGGGCGGATGGCTTCGAGGAGCTCCCGGGCGATGTCGAGGCCCTCCTTCACCTGATCCTCGGCGGTGGCCCGCTTGCGCATGCGCTCGAGGAGGGTGGGCGGGACGTAGACCCCCGGCACCTCGTTGGCCATGAACTCGGCGTTGCGGAGGCTCTTGAGGGGCCAGAGCCCGGCGATGACGGGGATGCGGCCGAGGGTGTCGGCGAAGTCCAGGAACCGGAAGAGGCTCTCGGCGTCGAACACGGGCTGGGTGATGGCCCACTGGGCCCCCGCCTCCACCTTCCACTTGAAGCGTCGCTGTTCCCGCTCCAGGTCCGCCGCCACGGGGTTGGCGCCGACGCCCAGGGAGAAGGGGGTGGGCTGGCCGATGGAGGTCCCGCCGATGTCCAGGCCCGTGTTCAGGCGCTTGATCATGTTCGTGAGGCCGATGGCGTCCACATCGAAGACCGCTGTGGCCTGGGGGTAGGGCCCGAGCTTCGGTGGATCCCCCGTGATGGCCAGCACGTTCCGGAGGCCGAGGGCCGCGGCCCCGAGGAGGTCCGACTGCATGCCCAGGAGGTTGCGGTCCCGGCAGGCGTAATGCAGCACGGTCTCCAGGCCCACTTCGCGCTCGATGAGCACGGCGGTGGCCAGGGCGCTCATGCGCGCCATGGCCCGGGGGCCGTCGGGCACGTTGATGGCGTCCACCCCGAGGGCCTTGCAGGCGCGGGTCTTGTCCAGGAGCTTCTGGGCGTCCATGCCCTTGGGGGGCACGAGCTCCACGGAGGTGACGAACGCGCCCCGCTGCAGCTTCGCCGCCCAGGTGCTGCGCTCCGCCACGGGGACCTCGGGCTGGGCGGCCTCTCCGCTGCGGATCTCGGGCCTGCCCTCCGCCTGCACGAAGGCGCGCTCCTGCCGCAGCGCCCCGCGCATGGCCCGGATGTGGGCGGGTGTGGTGCCGGCGCAGCCGCCCACGGCGCGGGCGCCCCCGGCCAGGGCCCGCTGGGCGAAGTCGGCGAGGTACTCGGGGGAGGCCATGAAGAGCCACCGGCCGTCCACGAGCTTGGGCAGGCCCGGGCTGGGCTGGAGGATGATGGGCTTGGCCGTGGCGTGGCGGAACTTCTCGAGGAGCGCGAGCTGCGGCGCGGGCCCATTGCCCCCGTTGAGGCCCACGAGGTCGGCGCCCCAGGCGTCCAGCTGCCGGGCCGCCCAGGCGGGATCGCCTCCGCTGAGGCCCAGGCCCTCCTCCGTGGCGCTGAGCATGGCGGCGACAGGCAGGGGGGTCAGCTCGCGGATGGCGGCGAGGGCCTGCCGGATCTCATTGAGGTCCTCGAAGGACTCCAGCACGAAGAGGTCCACGCCGGCCTCGAGGAGGGCCTGGGCCTGCTCCTTGAAGAGGGCCTTGGCCTCGTCGAAGCTGGTGGGGCCCCAGGGCTCCAGGCGCACGCCGAGGGGTCCGAGGCAGCCCGCCACCCAGGCCTCCACGCCCTGATGCTCGATGGCCCGCCGGGCCAGGCGCACGCCTTCGCCGTTGATGGCGGGCAGGGCGGCCTCCAGGGCGTAGCCGGCGAGGCGGGCCCGGTTGGCGCCCCACGTGTTGGTGGTGAGCACCTGGGCCCCGGCCGCCAGGAACTCCTGGTGGATGGAGACCACGAGGTCCGGGTTCTTCAGGTTGCTTTCGTCGAAGCACCGGGACAGGGCGATGCCCCGCTCGAAGAGCGCGCTGCTGGTGGAGCCGTCCCAGAGGAAGCTGCGGCCAGCGTCCAGGGCTTCTCGGAAGGGGGTGGGGTGGGACATGGAACCTCGGCGGGGGCCGCCCGGCACCGCGCCATCCACCTCACATGTCCTGATCAGTCCGTCGATGTCTCGCCGGTATCTTTCCCCCTTCCGGGGGCAGGAATTGGCACCTTACGCCGCTTGCGCGGGCAGGTTGCCAAGGTTTCACAGGGCCTAATCCCTCCACCTTTCTGGATAACGCGTTATCGGACTGCCAAAGAACGGATCCCGTGAACGGGAATGACCCAGGATGCGGGGACCCTTCCCCTTTCGTCAAGGGAGGAGTGCCCCTTGAACTTTGAAGCCCCCTCAGGAGGAGGCGGGCGGTGCGGGACCGATCCCCTTCCGCACCATGTGCCCCCAGGCCTCATTGCCCCGGAACCAGTCGAGGATCCCCTTGAGGCGCCAGATCAGGGTCATCTGCCGGTACCCGAAGTTCTCCAGGAGGCCGGTGAGCAAGAGGAGGCTCCAGGCCTTCAGGCCCTGGTAGGGGAAGATGCACATCTCCTCCAGGACCACCGAGGCCAGGCTGTTGAGGATGCCCAGGAAGAGGGCCAGCACCAGGAACAAGGTGGCGAAGGGCGTGTTCACCCCGCCGTGGAACATGAACCAGGCGAAGGCGAGGTACCCCGACAGCTCGATGACGGGGGCCAGGGCCTCGAAGAGGATGAAGTAGGGGATGGAGAAGAGCCCGATCCGGCCGTAGGACGGGTTGAAGGCCATGACCCGGTGCGTCCAGAGGGTGTCCAGCAGCCCCCGCTGCCACCGGTTGCGCTGCCGCTTGAGGGTGCCCCGGTCCTCGGGGACCTCGGTCCAGCAGATGGGATCGGGCACCAGCACCACGCGGTAGGGCCGCTTCTGTTCGCGCAGATGGCGGTGGAGGCGGACCACCAGCTCGAAGTCCTCCCCCACGGTGCCGGTCTTGAAGCCCCCGACTTCCACCACGAGGTCCTTGCGGAACACCCCGAAGGCCCCGCTGACGATGAACATGGACTGGTAGGAGGCCAGGCCCATGCGACCGAAGAGGAAGGCCCGCAGGTACTCCACGATCTGGAAGCGGGCCAGCCAGCTCCCCGGCATGTGGATGCCGCGGATGCCGGCGGGGGTCACCGTGCACCCGTTCAGCGGTCGGATCACCCCGGCGCTCGCCACCACGTCCTTCTGGTCCATGAAGGGGCGCACCACCCTCAGGAGGGCGTCGTTCTCCAGGAGGCTGTCGCCGTCCATGCAGCAGACGAGGGGGAAGCGGGCGAGGTTCAGGCCGCAGTTCAGGGCGTCGGACTTGCCCCCGTTCTCCTTGTCCACCACCGTGAGGTTCGGCACGTAGGCGCTCTCGTACACGCCCCGGATGGTCTTGGTGGGGACGAGCTGGCGGATCACCCGCCGGGAGGGATGGAGCCTGAAGGCCGCGATGAGGCGGTCCAGCGTGTCGTCCTTCGAGCCGTCATTCACCACCACCACCTGGAACTCGGGGAAGCGGAGGGCCAGGAGGCTGCTGACGCTGGCCACGCACCCGGGCCCCTCGTTGTACACGGGGCAGATGAGGGTAATGGGGCGGTAGTGGGTGCTCTCGAAGAAGGCCTCGAGCTGGTCGGAGTCCACGTCGTCGAGGTGGCCCCGGATGCTCCACCAGGCCCTGAAGATGAACACCAGGTTGAGGCCGTTCATCACCGCGAAGTACAGGAGGATGCCGCCCTGGGCGAGGAGGAAGAGGATGTTGAGGGCGAGGCTCATGGATGCCCCCGCTCCTCGGCCCACTCCAATCGCTCCAGGGCCAGGTCCCGGGCGAACTTGTCCTGGGTGTGGTCCCGCACGAGCTGCTCCAGGGCCGCCAGGCCTGGGCGCCCGAGGTCATGGAGGGCATGGGCCGCGTTGCGTCGGGTCTCGAAGACCGGATCCGCCATGAGCTCCAGGAGGAGGGGGATCGCCAAGGGCCCCCCCAGCACGCCGAGGGCCCGCGCGGCCTGGGCCCGCAGCACCCATGAGGGATCCGAGGCGATGGGCACCACGCGCTCAAAGGTGTTGGGATCCCCCAGGGCGGCCAGGGCCCTGAGCGCGGCCGCCCGCACCTCCACCTCCTCCCGGTCCAGGAGGGCGAGGATGCGGGGCTCGCTCTCCGCATGCCGGGCCGTGGCCACGAGGAGGGCGAAGAGGCGCCAGGCGCTCGGGTTGTCGGGAACGTCCGCCAGGTAGCTCTCCAGCCAGCTGGGGAGCAGCGGACCGAAAGCCTCCAGGAGCCGCAGGAGCCGGTCCTGCTGGTAGGTGTCCTGGGAGATCAGCCATTGGAGGACGGGCTCGGCGAAGCGCAGGCGCTGGCTCCGGGAGAGGGTGCGGGCGGCGGCGTGGGCCACGAAGGGGACGGGGTCCTCGAGGAGGGCGAGCACCTGCGGCAGGTGCTCCTCCACCCGGAAGGCATCCACCTCCAGGGCGGCCAGGGCCCGGCGCCGGGCCAGGCGGGAGCTCAAGCGGGCGGGCAGGTCCTGGTCCATGCCCAGTTGGCGGTAGAGGGCGTCGAGGCTCCGGCCCTCCTCCCCCGCCAGGGTCTCCTTGGTGCGGATCAGGAAGTGCCGCAGCAGCTCCCGCTCCCGCCGATGGGTGGTCTGGAAGGGGGACAGGTCGGTGCCCGCCTCGAAGAGGTGGTGGGCCAGGGCTGGTTCCCACCGCTGGTGGAGCGTGATGCGGCGGCGGTGCAACCAGTCGCGCCGCAGCTGGAAGAGGGCCCCTCCCAGGGCCAGGGCGCAGACGAGGATGCCGAGGGCCAGGGTGCACCAGAGCAGGAACGCCAGGGTGCCCTCGGGGCCGGACCAGGACATGGGGCTAATCCCGGTGACGCTGGTGCAGACGCCACATCCGCTCGATGAAGACCTGGGGGCTGATGGGCTTGGTGATGTAGTCGTCGGCCCCGGCGGCGAGGCAGCGCACCATGTCCTGCTCGTTCTGGTTGCTGGAGACGACGAGCACGGGGAGCTTCCCCTTGGGCGGGGGCAGGTCGCGGATCTCCTGGATCAGGCGGAAGCCGTCCATGGCCGGCATCATGAGGTCCGTGCTCACGAGGTCCACCCGCTGGGCCCGCAGGATCTCAAGCCCTTCGAGGCCATTGTGGGCCTCCAGCACGGTGAGGCCCTCCATCTCCAGGCGCGAGCGGATCATCCGCGCGGTGAGCAGGTTGTCCTCCACGAGGAGGACCGTCGTCCCCTCACCCCAAGATCGTGCCATCGCACAATCCTATCAAAGACCGTGGAATCCGCGGATCTGCAGGCCGAAGCGCACGGTATGCTCCTCGTAGTGGGCGGGGTCCGAGGTGGTGGTGACGGGGAGACCGGCCTTGGTGGTGCCGAAGGAGGTGAAGGCCCGTACCGGGCCGAGCCCCGGACGCCAGCTGGCGGAGGCGCTCCACCCCCAAGTGGTCTGCGCAGGATCCTGATTCACCGACTGCCGCCCCACGCGGGCCTCCAAGCCCAGCTCCACCTCCCGGCCCCGGCGCCAGGCGGCGCCCAGGACGGCGCCCTGGTACCGGTACCGCTCAGGGTTGAAGAAGCCCAAGGGAAGGGTCTCGGAGTAGCCGAAGCCCCGGGTCGAGAGGCCCCCGTGCAGGTCGCCCCAGGTGAAGGGGACGCGATGTTCCAGGGCGACGAAGA
Source organism: uncultured Solibacteraceae bacterium (assembly GCA_964627685.1). GTDB lineage: Bacteria > Acidobacteriota > Holophagae > Holophagales > Holophagaceae > JAFDVN01. The sequence continues at coordinate 10,630 of CAZVKM010000039.1, read as the reverse complement.
AGCTGGAGCGGGTGGATCCGGCGCTCAGGGACTGACGTCCGCCCCCTGCGCTGAGTCTGGTGGGGCCGCCTCCGGGGCGCCAGGTGGCCCCGAGGTCGAGCCCGGTGAGGGCGATGCGCTGGCCCAGGGCCGAGGGGGTCCACACCGCCAGCTGGCGGCTCTGCTCCAGCGTGAAGCTCAGGCCGGGCAGGGGCCCCCAGCCCAGACCCAGGCTGTGGCTGGAGGCCTGGGCGCCGCCCAGGGAGGTGAGGCGGTAGCTGCCGGTGGCCCAGACCTTGGGGCCCAGGGGATGGGAGAGGGTGAGGCCCGTTTCCGCGGGCTTCTCCCCGGCGGCGCCGAAGGTGACACGCCGACCCGTCCACCCCGCCTCGGCGAAGCCCTCGCCCAGGGGCATGCGGGCGCGCAGGCCGGGCTCCTCCACGCGCAGGCCCTCGCTGGTGTCCGTGCGGGCGAAGGCGGCCTCCAGCCAGGGCCCCTGGCGATCCACCAGCTCCTCCCGGAGGTCCTGCGCCTCCTTGGCGGGCAGCCGCCCTTCGGCGAGGAGGGCCCGGACCTGCCGCGGGTTGCTCTCGGCCAGGGCGATCTGGGCGGCCATGAGCCGGGCCTCGGGGTGGCTCCGCTCCCCCTCGGGCAGCGACGCCAGCACCCGCCGGGCCCCGTCGGGGTCGCCGGCCCAGAGGCTGAGGCGGGCGAGGCCCAAGGTGGCTTCGCGGTCCCCGGGCCAGCGGGTGAGGATGCGCCCGTAGGCGGCGCGGGCCTCACCGGTGCGGCCGGTCCAGCTGCGGACCTTCGCGTCGAGCTGAGCCGCCTCCTGATCCTCCGGGTGGGCCTTGAGCCAGGGCTCCAGGCGGTCCAGGCTGGCCCCCAGGCGGCCCTCCCAGGCCAGGTAGGTGCAGCTGTCGAGCAGCGCCTCACGTCGGCCCCCGGCGACCCAGGGCTCCAGGCGCCTCTGGGCTTCGCCGAAGCGCGCGTCCCAGGCGGCCACCTGAGCCAGGCGCAGGTCCGCATCCAGGGAGCGCCCGGGGTGGCGGCGGCGGAACTCCAGGTAGCCGAGCTCCGCTTCCTTGAAGCGCCCCATCCAGCTCAGCACCTGGGCGCGATCGAAGAGGGCGGTCTCGTGCTCGGGGGTCTGGGCCAGCATGGCGTCGAAGGCCGCGAGGGCCTCCGGAAGGCGGCCGGCGTCGCGGGCCGTCCGGGCCCGCTGCAGCAGCACGCCCAGGGGCTCAGGGGTCTGGAGGGCAGGAGGTGCGGCGACCGGCATCGGGGGCATGCCCCACTATCGCATCGTCGCGGGGCGGTCCGGCAGGGCCGCCAGGCCCTTCCGCACGATGTCGAAGCCGAGCTTCCGGAAGCGGTGCCAGGTGGGCTCCTCCCAGCCGGGCCAGGTGAACAGGGGGGGCGCGGGCAGGGTGCCGCCCTTCGCAGCGGGGAGGCTGGCCACCACCCGCGCGCCCCCGGCGGTGGGGGAGCGGTCGGAGGTCAGCCGCACCAGCAGGGCGCGGAAGCCCTCCGTGGTGGCGCGTCCCACCTCGTCACCAGCCGGGCTGGGGTCCTGCACCACCTGGTGGGAGCTGGGATCGGTGACGTTCAGGAGGCCCCAGGGGATCCGGGCCTCGAGGAAGCCGCGGCCATCGGGCAGCCGGGCCTCCAGCCATTCGCTGCGGCTGTCGAAGGCGGGGCTGCTGCGGTCCTGGGTGCCGCGGCGCAGCCCGCCGATCTCCTGCTGGTGGCCGGGGAAGGCCGTGCCATCCCGGCCCAATCGGTCGCGGTTGCTCTCGGTGCGGGGCATGAGGAAGGTGCCGCCCTCATGGGCCACGGTGCGATAGGGCCGACTGTGGCGATGGGTGAAGAGATCGTAGGGCTCATCCAGGTAGAGGGCCGTGTCCCGTTCCCCGTGGAAGAGCACCACGGACTCCAGCCCCGCCTCGCTGCGGAGGGGCAGGCCCCAGGGGAGCCTGCGGCTGCCCAGGGCCGGATCCAGGGTGTCGAGGCCCAGGAGCAGGGCCTCCTTCGACCAGTCGGGCAGCCCCCCATCGAGCCACAGGCCCACGTGGAGCCAGCCCTCGTCGGCCCTGAGCTTCAGGGTCATGCCCTGGCCCTGCTGGTAGACGGGAACCTGCGCCCAGTCGCTGTCGCGGCCATCAATGAGGATGGTGGGACCATCCTTCCCGGGGCGCATGCCGATGAGCCCGTAGTTCTCCTCGGCATCCTGCACGTTGTACCAGAGGGGCTTGCGGTCCAGGGGCTCTTCGAACTCGATGACGAGCCAGTTCTTCTTGAACCACTCGTCGATCCAGGCGAAGAGGAGGCCGCCGGCGCCGCCCGCCGCGTGGATGTTGCGGAGGAAGCGCACATCCTGCTCCCCCTGCTCCCGCTCGTCCTGGCCGCCGTGGGTGAAGCCCTGGGGCTGCCAGTGGGCCACGAGCCGGGAGCTGGGCACGCCGATCTCGGAGACGAGCATGGGGTGCTTCGTGTGGTGCTTCACCAGGTCCCGGAGGTAGGCCTGGTAGTTGTTGCGCCCCTCGGCATCGGTGCCCTGGTTGTAGCCGGGGTCGAGGTTGATGAAGTCGGGGTAGTAGGGGTAGGCGTGGTAGCTGGCGAAGAGACCGGCCTTCAGCTCGGGACCGTCGGTGACCTTCTGCATGTCGAGGCCGAAGGCGTCGTTGTCGTATTCCCGGATCTGGAGCTTGTCCACGGGGAGGCCCCGGGCCTTGCGCAGGGCGATCTCCTCGGCCTTGGTGCTCTCGGTGGGGTGGTGCAGGGGATCCAGGGTGGGCCAGTTGGTGTAGGCCATGGGCCGCTGCGCGTGGTAGGTGTCGTGCTCGTAGGCGAGCATGGTCTCCATGGCGTCGGCCATGAACACCTCGATGGCGGTGCCGCCCTTCACGCCCAGGAAGCGCCCCTGCCAGTCGGAGGTGCCCGGATGCTTGGCGTGGAAGGCCTCCAGGCTGAAGGGCTCCCACTCACGGCCCAGGATGATGGCCAGGGTCCAGGGGCTCACGTCGGCCCGGTAGGCCCCGCTGCTGTGGCCGGGCCGGGGCATCAGGTTGGCGCGGCCGTGGAGGAGGTCCACCACGTTGCGCATCTCCTGCTTCCACTCGCCGTACCAGGAGGGATCGCGGAAATCATCCTCGGGCGGCAGCTCCGTCCACACGCCGTGGATGAGCCACAGGGGTGGCTTCCCCGCGGCGACCCGGGCGAGGTTGTGCTCCCGGAGCACCTGGTAGAAGTGGGGCGGGTGCACGGTGTAGACCCGCAGGGTGTTCACCCCCAGCTCCGCCATCTCCGCGATCCAGCCCCGGTAGGTGGCCTCGTCCGGGAACTGGCTGGGGTACTTGCCGGGCAGGGCGGCGCCGAGGTTGATGCCCTTGAGGAAGAGGGGGTTCCAGGTCCCCTGGGCGTCGCGCACCTCGAAGGCCGTGCCCCGGGTGCGGGCGGGCATCTGCAGCTGGGCGGGACGGGTGAGGGGGGGCGGAGGTGGGAGCGGATCCGGGGCGGCGGCCAGGGCGTGCCCCAGCGCCTCCTTCACATCGGCCCGACCGGGATCGTCGGCCAGGGCGCCGCGCAGGACGGCCTTGGCCTCGGTGGGCTTCCCCAGGCGGAGCAACACCAGCCCCAGGCCGTACTGGGCATCGATGTAGCGGGGGCTCAGGGAGAGGGCCTTCCGGAAGGTGCCCTCCGCCAGGCCCACCCGCTCCTGCCGGAGGGCCGTGAAGCCATAGGCCACCAGGGCATCGGCATCCTCGGGGTGCAGGGCCAGCCAGGCTTCCAGGTGGGCCCTGGCCTCGGGCAGCCTTCCCTCGTGGAGGGCCCGCTGGCCCACCTGGAAGGCCGTGGGCTTCGGGGCTTCCTGGACCTGGGCCGGGGGCACGAGCAGCAGCATGGTCACCATCCGATCTGGGTCAGGCGGGCCTGGACTTCGGCATAGGCCTGATCCAGGGATTCCGGGGCCGGGAGCCCGCGATCCCGGGCCAGCTCCATGAGCCGCGAGGTACCTCGGCTGAGGGACGTGGGCTCCTGGAGATAGAGGGGATCCTGGAAGGCGACCTCCGGGGCGACGAGGGTCCAGCCGTTGTTGCGGAAGAGCTGGATCACATCGGGAAGGAAGAGGGCGTTGAGCAGGGTGTGGTGGAGGAGGATCACATGGGGCACCTCCCGCCCCAGCGTGGCCTTGGCCAGGGCCTGGGCCGCCTCCGCCTGGGTGATCAGGTGGTCCAGGTAGGCGCTGCGGAGGGAGGCGAGGTCCCGGCCGGGGTGGGCCCTCAGGCCCGCCCTCAGCCGCTCGTCGAAGAACCAGTCGAAGGTGGCGATGGTGACGGGGGTGGTGCGGTATCCGCGCTTGGCGAGCCCGGAGCGGAGGGAGGTGCGGGCCGCGGGGGTGGATCCCTCCTTGAGGTAGGGGAAGCGCAGCCAGGGGCGGTATCCCGGCAGGGGGCGGATCACCGCATCCAGCCGATCCACATCGAGAAGGAAGGCTTCCGGGGGGACCCGCTCCGCATTGAGGTGATCCCAGGTGTGGTTGCCCAGGAGGTGCCCTTCCTGACCCCACCGGCGCAGGGCCGCCACCCCCTCCAGGGAGTCCCCACCGTCGCGCCCGTTGGCGAAGAGCACCGCCTGGACGTGGGCCTCGCGCAGGGCTTTCAGGAGGGCTTCCTGCCGCTGGGGGGCCGAGAGGCGGGGCGTGGGGCCAAGGCCCGGACCGTCATCGAAGGAGAGCGCCACACGCTGCGCCGCCATCGGGGCGAGGCAGGCGAAGAGGAGGAGGGCCCGCCTCACCACGCCAGGAGGTCGTCCACCGCCCGGCGGATGGCGACGGGCGAGGGCAGCCAAGCGGCCTCCAGCACGGGGCTGGCGGGACAGGGGGTGTCGAGGCTGGCCAGGCGCTTGACCGGCGCATCGAGCCAGGCGAAGCAGGACTCCTGGATGCGTGCGGCCAGCTCGGCTCCGGGCCCGAAGCTGCCGCTGGGTTCCGTGAGCACGAGGAGGCGGTGGGTGCGCTTGGCCAGCGCCTCCAGGGCGGCCTGATCGAGGGGCCAGAGGGTGCGCAGGTCGAGGACGGCCACATCCATCCCCTCGGTGGCCTCGAGGGCCGCATGCTGCAGGGCCCCGTAGGTGACGATGGCCGCGGAGGTGCCCTCGCGCCGCAGGGCGGCTTCACCCAGCTTCGCGGTGGGGGCGGCGTCCCATTGGCCCTTGAGGCGACGGTAGAGGTGCTTGTGCTCCAGGAAGAGCACCGGGTCGTCCTGGGCGAGGCTGGCGCGCAGCAGGGCGTAGGCGTCGGCCACCGTGCCGGGGGCCACCACCTTCAGTCCGGGGGTGCCCAGGAAATGCGTCTCCACGCACTGGGTGTGGAAGGGGCCGCCACTTCCCCCAGCGCCCACGGGACCCCGGAACACCACGGGCACCGAGGCGCCCCACCGCCACCGCGCCTTCGCGGCGAAGTTGCAGATGAGATCCGAGGCCAGCAGTGAGAAGTCCATGAACTGGAACTCCGCCACGGGGCGGCGGCCCTGCAGGGCCAGCCCGATGGCCACGCCGGCGATGGCCTGCTCCGAGATGGGGGTGTCGAGGACACGGCCTTCGCCGTGGGCCTCCCAGAGGCCCGCCGTGGCCTGGAAGGCGCCGCCGTAGGCACCGATGTCCTCGCCCAGGCAGACCACCCGAGCATCTTCGGCCATGGCGTCCTTCAGGGCCCGGTTGATCGCTTCGAGGTAAGTGCCGCTGAACATGCTCATACGAGCCCTATTGCACCACACTCCGGAAAAAGGCGTCGGCCCGCGCGGTCACGGCCGGATCCTGCAGGGCTTCCCCGGGCTTGCTGCCATGACCCACCAGCGTCCCCGCGAGGTCCATCTCCATGAATCCCGCGGTGCGGCGGAGGCTGTCGAGCACGGGGTCGGCCGATCCTTCATGGGCCTGGTCGGAGTCCACCAGGATCACCCAGAGGCGCTTGCCCGCCATGCGCTCGCGCAGGTTCAAGGCGGGGCTTCGCATCCAGGCGCTCCAGTGGTCGAAGTAGAGCTTGGCGGCGGCGGGCAGGCTGTACCAGTAGACGGGGGACACGATCACCAGGTCCGTGGCTTCAAGGGTGGCGTCCGCCAGGTGGCGCGCGGTGCCTTCGGGATCCCCGTAGCCGCCGCTGTGGCGCAGGTCCTGGAAGGGCGGCAGCGGATGCTCATCCAGGCGCATCCAGGTGGCGGTGGCGCTGGGGGGCAGCTGGGCCGCAGCGCGGCGGGCCAGCTGCTCGCTGTTGCCCTCTCGACGGGTGGAGGCGAGGAGGAAGAGGAAGTGGCGGTCCATGACTCCATGCTGCCATCCATGGGAGCTCCGTTCGGGGAAATTCCCACCATTTGATCGTTATAAATGTAGATAAAAAGACCTCGAATTGTATTTATATATGCAATTTATGTCTTCATGAAATATTCCATCTATCGGGTGATCTATCTCACATAAACGGTGAATTGTTGGCAATCAGTGGAGTTCGGGATCACCTTGTCCCCTGTCAAAGCCTTCAAAAGTGCGCCGATGGGTGTGCATAGGCCGATTTTTGAAAGTTAGGTGATCCATGACCATGGGGCTCCTCTTCGACTCGACCCGCTGTGTGGGCTGTGGGGCCTGCGCCGATGCCTGCAAGGCGCAGAACCACCTGCCCGGGGAGGTGGAGGACCACACCACGGCCTACACCTGGACCACGGTGGAGGCGAAGGAGGACACCTACGTCCGCCACCTGTGCATGCACTGCCAAGTGCCCACCTGCGCCTCGGTGTGCCCCGTGGGGGCCCTGAAGAAGACGCCGGAGGGGCCCGTGGTCTACGACGGTGAGAAGTGCATGGGCTGCCGCTACTGCATGATGGCCTGCCCCTTCGACGTGCCGAAGTACCAGTGGGACAAGGCCGTGCCCACCATCGGCAAGTGCATCCTCTGCACGAGCCGGGTGAAGGCCGGGCAGCCCACCGCCTGCGCCGAGGCCTGCCCCCAGGGCGCCACCGTGTTCTGCAGCCGGGCGGACCTGGTGAAGGAGGCGCACGACCGGATCCGCCAGAACCCGGGTGGCTACCTGGACCACATCTATGGCCTGCGCGAGGCGGGTGGCACCTCCGTGATGATGATCTCCAAGGTGCCCTTCGAGAAGCTGGGCCTGAAGACGGACCTGCCCAGCGATCCGCCCGCCATGCGCACCTGGCAGGTGCTCTCCAAGATCCCGGACTTCGTGGCGGTGTGGGGCGTCTTCCTGTTCGGCGTGCACTGGATCACCGCGCGCCGGGAGGTGGTGGCCCGGGCCGGGAGATCCACGGGCCCGAGGGAAGGAGGGCGGTCATGAACAACCTTGAGACCACCCCCCGCAAGACCAGCGCCGGCTTCTGGACCGCCGTGTTCGGCATCCTCTTCGTGGCCTTCTGCATCGTGACCTTCCTACGCTTCAGCAAGGGCCTGGGTGCGGTGACCCACCTCAGCGATCGCTTCCCCTGGGGCATCTGGATCGGCTTCGACCTGCTCTGCGGCGTGGGTCTGGCGGCGGGCGCCTTCACCCTCACGGCGGTGGTGCACCTCTTCCACCTCAAGCGCTTCGAGCCCATCGTGCGTCCGGCCGTGGTCACGGGCTTCCTGGGCTATGTCTTCGTGATCCTGGCCCTGATGTTCGACCTGGGTCAGCCCTGGCGCATCTGGCACGCCCTCATCTACTGGAATCCCCACTCCGTGATGTTCGAGGTGGCCTGGTGCGTGATGCTCTACACCACCGTGCTCACCCTGGAGTTCGCGCCGGCGGTGCTGGAGCGCTTCGGGTGGCATGGGCCCGCCCGCCTCATCCACCGGCTCATCACCCCCCTAGTGATCCTGGGCGTGATCCTCTCCACCCTGCACCAGAGCAGCTTGGGCTCCCTCTACCTCATCGTGCCCACCAAGCTGCACCCGCTCTGGTATTCGCCCCTTCTGCCCCTCTTCTTCTACATCTCCGCCATCGCGGCAGGAATCGGGATGGTGGTGCTGGAGTCCTACCTGAGCAAGCGGGCCTTCGGCCGCCACCTCGAGATGGAGCTCCTGGAGCCCCTGGCCCGGGCCATGGTGGTGGCCCTGGTGATCTTCGGCCTGCTCCGACTCCAGGCCATCCACGCCAACGGCGCCTTCGCCGACATCCGCGCGCTGACTTACGAGGGGAAGATGTTCCTGCTGGAATTTGGGCTGGGGGTGGTGCTCCCCGTGCTCATCCTCGCCCGGGAGCGCTTCCGCACGAGCCCCACGGGCCTGGTCACGGGATCCTTCCTGGCCGTGCTCGGCTTCGTGGCGAACCGGCTCAACGTGAGCGTGACGGGCATGGAGCGGGCGGCGGGCCTCCGCTACATCCCCTCGGTGATGGAGGTCATCGTCTCACTGGGCCTGGTGGCGCTCGGCATGGCGGTCTTCGCCTTCGTGGTGCGCACCTTCCCCATCTTCGAAGCCCATTCCGGGGAACCGGGCCACGCCCGGGGGCGCTGACATGCGCACCCGCATCGGCACCCGCCTGATCCTCGGCGCCGGATTGGTGTCGGCCACGGCCATCGGGCTCATGACGGTGCTCATCATGCGCGCGCACGCTTCCCAGCTTCTCGCCGAGCGGACGCGCAGTGCCAACCAGCTGAGTGAGACCATCAAGGGCAGCACCCACTTCGACATGCTGGAGAATCGACGGGAGAGTCTGCATCGGCAGATCCGCGACATCGGGTCCCTGGCGGGGGAGGGCATCCACAAGGTTCGGCTCTTCAACAAGGAGGGCCAGGTGATGTTCTCCTCCGCCAAGGAGGAGATCGGCACCGCCCTGGAGATGAAGGCCGAGGCGTGCTACGCCTGCCACGCGGAAGGCCGACCCCTGGACAAGCCCAACCTCCAGGCCCGGGCCCGCATCTTCAAGGGGCCCGAGGGCAACCGCCTCCTCGGGATCATCAGCCCCATCCCCAACGAGCCGGGCTGCTCCACGGCCGCGTGCCACGCTCATCGGCCCGAGGCCCGGCTGCTCGGGGTGCTGGACGTGAACGTCTCCCTGGCGGAGGCCGACGCGGAGCTGGCCCGGAGCCGCACCCTGATGACCGGCCTCGCGGCGCTGGCCATCCTCTCGAGCGGCCTCATGCTCTGGTGGCTCAACCGCCGCCTGGTGGTGCGGCCCGTGGCGGGGCTTCTGGAAGGCACCCGGCGCGTGGCCGAGGGCGACCTCGACACCGTGATCGAGGTGGGCGACCACCACGAGCTAGGGGAGCTGGCCCAGGCCTTCAATGGCATGACCCGCCGCCTTGCGGAGACCCAGCGGCAGCTGGCCCAGGCCGACAAGCTGGCCTCCGTGGGACGTCTGGCCGCGGGCCTCGCCCACGAGATCAACAACCCCCTCACGGGGGTGCTGACCTACGCCTCCCTCCTCCAGAAGCGCCTGCCGGCGGAGGGGCCCGATGCCGACGACCTGGAGGTCATCGTGCGGGAGACCAAGCGCTGCCGGGGCATCATCCGGGAGCTGCTGGACTTCGCCCGGCCCACGCCTCCGAGCCGCCATCCCACGGACCTCAACGAGGTGGCCCGCCATGCGATGGCGGTGGTGGTCACCCAGCTGCGGCTGAACCACGTGAGCATCGCCCTGGATCTGTCCCCGGACCTGCCCACCGCCCAGGCGGACGCGAACCAGCTTCAGCAGGTGGTGGTGAACCTCCTCCTCAACGCGGCCGATGCCACGGGCCCCGAGGGGGGTCAGATCACCCTCCACACCCGGGCCGCATCGGAACCTGGCCTGCTGGAGGTGGAAGTGGAGGACCAGGGCCAGGGCATCCCCGCCGAACACATCCCGCGCCTCTTCGAGCCCTTCTTCACCACCAAGGGGAACAAGGGGACGGGGCTCGGCCTGGCCGTGACCTGGGGCCTCGTCCAGAGCCACGGCGGCACCATCGTCGTCCACAGCGTGCCCGGCCACGGGGCCCGCTTCGTCGTCCGCATCCCCCTGGCGCCCCCTCCCCCCGAGGCCGCGCCGCCTTCACCGTCCCGTGAGGGACAAGGAGACACGCCATGACCGCCTTGCTGATCCTCCTCATGTTCGCCGCCTTCGTGGGCCTCGACATCCTCGTGCGCACCACCGCGCGCCGCATGCGCGAAGCCCGCGCCCGCAAGGCCCGCGCCGCCGTGCTCGAGACCGCCATCCGCCTGGACTTCACCCAGGAGGCTCCCAGCCTCAAGCGGGTGGAGGTGGACCACCCCAAGGCCCGCATCCTCGCCGTGGATGACGAGGCCGTGGTGCTGGATTCCTTCCGCCGCATCCTGGTGCTGGAGGGCTACTCCATCGACACCGTGGAGACCGGCCAGGAGGCCCTGGGCCTGGTGCAGCGCAACGACTACGACTTCGTGTTCACGGACCTCAAGATGCCCGGCATGACCGGCGTGGAGGTGGTGAAGGCGGTGAAGCACCTGCGCCCCGACATCGACGTGGTGGTGATCACGGGCTACGCCAGCATCGACACCGCCGTGGAGACCCTCCAGCACGGGGCCTGCGAGTACGTGCAGAAGCCCTTCAGCGCCGACGAGCTCTCGGAGTTCGCCCGGAAGCTCCTCATCAAGCGGGAAGCCCGGTTGGAATCCCAGCGGCAGCCCGTGGTCCGCGTGGTGAGCCCGGACCTGGCCG
>CAZVKM010000038.1:2962-18602 GCA_964627685.1 uncultured Solibacteraceae bacterium | reverse complement strand
AGGCCACCTTCAGGCCGTCCCCGGGCTGGCCGAGCATGTCGTCGTCCGCCACGAAGGCGTCCTCCAGGGTGACCATCACGGTCTTGGAGGAGCGCAGGCCCATCTTCTCCTCGGGCTTGCTCATGATCACGCCGGGCTGGTCGGCGTCGAGCACGAAGGCGCTGATGCCCTTCTTGCCGAGCTCGGGGTGGGTGATGGCCATGGTGACGAAGTAGCGGCCCACGCCGCCGTTGGTGATCCAGGCCTTCGCCCCGTTGAGCTTCCAGCCGCCGTCCACCTTGGTGGCCTTGCACTTGAGCGCCGCGGCATCGCTGCCGGCGTCGGGCTCCGTGAGCATGAACCCGCCGATCACCTCACCCGAGGCCAGGGGTTTGAGGTACTTCTGCTTCTGGGCCTCGGAGCCGAAGGCGAGGATGGGGGCGCAGGCCACGGAGTTGTTCACGCTCATGGTCACGGCCACGGAGGCATCCGCATAGGCGATCTGCTCCAGGGCGAGGATGTAGCCCAGGGTGTCGATGCCGGCTCCGCCATAGGCCTCGGGGACGCACATGCCCATGAAGCCCATCTCGCCGAGTTGGCTGATGATCGCCTTCGGGAACTCGGCGGAATGATCCCGGGCCATGGCCCCTGGTTCGATCTCCGCCTGCGCGAAATCACGCGCGGCTTCCTGGATGGCGAGCTGGTCTTCGGTGAGGGCAGGGAACATGGGTCGCTCCAAACGGCCCAGGATACCCTGGCTCCGGGCCCATCCCCAGCCCAGGTCGCCGCGGGTCACAGACCGGACGGGGCCTTCGGGGCGAGGGGCAGGCGGATCAGGAAGGTGGTCCCTCTTCCGGGCACGCTGTGCACTTCGATCTCACCGCCCACCACCTCCAGCTGGCTCCGGACCGAGGCCAGCCCCAGCCCGGTGCCGCTGCCCAGGGCCTTGGTGGTGAAGAAGGGCTCGAAGATCCGGGCCTGCACCTCCTCGGTCATGCCCTGGCCGCTGTCGGAGACCACGAGCAGGGCGCCGGGCCGGCCATCCCCGAGGGTGCAGCCCTGGACTTCCACCAGGATGCGCCCCGAGGCCTGGATGGCGTCCCGGGCATTCAGCACCAGGTTCACGAGGATCTGATCGAACCGGGTGGGGTCGCCCGGAAGGGTGAGGGGGCCCTCCGGATGCCGGCCTTCCAGCGCCACATAGGCGGGCAGGGCGGAGCGGAGGAGCGGCAGGAGCTGCTGGATCCGGCCGATGGCATCGAAGGACTCGGAGGACCCGGGTCCCTCCTCCTCCCGGCCGAAGGCCATGAGCTGGTGGGCCAGGATCCCGGCCTGGTCCGCAGCCAGGCGGATGGCCTCCAGGTCCGCCGCCTCAGGAGGCCGGCCCTGGCGCAGGTCCTGGTCGAGGAGGAGGGCGTAGTTCTTCATCACGCCCAGGTGGTTCTTGAGGTCGTGGGCCAAGCCGGCCCCGATGGAGGCCATGGCGTTCATGCGCTCGGTCCGCACGATGAGTCCCTGGGCCCGCTCCAGGTCCCGGGTCCGGGCCTGCACCCGGGCATCCAGCTCCTGGGAGAGCGCGTGGAGATCCCGGAGCGCCAGGTACATCCGCACCATCGCGAGGCTCACCATCGCCAGGCCGAGGGCGATGAGCGGACGATCCCAGCGGGCGGGGGCCACGAGGAGGACGAGGGTGCCCACGGGGAGGCAGGCCAACACGGGGAGGAGGGGGGCCGCCAAGGACTCGGGGTCGGCCTCCTCCGGGAACCGGGCCGGAGGTCGCGGATCCAGGGCGGAGAAGAGGAGGGCGACGCCTGCGCCGACCACGAGCAGGTCGATGGGATGACCCAGGTAATAAGCCTGGCGCAGGCTCAGGGGCACCTGCCCGAGGGACTGGAGCACGGAGAGGAGGAAGCCCAGCCCCATCCATCCGAGGGGCCCCCTGAGGCCCTCCCGGCTGCCCCGGGCCAGGTAATACACCAGCCCCAGGATCACCGCATTTCCCAGGAGGAAGAGCAGCGTCGCGGCCTTCACGAGGCGGGGGATCTCCTGAGGCCTGAAGAGGGGCCCCATGGCCAGAGCCCAGCCCAGAAAGAGCACCCCGAGGCCGGCCCCGGTGCCATCGAGGCCGAGGCGGAGGCGCTGGGAGGCCCCCCGGGGGGCCTCCGGGAAGGCCAGCAGGCCCGCGATGAAGGCCGCCAGGGCCACCAGGGCGACGGCAACCGGGCGGGAGCGTAAGGGGGGGAGTCGACCCAGGCCGATCCCCATGGCCACCGGGAGGCTCTGACAGAGGGCCTGGCTGAGGAAGCAGAGCGTGAACCACCGCCAGGCGGATCCCGGGGCGGTGGGGTGACCGATGCGCCTCCAGGCGGCCCAGGCGGCATGGAAGAAGAGCACCGCATTGAGCCCGTTGAGGACCGTGGCCAGGATGAGGCCCGAAGGCAGCGCCAGCACCGCCGCGAGGGCCAAGCCCACATAGGTGGCCGCGGCAATCCAGGCCTGCCGGGGCAGGCCCTTGGGGGTGGAGGAGGCGGCGACCGTCATGACGTGGGTCTCAACGGTAGGCGGAGGGCGGTGCTTGAATGGTGGATCTTATTTTTCCAACTTCTTGGACAGGAGGCGGATGGCGGCCTTGCTGCCCTCCCAGCGGGTCAGGGCCTCGGCTTCGGCGAGGGTGCACCAGCGGAACTCCGAGTGCTCCTCCTGATGGAGCCTGACCTCCGCGGTGGCGGGCACCTCCGCGGCGAAGCACGTCTCCGTGTTGAAGCGGGGCTCGGGATCCGGGAAGGAGACCACGGTGGGGTCCACCCAGAAGCTGTGGCTCAGCCCCAGGGGCTCGAGGTGGAGGGCCTGCAGGGCCGTCTCCTCGGCCAGCTCACGATGGGCGGCGGCCTCGGGGGTCTCCCCGGGCTCCAGCATCCCCGTCACGCTCTGCCACCAGCAGCCGGTCTGGGGGGTGCGGAGCATCATGAGCACCTCGGGGCCGGTGGGGCCGCGGCGCCAGGTGAGGGCGCTCACGCTCCGGCTCGGGGCCCGGACGGCCTGGGGCTCCAGGGCCAGCACCGCGCACAGCTCCCGCTGCAGCACGTCCGCGGCCTCCTCCCAGGTGGGGCAGGTGGGACCCAACAACGAGCCCAGGCTGCAGACCCCCTTGTCGGTGATCCCGCAGGGGGTGATCCACCGGAAGTGGGGGAGGAAGGGATTCACGTTGAAGGCGATGCCGTGGGTGCTCGTCCATCGGGAGAGATGAAGGCCGATGGCCCCCAGCTTCTCCCAGCCCCGGGGCGTCTGCACCCAGATGCCGGGGAATCCCTTGAGTCGCTCCGCGGTGACCCCGAAATGGGCGGCGGTGCGGATCATGCCCTCCTCCAGGCCCCGGACCAGGCGCCCGAGGTCCTCGCGGCCCCCCCGCAGGTTGCAGATGGGATAGACCACCACCTGCCCCGGGCCGTGGTAGGTGACCTCCCCACCTCGATCCGTCTCGCTCACCTCGACGCCCTGCTGCGCCAGGAACTCGGGGGTGACGTGGATGTCCTCCCGGGAGGCGTTCCGGCCCAGGGTGAACACGGGGTTGTGCTCCAGCACCACCAGCTGATCGGGGCGGCCCTCCTCCTGGACATACCCGGAGAGGGCCTTCTGCATGCGCAATCCCGCGGGATAGAACACGCGTCCGAACCGCCTGATCTGGACCCCCTTGGGCCGGGTGAAGCCGATGCCATCCATGCCTCCAGCCTAGTGCAGGCCGGGCCCACGGCGTCACATTGCGTCGGATCTCCGGTGGGTTCTGGCACACTGGCCCCTCATGACCTTGGATCCGACGACCATCGGCCGCTATCGCATCCTGGGACCCCTGGGACAGGGCTCCATGGGGAGCGTGTACCTGGCGGAGGATCCCAAGCTCAACCGGGGGATCGCCATCAAGGTGGTGCGCGCGGGGCTCGGGGATCCCGAGGTGCTGGCCCGCTTCCAGCGCGAGGCGGAGATCAGCGCCAAGCTCCACCATCCCAACGTCATCACGATCTATGACGTGGGCGAGGAGCCCGGTGTGGGCCCCTTCCTGGCCATGGAGTTCGTGGATGGGCAGAGCCTCGCGGACCTCCTGAAGGCGGGGGCCCTGCCCGCCGCCGAGGCCTTCGAGCTGCTCCTCCAGGCCCGGGAAGCCCTCGAGAGCGCCCATCGGGCCGGCATCATCCACCGGGACCTGAAGCCCGAGAACTTCATGGTCTCCAAGGACCACCACCTCAAGCTCATGGACTTCGGGATCGCCCGGGGGGCGGGGGCCCGCGTCACCCAGTCCTCGGATTTCCTGGGCACGCCCGCCTACGCGGCGCCCGAGATCCTGAGCGGCACCCAGGCCACCGCGGCGTCCGACCGCTGGTCCTTCGCCGTGACCGCCTTCGAGATGCTGACGGGCAAGCTCCCCTTCCCCGGTGAGAGTGTGGGCTCCATCGTCTACGCCATCGTCCACCAGGATCCCAGCTTCCCCGACGGGGTCTCCCCGGGATTCCGGGAGGTGCTCTCCCGCGCCCTCCACAAGGACCCCAGGGCCCGCTATCCGGACCTCCGCAGCTTCCTCCTCGCCCTGATGGATGTGGTGGACCTGACCGAGGACCACCGGCACCTCCTGGAGCGGCGGCTGGAGGGCACGCTCTCGGGTCTCTCCGCTTCCGGGGCCTGGGCCGCGCCGAAGGCGGCCCCACGGGAATCCAAGCGGTGGAAGGTGCTCGCGATCATCGCCTTCGCCCTCCTCGGGGTGCTGGGAGTGCAGACGGTCTGGAGCCGCCTCGAGCCCACCCGGAAGCTGACGATCACGAGCCTGCCGGCGGGCGCGGAGGTGACCCTCGATGGGATCCCCCTGGGGCGCACCCCGCTCCGGGGCGTGATCGTGAAGGGCTCCCCCAAGCGGATCCAGGCCACGCTCGCCGACCACCTCATGGGTGAGCATGACCTTGGGCCCGATGAGCGCGAGGTGGAGCTGAAGCTGCGCCCGGCCCCCTACAAGGTCTCCCTCCAATCCGATCCTCCCGAGGCCCAGGTCTTCCTGAATGGGGAGTTCAAGGGGATCGCCCCCCTGGAGCTGGAGGTCCCGGGCGAGGGACGCCCGACCCTGGAGCTGAAGCAGGTGGGGTACGAGTCGTGGACCACCACCCTTCACCGGGGGGAGGCACTGCCGGATCCGGTGCGGATGCAGAAGCTGGACGAACCTCCCGCGCCCAGGAAGGCCGCCGCCAAGGGCGCCCCGAAGGCCCGCAAGGCCGAGAAGAAGGGCGACAAGAAGGCCAAGGAGAAGGAGGAGGAGCCCAGCAAGTTCAAGAAGTGGCTGAAGGACACCTTCTCGAAGAAGGACTGAGGGGCCTCAGCTCAGCTTGTCGTCGGCCAGCACCTTCTCCGTCTGCTGGGTCCGGAAGGCCTGGAGGCGGGTCCGCAGGGCGGGATCATTCAGGCCCAGGATGGCCGCGGCCATGAGGGCGGCGTTGGTGGCCCCCGCCTTGCCGATGGCCAGGGTGCCCACGGGGATGCCGGCGGGCATCTGCACGATGCTGAGGAGGCTGTCCATGCCGCTCAGGGCCTTGCTCTGGACCGGGACGCCGAGCACGGGAAGGTGGGTCTTCGCCGCGGCCATGCCGCGCAGGTGGGCTGCGCCGCCGGCGCCGGCGATGATCACCTGGAGCCCGCGCTCCGCGGCTTGCTCGCAGTAACGGAAGAGCTTGTCAGGCGTGCGGTGGGCGCTCACCACCTCCGCCTCGAAGGGCACGCCCAGCTCCCGGAGGGTGGAAGCGGCGTGCTCCATGGTCTCCCAGTCGGACTTGCTGCCCATGATGAGGCCCACCAGCGGGTTCGTCGGCATTTCAACCTCGAGCGCAGATATTCGTTCACGGTAGAGACTAATTCGGAGGTCCCACATTTCCGCCGGGCGGATCCCGGGATGCTGAGCCCAGCAATGAACTCACCAGGGTCATGCCCCCCCATGGCGTGCATGACCCCTACCATCTTACGTGATTGAATGATCCGAAGCTTCGGCTTGGAGGATGGATGGGCGTGGACCTGAGGGAGATGGCTAAGGCCTCAGCCCGGATGTCGTGGCAGGTCGGTGCTCGGGCGCTGGCCTTTGGGGGGCTCGCCATGGTCATGAACCTGGTGTGCCTGGCTTCCCTGGGGCCTGAACTGAAGCGCTTCCTTCCCGTGGGCGTAGGTCAGGGCGTCCATGCCGGGGGCACGGGTGGGCTGATGACCCTCGTCGTGATCCTGATGAGGACCCTGCCGTCCCTGATCATGATCGTGCTGTTCCTCCTGGGGTTTCCCATGGCCTGGTTCCTGGTGGGAAAGGCGAGGGGGATCCAAAAGGCCATCCAGGGGCTCGTGGCCCGTCATGGTGAGACGCTCTTTCTCGGCTTCATTGAGCGTGTCGAGTCCTTTGCCCTGCGCCTTCCGGATGCGCCCTCACCCGTCGCGGCACTGCCCCGCTATCTCGCCCGCATGGAGGACCTCCCCTGGGCGCTCCGAGGGGTCTACCGGTTCCTGATGCGCCGGGCATCCTTCCGGATCGCAATGGAATCCCTGCTTGCGCAGAAGGCGGAGCGGTTGGACGCCACCAGCCTTTCCAGGGCCGCCAAGGCCGCCCTCCATCACCCCGACCTGCAGGCCGCCTTGGCTCCTGGCTGGGGTCCCGCCGGAATCTTGGCTGGGGTGAACGGAGGGACCTTCCTCGCCCTTAAATTGCTTCTCTGATCTCACACCCCTCCGCGGAGCCACCCATGATCCGATCCCTGGTCCTTTACCTCACCGGTCTCCTGGCGGTTGCCGGCCCCCCACGGACCCTCCGGGTGGACCTGCACCACCAGGGCACCGCCAGCACCGAGAGCTTCAGCCTGGATCGGGTGGTGCTGGAGCCGTTGCCCTGGCCCGGCAACCCCGCGCGGCCCATCGACAATTCGAACCTGGGCAAGTACCGATTCGAGGTGCGCGATCCGAAGTCCGGCAAGATCCTCTACTCCCGTGGCTTCGCCAGCATCATGGGCGAGTGGCAGGACACGGCGGAGGCCCAGCGGCAGAGCCGGGTGTTCGAGGAGTCCCTGCGGTTCCCCTGCCCGGAAGGCCCCGTCACCGTGGTGTACCAGAAGCGGAATGCCGCCCTGGCTTTCGAGGACCTCTGGAAGGTGGACGTGGATCCCGCGGGGGTGTTCGTGGACCGGGCCAAGCCGCTGTCCGCCGGGTCCCTGGTGAAGATCCAGGTGATGGGCGACCCCGCCTCGAAGGTGGACCTCCTCATCCTCGGGGACGGCTACAGCCTGAAGGAACGGAGCAAGTTCGAGAAGGACGCCCGCCGCCTGGCGAACCTCCTCTTCTCCGAAGAGCCCTTCAAGTCCCACCGGGCCGACTTCAATGTCTGGGGCCTCTGTCCGCCCGCCCAGGAGTCCGGCATCTCCAGGCCCAGCACGGGCCTCCATCGTCACAGCCCCATCGGCGCCACCTACGATGCCTTCGGGAGCGAGCGCTACGTGCTCACCCTCGGGAACAAGGCCTTCCGGGAGGTGGCCTCCCAGGCCCCCTACGACTTCGTGGAGATCCTCGTGAATGGGAGGACCTACGGGGGTGGGGGCATCCACCAGCTCTATTCCACCGTGGCCAGCGACAACGCCTTCGCGAAATACCTGTTCATCCATGAGTTCGGCCACCACTTCGCCGGCCTCGCCGATGAGTACTACACCTCCGATGTGGCCCTGGAACTGGGCAAGCCCCGTCAGGAGCCGTGGGAACCCAACGTCACCGCCGATCCCCGGAACCCGAAGTGGAAGGGGCTGCTGAGCCCCGGCATCCCCCTCCCCACGCCCTGGAAGAAGGCGGCGTTCGAGGCGTTCAGCCACGGGATCCAGAAGGAGCGTCGGGCCATCCGGGCCGCGAACCAGCCGGAGCGGGTGATGGAGGCCCTGTTCCATCGGGAGATGGCCCATGAGACCACCCTGCTGGGTACCGACACCCACAGCGGCCAGGTGGGCGCCTTCGAGGGGGCGAACTACGAAGCCACCGGCTACTTCCGCAGCCAGGAGGACTGCATCATGTTCACCCGCGACGAGGTGGGGTTCTGCGCCGCCTGCCGGAAGGCCCTGGTGGGTGTGATCACCCAGTACACGCAACCCTGAAGGGAGGGCCCCATGGCCTACGCCTACCTCGACCTCAGCTTCCCCGACGGCCTGCCGGGGCTCTCCAAGGAACTGCTCACCGACCACCTGGCCCTGCACCGGGGCTACGTGGACCGCACCAACAAGCTGCTGGAGGTGGTGCGCACCGCGGAAGCCGAAGGCCGCTTCAGCCTGGACCTGAAGGAGTACCGCCGCCGCCTGGGCTTCGAGTTCAGTGGCATGCGGCTCCACGAGTCCTATTTCCGGATGCTCTCGGCCACGCCCGGGGCGCCCGATCCCGCGCATCCGCTGCAGAAGCGGATCGCGGCCCAGTGGGGGAGCTTCGACGCATGGTGGAAGGCCTTCGCCGACACCTGCACCATGCCCGGCATCGGCTGGGGCGCCCTCCTCAAGGACCCCACCACCGGTGAGCTGGCCCACGCCTTCCTGGAAGACCACCAGAACGGGATGCCCGTGGGCATGGAGGTCGTGCTGGCCCTGGACGTGTGGGAGCACGCCTACGCCACGGACTTCCGCCCCACGGGCCGGGCCAAGTACGTGGAGGCCGTGAAGCCCCTCATCGACTGGCGCTTCGTCGAAGCCGCCTACGGGGCATGATGAGGGGATGAGCGTCCTGGTCATCGGCGGAGGCGCGGCGGGCATGGTGGCCGCCTGGCGGGCGGCTGCGGCCGGGCATCGGGTGACCCTGCTGGAGGCCAACGCCAGGCTCGGGGTGAAGCTGCGCATCAGCGGCGGCGGCAAGTGCAACATCACGCACGACGGCCCGATCAAGGAGCTGCTCGCGGCCTTCCCCAAGGAACAGGCCCGCTTCCTGCGGCCCGCGGTGCACCGCTTCACCAATTCCGACGTGATCAGCCTCCTGCGCCGGGAGGGCGTGGAGACCTACACCCGGGACAACGGCCGCGTATTCCCCGCAGACCGACCCGGGAGCGCCGCCGCCGTGGTGGCGGCCTTCCAGGGGCTCGTGGAGCGGGCCGGCGTGGAGGTGCGGCTGAAGGCCCGCGTGGGTGGGCTGGAAGGGCAGGGGCCCCACCTCACCGGGCTGCGCCTGGAGGATGGGACTTCCCTCGCTGCCGACGCGGTGATCCTCGCGAGCGGCGGTGCCAGCTACCCGGAGACCGGCACCCGGGGCGAGGCCCTGGGCTGGCTCAAGGCCCTGGGGTTGCCCGTGCGACCGTGGTTCCCGGCCCTGGCCCCCATCCCCCTGAAGCGTCCCCGGCCCGAGTGGGAGGGCGTGGCCCTGCGGGAAGGGCGCCTGTGGCTGCGGGCCGGTGCCGAGGGCAAGCGCCTGGCGGACTTCGCAGGGGACCTGGTCTTCACCCGGGAGGGCATCAGCGGTCCCGCGCCCCTGGAGCTCAGCCAGGCGGCCGAGGCCGCACGACGCGCGGGGGCCGCCTGGCTGGGCTACGCTTCGGTGCCCGGGACCTCCGAAGCCGTGGACGCGGAGCTGCAGGCGGAGATGAAGGCGAACCCCCAGCTCAAGGCCGAGACCTGGCTGCTGCGGCACCTCCCGGACCGGCTCTGTGCGGCCCTGGTGGCCGAGGCGGGGATGCCCGCCGACCAGCGGCTCAAGGACCTGCCCAGGGCGGGTCGTCGCGCCCTCGTGGCCGCGGTGACGGAGCTGCCCCTGGGCGACCCCGGCGCCGTCAACCTGGCGCGGGGGGAGGTGGCTGCAGGCGGACTGAAGCTGGAGGCCGTGGATCCCCAGACGATGCGGGTGAAGGGCTTCGACAACCTCTGGGTCTGCGGCGAGGCCCTGGACCTCGATGGCCCCGTGGGCGGCTACAACCTGCAGGCGGCGTTCAGCACCGGGTTCGTGGCGGGCGAGCTCGGCTGATCACCGGAACCAGGTGAGTCCGGCCTCGGTGACGAGCCCATCCACGGGCATGTCGAGGGGAGCCACGGGCACCGCGGCGGTGCGCTGGACCTCGAAGCCCACGGCCACGGTGAGCACGTCCTCGTCCAGGTGACCCAGCAGGGCGTCGTAGTAGCCCCCGCCGTAGCCCAGGCGGTAACCCCGGGCGTCGAAGGCCAGGCCCGGCACCAGGACCAGGTCCACGGGGGGCGTGAGGTGCTGGGCGAAGGCGGGCTCCATGAGGCCGAAGGTCCCCTTCTCCAGCGGCTCGGGGCCCCAGATGAGCCGCGGCGGCTTCTGGCTGGCCAGGCGGGGGAAGAGGAAGGTGAGGTCCGGGTGCGCGGTCAGCAGGGGCCGCAGGTCCACCTCGCTGCGGATGGGCCAGAAGGTGGCCACGCTGCGGACCCGGCGCTCCTTGAAGAGCTTGCCGAGGTTGCGGCAGATGGTGGCGGAGGCCGCCGAGTGGGCCTCGGCGCCGAGGCCGTCCCGGAGGGCACCGAAGCGCTTCCGGAGCTCGGCCTTGGTCTCGAAGGGTTCCATCAGGCCCTCAGGGCCCCGGTCTCCAGGTCGTAGGTCTGGTAGAGGTTGTCGCGCTCGAGGGCCTGGAAGCCGGCCTCCTCGATGAAGCGCACCAGCTCCGCCTTGGAAAGGGCCTGGGGGCTCGTGGCCCCGGCGTTGTGGGCGATCTCCTCCTCGATGATGGTCCCGTCGAGGTCGTTGGCGCCGTAGTGCAGCCCCACCTGCGCCAGCCCGGTGCCGATCATCACCCAGTAGGCCTTGATGTGCGGGATGTTGTCGAGGAGGAGCCGCGCCACGGCCACCTCGCGCAGGTCCTGCACGCCCGTGGTCTCGTGGATCACGTGCTTGCGGCTCAGCTCGTTGTTCTCGTTCTGGTAGGCCAGGGGGATGTAGGCGAGGAAGTGGGCCTTGCGTGAGGCCAGGCTCTCGTCCTGCAGGGCCCGCAGGCGCAGCAGGTGGTCCACCTTGTGCTCGGGCTTCTCGATGTGGCCGTAGAGCATGGTGCAGTTGGTGGGGATGCCCTTCTCGTGGCACAGGGCGGCATTGTTCAGCCACACATTGGCGTCCTTCTTCCCGATGCAGATCTCCTCGCGGATGCCCGCGTCGAAGATCTCGGCGCCGCCGCCGGGGCAGCTCTCCAGCCCCGCCGCCACGCAGCGGTCGATGAACTCCGACACGCTCAGGCCGGAGACCCGGGCGTAGTAGTCCATCTCCACCATGGTGAAGACCTTCAGGTGCAGGTGGGGGAAGGCGGTCTTGATGCTGCGGAAGAGGTTCTCGAAGTAGTCGATCTTCAGCTTGGGGTAGTGCCCCGCCACCATGTGCAGCTCCTTCACGCCCGCGTTCTCGGGCTTGGAGAGCTCCTTCACGATGTCCTCGGCGCTGAGGACGTAGGCCCGCGGATCGCCGGGCTTGGCCTGGAAGGCGCAGAACTGGCAGTGGGTGTAGCAGATGTTCGTGTAGGAGAGCCGTCGGTTCTGCACGAAGTAGGTCTTCAGCCCGTGCTTCTGCAGGCGGACATGGTTCGCCAGGGCACCCAGGCCCGTGAGGTCGTGGGTCCGGTAGAGCACGAGGCCGTCCTCGAAGCTCAGCCGCTCGCCCTTCTGGACCTTCTCGGCGATGGGGACCAGCTCAGGGTCGCGGACGTACTGGGCCAGGGGACGGGCAGGAGAGGTCATGAAAGCTCCGACCCTCCAGTCTATCGGTTCGGGGCTGAAGTCCGAAGCTTCCGCGACCCCATGAGGGCGCCCGTCACACCCAGGGCCAATCCAAGGATGCAGACGGTCAGCTGCACGGATCGCTTCACGCCGTCCCGGGCGAACTCGAAGCTGTGGAGTCGGAAGGCGAAGTCGTAGGCCCGCCAGACCGCGCTCCGCCTCGCCCGGACCTGCCCCTCCAAGGCGTCCAGGTAGAGGTGGAGGGCGGGGCCCTCCTGGTAATGCAGGGCGTAGGCTGGTCTGGGGCCGGTGTACTCCTGGGGATCCCCGAGGCGGTCGGGCCCCACCCCCGAGACCCGACGGGCCCCCCCGCTCCTGGGGAGGAGGTAGATGGCGACGGGGCGCTTGCCCGCGCCTTGGTCCCGCTCGGCCAGGGCCAGGATCCAGGAGGTGGGAAGGCAGGGCCCCAGGCTCCGGGCGGCGCCCAGGTCCCACACCTCCGTCTGATCCGCCCCCCGGTCCACCAGGGCCAGGGGCCGCTCGAGCACGGGGGCGACCTTGAGGCTGAGGGCCCCCTTGAAGAGGTGGGCCGGGGGAAGGTGCTGCTCGGAGAGTCGAAGGGCGGGCCCCTCCGGACGCGGAGGGGCCGGGGTGCTCCGAACCGTCGCCATGGGCCAGAGGGAGAACACCCCCGCGGTCGCGGTCCACCAGATCCAGGGCAGGAGGAGCCCGAGCCCCAACCAGAGGTGCGCCCGCCAGAGGGTTCGAGAGGTGAGGCCATTCATGGGCATGGGCTCCATGCGGGTGGGCCGCCTGGGATCCCGCACCCCGTGCTGCAGACCGGGGAGGTCGGGCCGGGGTGGAGGGTGGGCGGGAGGATGTCACATCCAATCTACGGGATCCTTGGCCGGATCAGGTGTGTGTCCTACGCTTGATCCAGTGAAGGCCCTCCGGTTCATCCTCCTCGCCTTGGCCCTGCTGCTGCAGGGGGGCGAAGCCTTCGCCCTGGACGTGGCCGAGCCGCCGACCAGCTGCTGTTGCGAGGATCGCTGCCCCTGCCCGATGCCGACCCCGGCCCCCCGGGCGCCCCAGACGCCCACGGCCCTCCAGGTCGCCGCCGTCCAGGCCCCCGAGCAGGCCGCTCCGGCCCGGGCCCCCCGGGAGGAGCCCCAGGCCTGGGCCGGGCTGGGCTTCCCGGCTGAGTCCGCCTTGCGGGCCCGCGCGGCGCGGCCCCTCCCCACCTCGCCCGACCCCCCAGGGGGCCGCCCGCGCCTCCTCCAGACCTCGCTGCTCCGGATCTAGGTAAGACCTCCCCGAGAGGTCCGTCTGCCTGTCTTGGAGTGTGCACATGCGAATCCCGCCCTTGGCGTGGGCCGCGCCGGGCCTCGTGGCCCTGGCCCAGGTCCCGAACCCCGTTCCCCAACCTACCCCCGAGCTTGCGCGCCTGATCCAGGAGGCCCTGGATCGACATCCGGACCTGGCCCGCAGCCGGGCCCAGGTCCGCATGGCCGCGGCCCAGGAGGGCCAGGTCCGCGCCCTGCCGGACCCCGAGGTGAGCCTCGGGGTGGAGCGCACCATGCCGGGCGAGGTCACCGTGCCCGACGCCATGGGCGGCATGCCCATCATGGGGCGCCTGGAGCCCATGACCCAGACCTCGCTCATGCTCAGCCAGAGTCTGCCCTGGCCGGGGAAGCGGGACGCCCGCGCCCGGGAGGCCCGGGCCCAGGCGGTTGCCGCCGAGGCGGACCTCGATCGTGTGCGCCTGGACCTCATCGCCCAGGTGAAGGGCGCCTGGCTGGAGGGCCAGGCCCTGGAGGCCCGGCTGGGCTTCCTGGCCCGTGAGGCGCAGGTCCTGACCGAGGCCGAGGCCCTGGCCCAGAGCCACTACGCCCACGGCCAGGGAAGCCAGGCCGAGGTGCTGCAGGCCGGCCTGGAGCGCAGCCGCCTGGATCAGCGACGCGTGGCCCTGGAAGCGGAGCGCGAGGCGCTCCGCTGGAACCTCAATCGCCTCGTGGGACGGGACCCGGAAGCTTCCCTCCCGGCCTTCGGGGACCTGCTGGCTGAGCCGATCCCCGCGGCCCTCGCGGCCCCGGAGGCATCCCGCAGCCCCGAGCTGCAGGGCGCCCGGGCCCGGCAGGGCGCCGCGGCGGCGGGCATGGAGGTGGCGCGCCTGGAGCGCCGGCCCGACGTGCGGGTGGGGGCTGGTCTCATGCGCGGGCCCATGGGCGACACGGGGTGGAAGGCGGAGGTGGGCTTCGCGCTGCCCTTCGGGCGCCGCACCTCGGCCATGGCCGCCCAGCGGCAGGCCGAGGGGCAGGGGGCCGAGCTGGAAGTCCGCAGCGTGCAGAGCCTCCTGATCCTGCGGAGCCGGGAGCGCGCCACCCGGCTGGAGGCCCTGCGCGCCTCCCTGACCCTGCTCGAGACCCGCATCCTGCCCCAGGATGAGGCTCTGGTCGAGACCGCGCAGGCCCAGGTGGAAGCGGGCCGCGGCGCCCTGGGCCCCCTGCTGGACGCCCTGCGGGCCCGGCTGCGGGACCGCTCCGAGGCCCTGGACCTGCGGGTGCAGGCCCACCAGCTGGCCCTGGCCCAGGAGGCCCTCAGCCTGGCGCCCTCGCCGGCCCTGGCCTTCGGGGGCGCCGCCATGGCGCCCACGTCAGGCGCGGCCTCCGCACCCGCGCCGAGTGCACCCCGCACCGCGTCCCCCACCGCCGCGGCGACCCCCGCCCAGCCCATGAAGATGTGAGCCGACCATGACCACGACTGCGAACGTTTCGATGAAGGGCCTCGCGCTGGGGCTCATGGCGGGCCTGGTGGCCGGGGGCGGGCTCATGTGGGCCCTGCTGCGCCGCCCCGCGGCCCCGGCCCCGGCGGCCCAGGCCGCCCCCAGGAAGCAGATGTACCAGTGCCCCATGCACCCCCAGATCCTCCAGGATCACCCCGGCAGCTGCCCCATCTGCGGCATGGACCTGGTGGCCATGGAAGGGGAGGGCGCCGCGTCCGAAGTGGCCGGGCAGGCCACGGTCACCCTGAGCCCCGAGCGGCAGCAGCTCATGGGCCTCCGCTTCGCCGAGGTGGCCGAAGGCCCCGTGGGCGGCGCCTGGCGCGCTCCGGGCCGGGTCATCGTGGACGAGACCCGCGTGCGCAAGGTGGCCCTCAAGGTGGAGGCCTACCTGGAGCGGCTGCGCGCCGACTTCGTGGGCAAGCCCGTGCGGGCGGGCGAGCCCCTCTTCGAGTACTTCAGCCACGACCTCCTGGCCGCCCAGAAGGAGTTCGCCCTGGCCCTGCGCAACCGCGCGGCCCTGGGCGAGGGCATGGTGGAGGCCTCCCGGCAGCGCCTCCGGGTGCTGGACGTGCCCGAGGCGGCGGTGGAAGCCCTGGAACAGGGCGGGGCGCCCCAGCGCACCCAGGCCTACCTCAGCCCGGTGACGGGCATCGTCACCGCCAAGGCGGTGGTGGAGGGCCAGCGCCTGCCCGCCGGCGAGACCGCCCTGGAGGTCACGGACCTCGGGGTGGTGTGGGTGGCCGTGGACCTCTTCGAGGCCGACGCCGCCCGCATCAAGGTGGGCCAGGGCGCGGCCTTCTCCGTGCCGGCCCTGGGCCGCACCTTCCAGGGGCGCGTGGCCTTCCTGGACGCGGGGCTGAACCCCCAGACCCGCACCCTCCGGGCCCGCCTCACCCTGGCCAACCCGGGCATGGTGCTCAAGCCCGAGATGCTGGGCGAGGTCACCTTCACCGCCCCGGGCCGCAAGGCCCTCTCCGTGCCCGTGGACGCGGTGCTCGACAGCGGCCAGCGCCGCATCGTCTTCGTGGACCTGGGCCAGGGTCGCCTGCAGCCCAAGGAGGTCACCGTGGGCGAGCGCAGCGGGGAGGTGGTGGAAGTGACCTCCGGCCTCATGGCCGGGGAGCGGGTGGTGCGGGGCGCCACCTTCCTCGTGGACTCCGAGTCACGGCTCAAGGCCGTGCTCCAGCGCATGACCGAGGGGGCGAAATGA
>CAZVKM010000038.1:0-2862 GCA_964627685.1 uncultured Solibacteraceae bacterium | reverse complement strand
GGCCTGACCATGCACGGCTCCGCCTACGATCCCGAGCACCCGACCTTCCTCCAGAAGATCATCCGCTTCAGCGCCGAGCGGCGCTGGCTGGTGCTGGCCTGCACCATCGCCCTCCTGGCCTTTTCCGCCTGGACCATGAAGCGCATGCCCCTGGACGCCCTACCGGACCTGAGCGACACCCAGGTGATCGTCTACTCCAAGTGGGACCGCAGCCCCGACCTGGTGGAGGATCAGGTCACCACCCCCATCGTCACCAGCCTCCTGGGGGCGCCCAAGGTGAAGGCCGTGCGCGGCCTCTCCGACTTCGGCTACAGCTACGTCTACGTCATCTTCGAAGACGGCACCGACCTCTACTGGGCCCGGAGCCGGGTGCTGGAGTACCTCTCCAAGATCCAGGCCAACCTCCCCGCCGGCGCCAAGACCGAGCTGGGCCCCGACGCCACCTCCGTGGGCTGGGTCTACCAGTACGCGCTGGTGGATCGCACGGGCCGCACTCCCACCGAGACCCTACGCCACCAGCAGGACTGGTTCCTGCGCTACGCGCTGCAGAGCCTCCCGGGCGTGGCCGAGGTGGCCACCGTGGGCGGCCAGGCCCGCCAGTTCCAGGTGGAGGTGAACCCCAACCGGCTCGCTTCCTACGGCATCCCCATGGAGGCCGTGGTGGCCGCCGTGAAGGGCGCCAACGTGGAGGCGGGCGGTCGGCTGCTGGAGCAGTCGGGCCGGGAATACATGGTGCGGGGCCGGGGCTACGTGCGGACCCCCGCCGACCTGGAGCAGGCGGTGCTGAAGGCGGCCAACGGCACCCCCGTGCGCCTCTCCGAGGTGGCCAACGTCTCCTTCGGTCCCGAACTGCGCCGCGGCGTCACGGACCTGGACGGGCAGGGAGACGCCGTGAGCGGCATCATCGTGATGCGGCAGGGGGAGAACGCCCTGGCCGTGATCCAGTCCGTGAAGGACAAGCTGGCGGAGCTGAAGCCCGGCCTGCCCGAGGGCACCGAGATCGTGGAGGTCTACGACCGGAGCACCCTCATCCACGACTCCGTGAAGACGGTCACCCACAAGCTCATCGAGGAGATGATCATCGTCTCCCTGGTGATCCTCCTCTTCCTCTGGCACGCGCCCTCGGCCTTCGTCCCCATCATCACCATCCCCGTGTCCGTGGCCCTGGCCTTCCTGCCCATGGCCTGGACGGGTCAGACCACCAACCTCATGAGCCTCGCGGGCATCGCCATCAGCATCGGCGTGCTGGTGGATGGCGCCATCGTGGAGGTGGAGAACGCCTACAAGCGCATCCAGGAGTGGGATGCGGAGGGCCGGCCCGGCGACTTCCACCAGGTGCGCCTCGGCGCCCTGATGGAGGTGGGCCCCAGCGTCTTCTTCAGCCTGCTGGTGGTGGCGGTGGCCTTCATCCCGGTCTTCGCCCTGGTGGACCAGGAGGGCCGCCTCTTCCGGCCCCTGGCCCTCTCCAAGAACTTCGCCATGGGCATCGCCGCCCTGCTCGCCCTCACCCTGGATCCGGCCCTGCGCATGCTCTTCGCCCGCATGGACCCCTTCCGGTTCCAGCCGCGCTTCCTGGCCAAGCTCATGACCTCCGCCCTGGTGGGGACCTACCACCCCGAAGAGAAGCACCCGGTCAGCGCCTTCCTCCACCGGATCTACGAGGGGCCCTGCCGCTTCGTCATCCGGCACGCAAAGGCCACCGTGGCCGCGGCCCTGCTGCTGGTGGCGGCCACGGTGCCCGTGTTCCTGTCCCTGGGCAGCGAGTTCATGCCGCCCCTGGACGAGGGCACGATCCTCTACATGCCCTCCACCCTGCCGGGCCTCAGCCAGACCGAGGCCCAACGGCTCCTGCAGGTGCAGGACCGGCTCATCCGCACCGTGCCCGAGGTGCAGCGGGTCTTCGGCAAAGCCGGACGCGCCGAGACCGCCACGGATCCCGCGCCCTTCTCCATGATGGAGACGGTGATCGTGCTCAAGCCCCGGGACCAGTGGCGGGAGCGGACCCGCTGGTACAGTTGGGCGCCCGAGTTCCTGAAGGGGCCCCTCCGGCCCTTCTGGCCCGACCGCATCGGTACCCAGGACATCATCCGGGACCTGGACCAGGCCGTGCGCCTGCCTGCCTTCCCCAACGCCTGGACCCACCCCATCAAGGCCCGCATCGACATGCTGAGCACGGGCATCCGCACGCCCGTGGGTCTGAAGATCAACGGCCCCGACCTGGGGGAGATCCAGCGCCTGGCCGTGGAGGCCGAGGGCCGCCTGCAGCAGGTGCCCGGGGTCCGAAGCGCCTTCGCGGAGCGCACGGCGGAGGGCTACTTCCTGGACTTCGACCTGAAGCGCGACCGCCTGGCCCGCTACGGCCTGAGCGTGGAGATGGCCCAGATGGCCGTGATGACCAGCATCGGCGGCGACAACCAGGCCGTGGTGCTGGAGGGCCGGGCCCGGATCCCCGTGAACGTGCGCCTCCAGCGGGACTACCGGGAGGACCTGTCGGCCCTGGCCCGGGTGCCCCTGGCCCTGCCGGGCGGGGGCTTCGTGGCCCTGGGCGAGGTGGCCGACTTGAAGCTCACCACGGGCCCCGCCATGATCCGCAACGAGAATGGCCAGCTCAACGGGTACGTGCTGCTGGACTTCGACGCCTCGAAGGTGGACATCGGCGCCTTCGTGGCCCAGGCCAAGGCGGCGCTCAAGGACTTCAAGGTGCCTCCGGGCTACAGCCTCACCTGGAGCGGCCAGTACGAGAACATGATCCGGGTGAAGGAGCGCATGCAGGTCATCGTGCCGCTGACCCTGGTGCTCATCTTCGGCCTGCTCTACGCCAACACCACGAGCGCCACCAAGGCGGGCCTAGTGATGCTGGCG
>CAZVKM010000037.1:0-18675 GCA_964627685.1 uncultured Solibacteraceae bacterium | reverse complement strand
TCCTTGCCGTAGAAGGTCCAGCGGCCGCTCTCCTGCCAGAGCTCGGCGGGCTGCACCATGGGCATGAGGACTTCCTGGCAGCCGTCCTTGGCCAGCTCCTCGCGGACGATGGTCTCGAACTTGCGGATGCTGCGGAGGGCCAGGGGGAAGTACGAGTAGACGCCGGCGGCCTGCTTCTGGATCATGCCGGCCCGCATCATCAGCTGCTGGCTGACGACGTCGGCGTCCTTGGGGGTCTCGCGGAGGGTCTGGATGAGCTGCTTGGACTGTTTCATGGGTCTTTTCGGGTTCAGTTCAGGAGGGAATTGACAAGGGCGCTGGCGGCCTTGCCGTCGAAGGCGCCGCCATGGGCGGCCTGGAGGGCCTTCATCACCTGGCCCATGTCCTTCTTGGTGGCGGCGCCGGTCGCCTGGATGGCTTCACGGACGGCGTTTTCCAGCTGGACTCCCTCCAGCATGGCGGGCAGGTAGGCCTTGAGCACGGCGATCTCCGCCTGCTCGGAGGCGGCCCGGTCGGCATATCCGGCCTTCGTGTACTGTTCGATGCTGTCTTCGCGGGATTTGACAAGCCGCTTCACGAGGGCCAAGGCATCCGGCTCCGCCAGGCTCCCCTGAGGGCCCAGCCCCTTGGCCACCGCCTCGTTCTTGTAGGCCGCCAGGGCCATGCGGAGCACCCCCGTCCGGGCGGCATCCCTGGCCAGCATGGCGGTCTTCAGGTCGGCTTGGAGGCGGTCGAGCATGGGGGTCCCCGGGGGTGAAATCCAGCAGGAGATGGCCTTCCATCCTGACGGAAGCGGGCCCCGGGCTCAATCTTCCTTGCCAAAAGTCATGTCGAGGCAGGCCTTGCCGATGGGGGGCTATCTTTCGGGATCCCCATGAATGTCGCCTACATCAACCCCTTCATCGAAAGCACCCTCCGCAGCCTGGACATGATGGCCGGCATCGCGGCGGAGAAGACCGGGCTCTCCGTGAAGGAGGACCTGATCACCACCTTCGACATCAGCTCCATCATCGGCATCACCGGCGAGGTGACGGGCTCCATCATCATCAGCGTGCCGGCCCCGCTGGCCTGCAAGATCGCGTCGAACATGCTGATGGAGGACATCAAGGACCTCGACCAGCGCGTGGAGGACGCCATCGGCGAGATCGGCAACATCGTGGTGGGGGACGCCCGCCGCATCCTCATCCAGGACGGCCACCAGCTCAACATCAGCGTGCCCACCGTGGTCATGGGGAAGGGCCACAAGATCAGCCGCAGCGGCCATATCCCCTGCATCGCGATCCCCTTCAACACCCCCTACGGGGAGTTCGAGGTGAACGTGGGCCTCAAGGAGTGATCCTCGGTCAGTTTCTATGAAAAGGGCGCCCGGAGGCGCCCTTTTCCGTGGTGCGGGGAAGGCCTAGGCCTGCTCGTACTTGATCACTTCCACGGGGCAGCCGGCGGCGGCGGCGATGATGCTGTCGGCCAGGGAGGCCTGCACGTCGTCGTTGAGCTCGGCCATCTCGTCGCGGTTCTCGGACTCCACGCCATCCTTGCGGACGCCGTCGCGGATGGTGCAGGTGGTGTCCGTGACGTGGAAGACGTCGGGGCACTCCGCCTCGCAGGCGTTGCACACGATGCAGCCTTCCTCGATCCAAACCTTGGTGATGGCCATGGTGTCGTCTCCTTCTGCCGCCCGGGCTGCGGGCATCCCAAAAACCTACCATCCAGGCCCCGGGGGGCCAAGCCCGCGTCTTCGGACCGTGATCCGTGTGACACTTCCCCTCCATGGGACGCTCCGAGCTGGACATCCTCGCGAGGCTCCGGGCCCGGCTGCCCGGCGGCGAGGCCCTGACCGACGACTGCGGGGCCCTGCCCCAGCCCCGCCCCGGGGAAACCCTCCTGGTGACCACCGACCTCATGGAAGAAGACGTGCACTTCCGGCGCGATTGGCACCCCCCCCGGCTTCTGGCCCGGAAGCTCCTGACCGTGAACCTCTCGGATCTGGACGCCAGCGGGGCGCGCCCCCTGGGGTGCACCCTGACCCTGGCCCTGCCTCCGGACCTGGATCCCGCCTGGCTGGACACCTTCCTCGACGGCCTCGGCGAGGCCTGCCACGAAGCGGGCCTGCCTGTCCTCGGCGGGGACACCGTCGGCCGGCCCTGGGGCCTCGGGCTGGGGCTCACGGCCTTCGGAGCCGCCACCCGCTGGCTGCGGAGGGATGGGGTGCGGCCCGGGGACCGGATCTACGTCGATCAACCCCTCGGCTTCAGCCTTCGGGGCCTCCGCAAGCTCCAGGCGGGCATCCCGGCAAACTCCGGGGATCCGGAGGTCCTCGCCCACCTGGATCCCCGCCCGAACCTCGGCCTGGGCGTGAGACTCGCCGCCCTGCCCGAAGTCCACGCATGCATGGACCTGAGCGACGGCCTGAGCCGGGACCTCCGGAACCTGGCCCTCCCCTCCGGGGTCACGATCCGGGTGGCGGAGGGCCTGACACCGGATGAGATCCAGGGGGGCGAGGACTATGCCCGGTGCTTCGCATCCCCCCTGCCGCTGGAGGTCCTCTCCAAGGCCCTGGACCTGCCTCTGCGGGAGGTGGGGATCGCCCTGCCCCGCGGGGAGGCCCCCGTGGTCACCTATGATGGAGTCCAGGATCTCCCCCTGGCCGACCAGGCCTTCGACCATTTCGCCCCCTGAGCCGCCCGTGAACGACCTCCAGTCCGCCCAGCCCCGCCGGGGGATCTGGAGCTCCCTGAAGCAGCACATCCTCCACCCCGAGCTCACGCCCAGCCAGGTGGCTTGGAGCTTCGGCATCGGGTTCTCCATCGCCTGGAACCCCTTCCTGGGCCTGCACACGGCCATGATCCTCGGCCTGTGCCTCTTCTCCCGGCACCTCCACCGGCCCCTGATGTTCATCGCCTGCTTCATCAACAACCCGTGGACCCTGGTTCCAATGGCCACGGCTTCCACCATGGTGGGCAGCGCCCTCCTCGGCCGGGGCTGGAAGGTGGATCTCTCCACCGTGAAGTGGTCCGCCATAGGCTGGAAGAGCTTCGCCACCCGTGAGGGCCTGGCCCAGCTCGGGGTCATGTTCAAGCCCATCCTCTGGCCCTACCTGCTGGGGGGTGCGGTGCTGAGCATCTTGGCCCTACCTCTGGGATACTGGGTGATGCACCGCGTGGCCCTGCGGTTGAGGGCCAGGCATCTGTACGAATCAGGGGAGTAACACCACATGGACATGCGTTTCCTCATGAAGCAGGCCCAGGCCATGCAGGCCAAGCTGGCGGAGGCCCAGGCCAACCTGCGCTGCGAAGGCACCGCCGGGGGCGGCACGGTCTCCGTGACCCTCAACGGCAGCCGCGAGCTCCAGGCCATCAAGATCGCCAAGGACGCCATGGATCCCGAGGATCCCTCCATGCTCGAGGACCTCATCCTGGCCGCCTTCAAGGACGCGGAGGCCAAGGTGGAGGCCGGCATGAAGGCCGCCACCGGCTCCATGGGCCTGCCCGGCATGAACCTCCCCGGCATGAAGCTGTGAAGCTGCCCGCCCCCCTGGAGGCGGTGGTCGAGAGCCTCCAGCACCTCCCGGGCGTGGGCCAGAAGAGCGCCCAGCGGATGGCCCTCCACCTCCTCAAGGAGGGCCCCGAGGCCATGGCCCACCTGGCCCGCCTGCTCCAGGACGCGGCGGACCGGGTGGGCTTCTGCTCCGCCTGCGGGGCCTTCACGGATCAGCCCCTCTGCCCCATCTGCCAGGATCCCCAGCGGGATGCCCGCACCCTGGTGGTGGTGGCGGAAGCCAGCAACGTGCTCAGCTTCGAGCGCGGCGGAGGCTTCCGGGGCCGCTACCACGTGCTGGGCGGGCTCATCTCCCCCCTGCGGGGCGTGGGGCCGGATCAGCTCCGCATCCGGGAGCTCCTGCAGCGCCTGGAGGACCGGCGCATCGAGGAGGTCATCCTCGCCACCAACCCCACCCTCGATGGGGAGGCCACCGCCAGCTGGCTCGCGCGCATCCTGGAGCCCCTCGGCGTCAAGGCCACCCGCATCGGGCTCGGCCTCCCGATCGGCAGCGACATCGAGTACGCGGACCAGCTCACCCTGGGGCGTGCCCTGGAGGGCCGGCGTCCGGTCTGAGTCACTCGGGCCAGGGGCTCGGGTCCCCGATCCCCCACCGGGCCCCGTACCAGACCTTCTCCAGGCAGAGGCCCTGGGGCGGGGCGGTCTCCCCGGCCGCCTCCCGGCGTCGCGCGGCCAGGATCTCCGGGGCCTGCCGGGCCTGGAGCTTACCCTGCCCCACCTGAACCAGGGTGCCGCTCATGATCCGCACCTGGTGCATGAGGAAGGCGTTGCCTTCGAACACCAGGTCCAGCCCATCCTCGCGCGGCTCCAGCCGGAGGGCGTGGATGGTCCGGATGGGCCCGTCGGCCACGCACTCCCGGTTGCGGAAGGAGGTGAAGTCGTGCGTGCCGATCCAGGCCGCCGCGGCCGCGGCCATGGCCCCCTGGTCCAGGGGCACCTTCCCGTACACGTGCCAGCGGCGGAAGCGCTCATGGGGGGAGGCCGCCGGTCCCTCTCCGAGGCGGTAGCGGTAGCGCTTCGCCACCGCATCCCGTCTCGGGAGGAACCCCTCCGGGGCTTCCCGGGCGGCCATCACCCGGATGGAGGGGGGCAGGTGGGCGTTCAGCGCCGTCAGCAGCCGGTAGGGATCCCAGGGTTTGCGGGTCTGCACCAGCACCCCCTGGGCCTCGGCGTGCACCCCCGCATCGGTCCGTCCCGTGCCCTGGGGGTGGGGCGCTTCGGGATCGAAGGCCCGTAGGGCCTGCCCCAGGGTGCCCTGCACGGTGGGCAGGTGCGTCTGGATCTGCCAGCCGTAGAAGTCCGTGCCGTCATAGGCCACACGGAGGAAGTAGGGATGCGCCATGGGCAAGAT
Organism: uncultured Solibacteraceae bacterium; assembly: GCA_964627685.1. Taxonomy (GTDB): domain Bacteria; phylum Acidobacteriota; class Holophagae; order Holophagales; family Holophagaceae; genus JAFDVN01. Next base: position 13,769 of record CAZVKM010000037.1, on the reverse strand, counting down.
GGTATCGCCCCGGATTCAACCCCGGCGCGGAAGAACCGATGAATCCCCCGTGAGGTGAAGGATGTCATCGGACAGCCACGACGAAGGCAAGGGCGGGGGCGGAGGCAAGAGCAAGCTCCTCATCATCGCCGTGGCGGCGCTGCTCCTCCTGGGAGGCGGCGGGTTCGCGGTGAAGGTGCTGGTCCTGGACAAGAAGAAGGCCGCCGAGGAGGCCAAGAAGAAGGCCGACGAGGAAGCCAAGAAGAAGGGCGAGGCCCACGGCGAAGCCGCCGAGGAACCCTCCAAGGGCCACGATGAGCACCCCAAGGCCGCCCATGGGGAAGACGAGGATGAGGACGAGGACCACGGCAAGGCGGGAGGGGGCGGCCACGGTGCGGCCGAGGCCCCGCCCGTGATGGTGGTCCAGAAGATCGTGAACCTGTCGGGCGGCCAGCGGCGGAGCGCCTTCCTGCGGGCCGAGATCCACATCCTCTTCCGGGATGCCGAGCTGGGCAAGCTCGCGGCCGGGGACAAGCCGGCGCCCGAGAAGAGCCAGATCCTGGCCATGGTCCAGGACATGCTCTCCGGCAAGACCCTGGAGGAGGCCAGCGACAGCGAGGGCCGGGAGTCCCTCCGGCTCGAGATGAAGGACAAGCTGAACGAGAAGTTCAAGCCCAAGCCCCCCAAGCCCGGGGAGAAGGAAGACAAGGAACACAAGAAGCCCAAGAAGCCCGTGAAGGATGTGCTGATCATCGACTGGGCCATCCAGCAGTGATGGCACCCCAGTTGCATTCCCGGCCCCTGGGGTCGATCCTTTGATCCTGGGAGGGCAATCTTGGCCAGGCGGCTGGATCGAACCGAGTCCGAGCGCTCCGTCTCCTTCGAGACGGTGATCCAGGACGTCATGCCCCTGGTGGACACCCAGCTCCACCTGGAGGTCCAGTTGGGTCAGGCCCGCATGTCCATCCGGGAGCTCCTGGACCTGGAGGTCGGCTCCCTGGTGGAGCTCAAGAAGAGCGCCGGCGAGCCCATGGACGTCCTCACCAAGAGCCGCACCGTGATGCGGGGTGAAGTCACGGTCCTGGAGGACAACCTGGGCCTCCGGATCACGGAGATCGTGGACCCCAACAAGCGCGTCTGAGCCGGACGCGGGGCCTGTGGCATCCTGGAAGCCCATGTCCAGCGCCACCCCCATCGGCCTCAGCCTCGCCGGCTTCGACCCCTCCGGGGGGGCGGGCCTGCTCCTGGATGCCCGGGTGATGGCGGACCTCGGGGTGCTGCCCATGGGGATCCCCCTGGCGGAGACGCTCCAGAACGGCCTCGGCTGCACCCGCATCGACCCTCCGGGGGCCGATCCCGTGCGACGCCTGGAGGCCCTGGGCCCCCACCTGACCGGCCCCTGGGGGGTGAAGGTGGGCCTGTGCGCCCTGGATGGGCCCACCCTGCGCCGACTCTTGGCCACCCTGGGGTCCCTCAACCCCACCTGCCGGATCTGGGATCCCATCCTCGCCCCCAGCGCGGGGGTGGGCCACCACCTGCCCGAGGCGCTCCAGGACATGGCCAAGACCATCCTGCCCGGCGGGGACTGGGTGGTGGCCCCGAACTGGGGCGAGGGGGCCGCCCTCGCCGGCATCCCCCCCGCGGGCATCCAGGCGGCCTCCCCGGAGGCCCTGGCGAACCCCCTCCTGGAGCTCGGGGCGGCCGCGGTCTGGCTGAAAGGCGGCCATCGCAACGGGCCCGAGGTGGAGGACCTCTGGGTCACCCGGGAAGGGGTCCGCAGCCTGGGGGCCCACCCCCGGCTCCCCGGGCAGCGGCGGGGCACGGGCTGCTTCCTCAGCGCCGCCTGGGTGGCCCTCCGGCTGAAGGGGCTGGATGCGGAGGGGGCCGCCCGGGCCGCCGCCACCCACCTCCGCGCCTCCTGGCCCCAGGCCGCCGCGCCCGGGGGCCTCGGCCGCCCCTGCTTCCTGCCGGCGGCCCCATGAGCCAGGAAGGCCGCGGGTACCTCCTCCGCCACGCGCCGGATGCCCCCTGGGCCGGCTGGGTGGGGGCCCGCTTCCTGGAGGAGGGGCTCGCCTCCAAGCACGCCGCGCCCGGCCGGGCCCTGGGCCGCCTCCTGGCGACCCTGGCCCCCTGCCCCGGCGGCTTCGCCCTGATCTGGGACCACGCCCCCGCCTGGATGGAGGCCCTCCATCCGGAGGAGCGCACCGGGTGGTGGGAGGCCCTCTCGGGCATCCGGGGCCTCAGCCTGCACCTCCGACCCGCTGCCGCCCGGGACCTCCCGGGGGGGGCCTTCCGCGCCTGGCTCCATGCCCCTGAGCCGCCGGAGGGCCCCCTGGGGGAAGCCTGGCGGGCCGGCAGCCTGGGGTGGGTGCCCGAACCGGAGCCGACCGCCTGGAGCCTGCCGGGGTTGGCCCGGGTGCGGCCCGCGCGGGGTGAGGAAGTGGGGGCCGGCTGGCTCTGGGGAGAGGCCGTGGTGCCCGTGGGGGCCCTCGCCTCGGTCCTGGAGGCCGGGGACCTGGGCCGGGACCTGGGGGCCCTGCAAGCGCGCCTGGAGCAGGCGATGGCGCTCCGCCTCAACCTCGGGGCCTGGCCGGAGCTGCCCTTCCTGAGGAAATCCGTGGGCTGGCGGTTGGCCCTCTGTGGAGGCGTGGAATTCCAGCGGGCGGGTGGGGATTGGGACCGCGCCGCCACCCTGGCCCGGGAGCTCCAGGACGCCCTGACCCACCAGCTGAAGGCCCCCATCATCCTGGGCTCCGGAGATGCCTTCGAGCCGGCGGCCCGCCTGGGCCGCCAGGCCATGCGGGAGGGGCTCCCCTGGCGGGCCTCCCTTCCCCTGCCCCCCGCCCCCAGCGCCTTCACCCCCGGGCTCGTGGCGGATCCCCGGGATCCCGCCCCCCTCGTGGCCCGGGCCGGGCTCCCGGGCCCCATGGCCACCCTGCTCGGCGCCCCCGCCTCGGCCCTGGTGCGGGTGCCGGCCATCCCCAGCGAAGGAGGTGTGGCCCATGCCCTCAAGGCGGTGGCGGCCCCGCCGGCCCTCCGCTTCCTGCCCCCGGAACTCCTCGCCCCGGGCCCCTTCGATCCCGACCGCCCCTGGGCCCCGGCCGGGGACTACCCCCAGCCGGTGGACCCGGCCGCGGGCGTGCAGCAGTCCCTGTTCGACCTGGCCTAGGCCGCCTGCTGGGCCCGCAGGTCGTGGAGGATGCCGATGAGCACCTGGGGATCGTTGCAGGCGTGCAGGTTCTGGCGGAACAGGCTGCCGCCGGGGATGCCCTTGGTGAACCAGCCGCCGATCTTCTTGATCTTGTGGAGGGCCTCCCGGGGCTCGAGCAGCTCCAGCAGGATCCCGAAGAAGCGCAGGGTCGCATCGATGCGCATGGTGGCGGTCACCGCCAACTCCGGCTCCAGGATCTGCCGGAAGATGAAGGGATTGTAGAGCGCACCGCGGCCGATCATCACGGCGGCGCAGCCCGTCTCCTCCTTCATGCGGAAGGCGTGCGCGGGCTCCACCACGTCGCCGTTGCCGATGATGGGGTAGCTGGTGCCGGCCTGCACGGCGCGGGCGATGATGGCCCAATCCGCATGGCCCTCGTAGCCCTGGGCGCGGGTGCGGGGGTGGATGGCGAGGCTCTTCACGCCCACGGCCTCGAACATCTTGAGGAAGTCCAGGAACTCGCCCCGCTCTTTCTGGCTGGCGTCCCAGCCCGCCCGCATCTTCACCGTGACGGGCACGTTCACGGCCTTCACCATGGCGCTCACACAGGCCTCGGCCAACCGGATGTCGCGCAGCAGCGCCGAACCCGCGCCGCCCTTGGTCACGTTGGAGGCGGGGCAGCCCATGTTGAGGTCCACCATGTCGGCGCCGGCGGCCTCGCAGAGCCGCGCCCCCTCCGCCAGGCTCTGGGGGTTGCCCCCGTTGAGCTGCATGGAGAAGGGGTGCTCCCCGGTGCTGGCCATCATCGCCTCGGCCTTGCGGGCGTGGCGGATCAGGGCCTCGCTGCTGATCATCTCCGACACCACGAGCCCCGGCCCGCCGATCTCCCGGATGAACTTCCGGAAGGGCTGGTCGGTGATCTCGTGCAGCGGCGCCATCACCAGACCGTTGGAGATCTGGAGGGGACCGATGCGGAAAGGGTCGAACGGAAAGGCCATGGAGCTCCCAGCCCTCCAGGATACCGGAGGGCCCGGACCGCTCCCACCCTTGGTCTACCGTGAACGCCAGTGCTCGTAGGCCCCGCGGAGGGTGCGGGCTTCGGGCGCGTAAGCCTGGAGGCCCCACCCCGCGGCGGCCATGAGGAGACCCACCACGAGGAAGGGGGTCACCGTGAGGCGGAGGGCCGTGCCCAGGAAGCGGGGCGCCTCCACCTTCCGCAGGCGCCGGTAGAGCCCGGCGCTGAGGGCCCCGTCCAGGGCCACCTCAGCCAGGATGGCGGGCGCCTGCGTCACGAGCCAGCCCACGGCCACGAGGAGCCCCACGGCCGCCGCGATCACCAGCACCCACACCACGCCCTCGTCGAGCTCCAGGGAGAATCCCCCCGAGCCACCTGAGCCACCGGAGGTCGCCCCACCTCCGGAAGCCCTCAGGTCCACCGTGGGGAGGACCTGGCCAGGCGCGGCATGCACCGTCCCCAGGTCCGCCAGGTCCGCGCCCAGCTCGAGGCCATCCCCGGCCCCCTCCACCAGGTCCAGCCCCTCGGCGGCCCCGAGGGGACGGCCCTGGGTCCAGAGCCAGAGCCGGAGCAGGCCCAGGAACACCCCGTAGGCGATCGCCACGGAGAGTCCGTAACGCCAGGCCATGGATTGGACGCCAAGAGCCCGGCGGAGGGCGACGTCCGCGAGGAAGCCCAGGGCCCCGGCCAGGGCGATCATGGCCAGCATCTGGACCCGGGGATACTCCTGCTGCTCCAGGTAGGTCCGGAAGGCTTCCAGTTCGCGGCGGGGGGACATGGGCCCAGGATGCCCCAAGGGTGGCGCCGGAGGCCAGGTCAGGTGCGGAAATAGGCCTTCGTGTTCTCGTGGACCTCCGGATGGGCCAGCAGCTCCGGCACGGACATCCAGAGGGAGGCCACGTGCTGGTCCTCCGGGATGGGCGGCATCCCCTCCACCTGCCAGGCGTGGGCCAGCACCACGTAGTGCGTCCCGACGCCCTCCGCCCCCAGGGCATTGTCGGGATAGAAGTGCTCGAAGACCCCCAGGAAGGCCGTGTCCTCCCGGGCCACCTCCAGGCCCAGCTCGGCGCCGACGATGCGCCGGAAGGCCGCATCCAGGCGCTCGTCCTTGCCGATGCGGCCCCCGGGCACGAACCAGAGGCCCTGGGCCGGCCGGTTCCGCCGCCGCCCCAGCAGGATCCGGCCCGCGGGATCCCGCACCACGAGGTCGATGGAGACGAGGGGCCCCGATTCGATCAGGGAGAGGAAGCGCTCAGGTTCCAGCCACATGCCATGCTCCCGGTTCAGAGGGCCCCGCCCAGACGCGCCATGAGGATGGCCCCGGCGGCCCCCACGTTGAGGCTGTCGACGCCCTCGGCCATGGGGATCCGCACCGTGCGGTCGCAGCGACGGAGCTCGGCCTCCGAGAGGCCGGGGCCCTCGGGCCCCAGCACCAGGGCCGTCCGCGGCGCAGGCCGCCACTCCGCCGCCAGGATGGATCCGGGGAGGGCCGCGGCCACCACCTCCCCCGCGCCCTGCCGCCACCCCTCCAGGGCCTCCCAGGGATCCTCCACCTGCCACAGGGGCAGCTTCCAGGAGGTCCCCATGGAGACGCGCACCGCCCGACGGCTGAAGGGATCCGGCCCCGGGCCCAGGAGGGCGCCCTCCACCCCGAGGGCGGCCGCGGTCCGGAGCAGCTGTCCCAGGTTCTCGGCATCCGCCGTGGCCGGCAGCACCAGGAGCCGGCGACAGGCCTGGAGCCGCTCCGGACCGGGCCCCGCAGGCACCCGGGCGGCGGCCATCCATCCCCGGTGGAAGGGGAACCCGGTGAGCGCCTCGAGGTCGGCCTTCGGAACGGGCAGGAGGGGGACCCCCTCGGGCAGGAGGGGCTTCACGGCTTCCGCCTGATTCGAGTCCGCGAGGACGGCCACCACCTCCATGCGCCCCGCCCGCCCCCAGGCCAGGAGGTCCTCCACGAGGATCCGCCCCTCGGCCACGAAGCAGGGATGGCCCGCCGGATCCTGGCGCCTCCCGCCGAAGCGGAGGTCCCGGAAGAGATCGAGCAGGGGTGATTCGGCCATGCCTCCATGATGCGCCATACTCCCCCCATGACCCGCAAGCTCCCCCGACACCTCACCTGGCTGGAGGCCTTCGTGGCCGCGGTGGAGACCGGCTCCCTGGAAGGCGCCGCCCAGCACCTGACCGTGGCCCGCTCCGTGATCAGCGAGCACCTCAAGGCCCTGGAGCAGGGCCTCAGCGACGGCGCGCCGCTCCTGGAGCGCGGACCGGGCCGGAAGCTCCGCCTCACGGCCCGGGGCGAGCGCCTCTACGCCGCCGCCCAGGGTCCCCTGCACGCCCTGGACCTCAAGCGCCTCAAGGACCAAGCGGGTCTCGAGGCCCACCTCCGCCTGGGCCTTAACCCCACCCTGAGCATGATGCTCCTCCCCGAGCTGGCCCAGGCCGCCGCGACCCACGGCATCAAGCTGGAAGCCAGCTTCGGCGGCGCCCACGACCTGGTGCGCCAGGTGCAGACCCGCCAGCTGGACCTGGCCCTGGGCTTCACGCCCCTGCCCCCCCACGAGGGCGTGCGCACCCAGAGCCTGCTCAGCCTGCCCTTCGTGGTGCTGGCGCCGGGGAAGTCCGCCTTCGCCAAGGGCCGGAACCGCAGCCCCTCCCTCAAGGTCGGCGACCTTCGGGACCAGCCCTTCGTGGACTGGCTGCGGGACGACCCCTACGGCGGCGCCAACCGCGCCCGCTTCGAGAACGCGGGCGTCGCGGTGAAGGAGATGGGCCGCGCCGAGAGCTTCCTCCACCTCTTCGACCTCCTGCGCGCCTATGGGGCGGCGGCCATCGCGCCGGACCTGCGCCGGCTCGCCCCCTTCCCCGCGGATCTCCAGGCCTGGCCCCTCAAGGAGGCCCGGCCCCAGCCCGTGGAGGTGGTGGCGCTGGGTCCCGAGGGCGGATGGAGCCCCGAGGCCGAGCTTCTGCTGGCCCCCCTGCGGAAGCGGCTAAAGACGAATCGTCGTTAAATCGACGAACCCTTCGATATTTTCTGGATTTCCGATCAGATCCGGGGCGCCGATGATGGGGGGACGAGGTCCCCATGCGCCCCACCGAAGCTGCCATCCAGAAGCTGCCCGCCCATCTGCGCCGCTACGTGGTGACCCAGGACTACGACGCCTACACCCCCCGGGACCAGTCCGTGTGGCGCCACATCCTGAACCGGCTCAAGGCCCACCTGGCCGACAAGGCCCATCCCGACTACCTGGCGGGCCTGGAGGCCACGGGCATCGGGAGCGAGGCCATCCCCAGCCTCGACGAGATGAATGAGAAGCTCGCCAAGCTCGGATGGTCCGCCGTGGCCGTGCGGGGCTTCATCCCCCCGGCGGTGTTCACGGAGCTGCAGACCATGGGCGTGCTGGCCATCGCCTGCGACATCCGCACCCACGAACACATCGCCTACACCCCGGCCCCGGACATCGTGCACGAGAGCGCCGGCCATGCCCCCATCATCGCCAACGCCCGCTACGCGGAGTACCTGAAGGCCTGCGGCCTCGTGGGCTTCAAGGCCATCGCCTCCGTGGAGGACGAGGCCATGTTCGAGGCCATCCGCAACCTCTCCGTGGTGAAGGAGGATCCCACCGCCACCGCCGAGGACATCGCCCACGCGGAGGAGCGGCTCCACGCCACCGCCGCCAGCCGCCGCTACGTGAGCGAGAACACCAAGGCCTCCCGCCTCTACTGGTGGACCGCCGAGTACGGCCTCGTGGGCACCTGTGAGGATCCCAAGATCTACGGCGCCGGCATCCTCAGCTCCCTGGGCGAGGCCCAGCACTGCCTCACCGATGCCGTGAAGAAGGTGCCCCACGGCCTCATCTGCACCGAGACCGAATACGACATCACCCGCATGCAGCCCCAGCTCTTCGTGGCCCGGGACTTCGAGCACCTGTTCGAGGTGCTGGCGGCCTTCGAGCAGACCCTGGCCTGGAAGCGGGGCGGGGACTTCGGCCTGGAGGAGGCCCTGCGGGCCCGCACCGTGAACCACCTCGTGCTGGCCGACGGCCTGGAGCTCACGGGCAAGGTGGTGGAGCGCATCGCGACCGACCATGAGGTCGCCCCGGGCCTCACCACCGCCGTGGCCCGCCTGGAGGGTCCCATCATGGCCAGCCGCCAGGGCAAGGCCCTGGCCAATCCCTGGCCCGGCCAGGCCCTGGTGGTCTTCGGCGAGGCCCCCCTGCCCGAGCGGGGCGCCTTCAGCTTCGAGCTCCACAGCGGCCTCTTCCTCACGGGCTTCGCCGTGGGCGGCGGCGAGGTGGTGAACCTCCGGGGTCACCTCAATGGCCGCCCCCTGGACCTGCCCTCCTGGACCTACCTGTTCGTCACGGCCACCCTGCCCTCCGTGGCCGGCGGCCCTGCGGATCCCGCCACCTGGGACCGCTGGTTCGGCGAGATGAACGCCTTCGCCGCCGGCGAGGGCGAGGTGAAGGCCCAGCAGGCGAAGGCCGAGTCCCTCGCCCCCGAGCTGGCCGGCCTCTACCGCGAAGTCCGTGAGATGCGCCGCTCCGGCGCGCTGAAGCCGAAGCGGCTCTCCGCCATCCAGATCGCGGCGGAGGCCTTCCCCGGCGACTGGCTCCTGAAGGCCGAGGCGGCCGAGCTCCTCGGGACCCCCGCTCCGGTGTAGCCTGGGGGGCCAGGAGAGGCCCCGATGATCTTCGAGCAGCTCAACGACGGGAACTGCCGGACCTACCTCATCGCCTCGGCCGACACGGGCGAGGCGATGCTCGTGGATCCCCTGCTGGGGCGGGAAGACCACTACCTCGGTGTCCTCCGCGACCGGGGCCTCCGACTCACCCAGGTCATCGACACCCACGTGCATGCCGACCACCTCTCCGCCTGCGCCCTGTTGCGAGACCGAACCCGGGCCGAGCATGTGGTGCACCAGGCCTCCCGCATCACGGAGGGCAGCCACCGCGTGGCGGAGGGCGACCGGCTCCAGGTGGGGGGCCTCCCCCTGGAGGTGCTCCATACTCCCGGCCACACGGGGGATAGCCTGAGCCTGCGCCTGCCGGACCGCCTCCTCACCGGAGACTTCCTCTTCCTCGGCGAAGGCGGCGCCGGCCGCACCGACCTCCCCGGCGGAGACCCGGGCCAGCACTGGGACAGCCTCCAGAAGCTCACGGGGTTGCCCGACGACCTGCTCATCTTCCCCGGCCACGACTACCGGGGCCGCACCCACGCCACCCTCGGCGCCGAGCGGAAGGCGAACCCCCGCCTCCAGCCCCGCACCCGCGAAGCCTACGTGGCCTGGCTCCAGGGCCTCCAACTCCCCGCCGCCGACTGGATGAAGGCGGTGGTGCAGGCCAACCTCGCCTGCACCCGGGAAGCGCGCGGCATCGACATCCCCGACGGCGGCGCCGTGTGCGAGGTGGGCGCCGGTTGCGCGGGCGTACCTCAGGTGACCTGCGAGGCGCTGCGTGACGCCCAGGAGGCGCTGGTGCTTCTGGATGTGCGCAACCCCGACGAGTTCACGGGTCCCCTGGGCCACCTGGAGGGCGCCCGCCTCATCCCCCTGCCTGAGCTGCCCACCCGCATGGGGGAATTGGAGGAGCTGCGGACGCAGGCCCTCGTCACCATCTGCAAGGCGGGCGGCCGCTCCAACCAGGCGGCCACCCTGCTGATGGAAGCGGGCTTCACCAATGTGCGCAGCCTCGCAGGGGGCATGACCCGCTGGAACGAGCTGGCGCTGCCCGCCCGGCGCTGACGCCCCCGCCTATGGTGAAATCAGGGTGGCGGTCCCGCGTCCGGGGCCCGTGGAGCCCACCATGAGCTGGATCGAGCGCGACAACGCCCTGCACCGGGAGATCAAGACCCCGGACTTCATGACCGCCTACAACATGGTCTCCGCCCTGGTGGGGCCCGCCGAAGCGGCCAACCACCACCCGGACCTGGCCTTCGGATGGGGCTATGTCCGCATCACCCTCACCACCCACGATGCCGGCGGCGTGACCGCGCAGGACCGCGCCATGGCCGTGGCCATCGACGAGGCCCTGAAGCCCTTCGGTGTCTAGGACGCTCACGGGCATCCTGCTCGTGGCCGCCTCGGGCCTCGCCTTCGGCCTGCTGTCCATCTTCAACCGGCAGGCTGCGGCCCTGGGCCTCGGGGTGCCTACCCTCCTCGCCTTCCGCTTCCTCCTGGCCGCCAGCGTGCTGTGGGCTTGGATCCTGGCGAAGCGCACCCCCCTGCGGATCCCCGTCCCCACCCTGCTGGGGCTCATGGCCATGGGCGGGATCTACGTGATGGAGGCGGGCCTCTACTTCCTCAGCGCCCGGCGCATCCCCGTGGCCCTCACGGCGGTGCTGCTCTACCTTTATCCCGCCCTGGTGGCCCTGGTGACCTGGCTCAGGGGGCGCCACGCCTTCACGGGCAGAGACAGACTGGCCCTGGCCCTCTCCCTGGTGGGCACCGCCCTCGCGGTGGGCCGCTTGGGCGGCGCCACGGACACGCTGGGCGTGCTCATGGGCCTCGCCACCTCCGTGGGCTACACCACCTACCTGCTCCTCGGGGAGAAGGTGCAGCGGGGCCTTCCCACGCTGGTGGTGGCCACCTGCGTCATCACCACCGCCGGCTTCGGGTTCCTGGCCTGGGCCCTCCTGGCGGGTCAGTGGCAGCCCACCCTGGCCCTCCAGGCCTGGAAACCACTGGCGGGGCTCGCCCTGCTCTGCACCGTGGTGCCCATCCCCTTCCACCTGGCGGGGCTGGCCCGCATCGGCGCCCCAGCGGCGGCCATGGTGAGCACCACGGAACCCATCGCCGCGGCCTGCTACGGGGCCCTCCTCCTGCACGAGGTTCCCTCGCCCCTGCAGGCCCTGGGCGCCGGCCTCATCCTCGCGGCCGTGGTCCTCCTCGCCGCGGCCCGACGCGACCAGGAGCCCCTTCCGGAGCCCTGAGGATCAAGCTCCAGCCCAGACCTTCACAAGGGCCTCGAAGCGCTCGCCGCGCTCCTCGAAGTTCCTGAACTGATCGAAGCTGGCGCAGGCGGGGCTGAGCAGGACCTGATCGCCGGGCTGCGCGAGGGCGAGGGCGCGGCCCACGGCCACATCGAAGTCCCACACCTCGTCGTGGGGGAGGTCGCCCAGGTCGCGCTTCAGCTGGGGGATGGCATCGCCCAGGAAGATGAGCCGCCGCAGCTTGCCTTCCCACTCCGTGCGGAGGGGTTCGTAACTGGCGCCCTTGTCGGTGCCTCCCAGGAGGACCACCAGCGGTCCGGGCAGTGCGCGGAGGGCGATCACCGTGGCATCCACGTTGGTGCCCTTGGAGTCGTTGTAGGCCTTCACCCCGTTCCGCTCCCCGCAGAAGGCGATGCGGTGGGCCAGGCCGCCGTAGGTCTTCAGGCCCTCCGCGAGGGACTGAAGCGAGGCCCCGCCATGCCAGGCCAGCAACACCGCGGCCAAGGCGTTCTCCACGTTGTGGTCGCCGGGGATCTTCAGCTCCGAGCGGTGGAGGAGCGGGGTGATGGCGCCATCCCGGTCCTTCACCTTGAGGTGGCCCTCCGCATCGCAGAAGGCGCCGGGTCCAGCGGGCTCGCCCCAGCCGAAGGTGGCCGCAGGGGCCTCGCCCGGGGCGTCCCGACAGAGCTCGGGCGTGGCCGCGGGCACCACCCGGAGGTCCTGGGCCACCTGCCCCCGGAAGATGCCCAGCTTGGCCTGCCGATAGGTCTCCAGGTCGCCATAGCGGGCCAGGTGGTCGGGCGTGAGGTTCAGGAAGGCGGCCCCCTCCGCATGGAAGGCGACCAGGCTCTCCAGCTGGTAGCTGCTGAGCTCCAGGGCGAAGCGGGTCCCGGGGGCGGCCCCCTCCACCGCTTCCACGAAGGGGGTCCCCAGGTTGCCACAGGCCACGGAGGGCAGACCCGCCTGGCGCAGGAGGTGGGCCAGCAGGTCCGTGGTGGTGCTCTTGCCATTCGTCCCCGTGATGGCCAGGATCCTATCCCCCCCGGCCCGGGTGCGGAGGGCGCGGTGGCCCAGCTCCACTTCGCCGATCACGGGGATGCCCCGCCGGAGGGCTTCGGTGACGAAGGGAGCGGTGCGGGGGATGCCCGGGCTGAGGATCACTTCCTGGCAGGCCTCGAGCAGGCTGAAGGGATGCCCTCCCCAGGCCCCCACCGCGCCCAGGGCGCGAAGCTCCAGCTCCACGGCGGGATCGGGCGTCTCCGCACGGTCCGTGAGGATCACGTCCCGGCCGAGCCCGCGCAAGTGGCGCACGGCCGCCATGCCCGACCGCCCCGCTCCCATCACCACCGTCCAGGCCATGCGACCCCCCGGTCAAGATTACCGGGTTGCGCCCCCAGGCGAGGTACACTGGTGGGCCATGGTCACGCGAAACACCTCCCTGCTGCGGGAGATCCTGGAAGGAAGGCGCCCCCTCCAAGCCCACGCCCAACCGGTGCTGGGGCTGCGCTCCCTCGAACCCACCGCCCAGGAGTACCTCACCCGGTTCCGGGACGGGTCCGGCCGGTGGTGTTCGCTGGCCGACCTGGGCTTCGTCCACTTGGAGGCCGAGACGAGGTTGGAGCTGGACCTGCTCTGCCTGGCCTCCACCTTCCGGACCCTTCGTGAGCAGCCGGCCACGCCCCTGCTCCACTTCGTGAACATCGAGCCCATGACCCTGGAGAGCCCCCGCTTCTGGGGGCGCCTTCAGGGCTGGCTGGGGGACCTCTCCTTCCCCCCCCTCAACGTGGTGGTGGAGCTCACGGAGAGCCACGGCATCCACGACCTGGACCTCCTCCAGAACTGCGCGAAGAGCCTGCGGAGCCACGGGCTCCAGATCGCGGTGGATGACCTGGGGGCCGGGGTGGCCAGCCTCACCCACATGGCCCGCCTGGCCCCCGACTTCATCAAGGCCGACCGGAGCCTCGTGGAGCAGGCGCACCGCCGGCCCTATCAGGCGGCCCTCCTCAACGCCCTGTCCGTCTTCGCCCAGCGCATGTGCATCGGCTTCATCGCCGAGGGCATCGAGACCCCCGAGGAACTCCAGGCCGTCATCGATGCGGATGTCCCCTGGGGCCAGGGCTTCGTCTTCGGACAGCCGCAGCCGCTCAAGGTCTCCCCGCTGTGGGCGGAGCCCTCCCACCCGCAGGCCTAGGGCTAACGGAGCTTCAGGGACCCCAGCGCCAGGATCGAGCACACGATGGCCGTGATCCAGAGGCGGATGACCACCTTGGTCTCGGCCAACCCCCCCAGCTCCATGTGGTGATGGAAGGGGGCCATGCGGAAGATGCGCTTCCCGCCGCGCAGCTTGTAGCTGCCGACCTGGAGGATCACCGAGATGCACTCGATCACGAAGAGGCCGCCGGCGATGGCCAGGAGGAGTTCCTGCTTGATGGTGAGGGCCACCGTGGCCAGGGCGCCACCCAGGGCCAGGCTGCCCGTGTCCCCCATGAACACCTCTGCGGGGTGCGCGTTGAACCAGAGGAAGCCCAGACAGGCTCCGGCCATGGCCCCCACGAAGACGGACAGCTCCGCTCCGCCCGGCACGTAGGGCACGGCGAGGTAGGCGGCCATCTTCACGTGGCCGGCCACGTAGGCCAGGATCGCGAAGGTGAGGCAGACGATGAGCATGCCACCCGCGGCGAGGCCATCCAGGCCATC